>CAZSOA010000032.1:0-26787 GCA_964608305.1 uncultured Desulfofustis sp. | reverse complement strand
ATTGTAACTACCGGGGTGGGCAATCACCAGATGTTCGCCGCCCAGTACCTGACCACGTTGGCGCCGAAATCATTTCTTACGTCAGGTGGATACGGAACCATGGGATTTGGGTTGCCGGCCGCCATCGGGGCTCAGTACGCCAATCCGCAGGCGGTCGTGATCGCCATCGATGGTGATGGGAGCCTGCTGATGAATCTGGGCGAGTTATTCACTGTCGGTAAATACCAGTTACCGATCAAGATCCTGATGCTCAACAACCACGGCGACTGTATGGTGCGCAATATCCAGGATATCGCCTACGGGGGCGCCCATGTCGGTACAAAAAAGATCACTCCGGTCAGCTTTGCCCGTGTCGCCAAAGAGATGGGGTTCTCTTTCAGTTCCCGGGTAGAAGCGCGAGAGCAGCTTCGTGACGGTCTCGAGCAGTTTGTTGCTGCCACCGGGCCGTCGTTTCTTGAAATAATCACCGATGTCGATGAGGTTTTGTATCCGCGAATCCCGGCCGGGCTCGGCTACAAGGATATGATCCTCGGGCCCTATATGGAACCACGGGATCTGCCCGCCTGATTCGTCTCGGACCGCACGCTGTGATGACACTGAAAACGCTGAGCCGGCTGATACGGCAGCCGTTTCATGCCCGGTGGGCCTTCCGCCGCCTCGACGAATATCATGCCGCCCCGCGCGGGCTTGACGAGGTGGTTGATTGGGCGATGAATTTCGGCGGCGGCGGGTACATGCGGGTGAAAACCCTGCAGATTCCGACCGAGATTACCCGGCTGGCCCGGGCCGTGGCCGCCATCAAGCCGCGGATCATCCTTGAAATCGGTACTGCTTCCGGCGGCACTGCATTGATCTGGTCGGCCCTTGCCCGTGAACGGGTGATCAGTTGCGATCTGATCGATCTGCGACATCAGGAACCGCTGTTCAGCCGTTTTCCACCACCTGGTTCACGGTGCCGGGTAACCTTGCTCAGTGGGAATTCTCACGATCCGGTTTTTCGTCAACGGGTGATCGATGAGTTGCAGGGAGAGCCGGTGGATTTTTTATTCATCGACGGAGATCATACCGAGACAGGCGTAACCGCCGATTACCAGGATTATAGCGGCCTCGTTCGTCCGGGCGGGCTGATCGGTTTCCACGACATCCTCGAAAAACAACCGTTGCCGACCAATCAGGTCTATCACCTCTGGAAACGACTCAAGCCGCTTGCCGCTGTTGAAGAATTTGTTACGGCTGACAATCAGTGCGGTTTTGGTATCGGCCTGCTGTACGTGCCGGAGCACGGGGCACCAGTGTTGCCGTCTGCTCAGGGTTGATTGCTCAAGACAAGCAATCAATCGGTGCTGAAGATCACCTCAAGTTTGCCGAGCAGAAACGGGTTGGCTTCATAATCCCTGGTCTGGCGGAACTCAATACCGGGGGCAAGCTCGAAGAACAACCATTGCTCATGGAGCCGCTGGCGGTAGGATAGGCGCGTTGTGTAGGCTGCTTCTTCGGTATGTGGTGTCTCTGTCCACCTCCCGGAAAGCATCAGGCGAAAGCCGCGGTCCTCGTCTAATTCTTTGAACAGGATGAAGGTTTGGGCCGGCGTAACGCCGCTGGTGCGTTCCTCCCATGTCAGTTTACTTGTTGCACGAAACAGATAGTTGTCGGGTAACGGTCGATTCCAACTTATCTCCGATGTTTCCGTCCAACCGTCGGAGGTGAACCAAGCTACCGACTGCACCAGATGCAATTGCCAGTGCTGAACGGGGATAATCAGCCGGCCACGAATCCTGTTGAATACTTGCAGTGAAGAGCTGAACCTGATGCCGACGTCGGTATTGAGAGAGCGCTGCTCGTTGTGCACGAAAATATAGCGCAGCCCCGTTTCCGGCCGGGAGTCGTCATCGGATTCCAGGCCATCCAGGTTGTCCGGTTCGTCCTCTTTAACCAGTTCATCAATGAACAGATGCAGTCGATCTTCCAGGTGGGGCAGGGCCAACCTGAGGTTGAAGTCGCTGATGATCGATACGCCTCCGTCCTGCTTGTATTTCAGGCCAATACCGGTGCGAAGTCGCGAACGCCGATCTTCATTGTCGAGACGTTCGTCACCGAAAAACCGATCAAGTCGTTCAACCGGGTTGGCAATCGTTTCTGATATCCGTTGATGCCAGTCGTCCAGATTGTCCCAGTCAATGCCGAAAAAGCCACTCTTGTTTTCTGCGCTCGACTTCCCGTCTTGCCGGTCTTCCGCGCCGGCTCCCAATGCGATGGGGGGTGCGGAGAGCAGGACGACGATAAAGCTAATGAACAACAAAGCGGCCCATCGATCGCACCGGAATGTCGGCGGCAGGCGAGATATCGTCATACATCGTCCGGCAATACTGCGAAGGAAGTGGATTTCTCTGAGCATCAGCGGACTGCCTGCAGGAAATGCAGGTGTTTTTCATATTGATCGATTACGTCGGTGATGATCTGCTCTTCAGTCCAGTTCATCAGATCATAATCCTGACCGCCTTCACTCAGATGCACCTCAGCTCGAAAGAACTGCATTTGTTCGCCTCGACGCTTTGCCGTATCGCGCATGGCAAATGCGGGTGGTGTGTAGGGGCGGGGGCGAATCGAGTAAAAGAAGTCGATCTCGTCCTCGTGGAACACCTCGAGCCAGATGCGTCCGTCTTTGCCACGGTCGACCCGGGCGTTGATGGTGCGTTTTTCGAATTCGGCAGCCACGTTCTGCAAGGCGGGGTCAGCCACGGTGCGAATAAAGGTGCGTACTTCCTGTTCGGTTGGCTGGTGCAGCAAGCTGTTCAGGCGCTTCTGCCAGGAGACCGGCTTTTTGGTGACCGACGGCATCAACACCGCATCGCGGATGCTCGACCGCTTGACGACCTCGATGCGAAGCGCTCGAAACAATCCCCAGCACATCAACAGCATAATCATGGTGAACGGCAGGGCGCTGGCTATGGATGCGGTTTGCAGGGCGCCGAGACCGCCGGCCAGCAGCAGGGCTGCGGCGACCAGCCCTTCGCTGATTGCCCAGAAGATCCGTTGCCAGACCGGGGCATCGTCTTCTCCACCGGAGGCGAGCATATCGATAACCAGCGAGCCGGAATCCGAAGAGGTGACGAAAAAGGTGACCACCAGTATCGTCGCGAGAAATGACACCAGACTGGTTAGCGGCAGGTGTTCGAAGAAATTGAACAGGGCCATGGTGGTGTCGGCGGCAACGGCATCGCCCAACTCACTGATGCCGCGAACCATAATCATGTGCAGGGCGGTGTTGCCGAAGAACGTCATCCACATGAAGGTGAAGCCGACTGGTACGAGCAGGACACCACAAACAAATTCGCGGATCGTTCGGCCGCGAGAGACGCGAGCGATGAACATGCCGACAAACGGCGCCCAGGCGATCCACCAACCCCAGTAAAACAGGGTCCAGCCGCCGATCCAGCCGGTCGGATCATAGGCATAGAGGTTAAAGGTTTTGTTGACGACATCAGAGAGGTAGGAGCCGACATTCTGGGTCAGGGCCTGGAGCAGATAGACCGTTGGCCCGGCGATCAGTACGAAGGCAAGCAGCGTGACGGCGAGGACCATGTTCAATTCGGAGAGCCGGCGAATGCCGCCATCCAGACCGAGAACCACGGAAACGACGGCAATGCAGGTGATCACGGCAATCAAGAGTATCTGGACGATGACGGAGTTGGGGAGGTCAAACAGGTACGTGAGGCCTGCATTGACCTGCATGGCGCCGAAGCCGAGCGAGGTGGCGACGCCGAACATGGTTCCAAGAATGGCGAAGACATCGACGGCATGACCGATGGGCCCGTGAATTCGCTCGCCGATCAGCGGATAGAGCGACGAGCGGATGGTCAGCGGCAGGTCGTGCCTATAGGAGAAGTAGGCAAGTGAGATGGCGATCACCGCGTAGATAGCCCAGGCGTGAACCCCCCAGTGGAAAAACGTAATCTTCATGGCTTCCCGGGCCGCTTCGACGGTGGCTGCGTCGCCGACAGGGGGACTCATATAATGCATGACGGGCTCCGCTACGCCGAAAAACATCAGGCCGATACCCATGCCCGCGGAAAACAGCATCGCAAACCAGGAGAGATAGCTGTAATCCGGTTCACTGTGATCGGGGCCGAGTTTGATCCGGCCGTAGCGTGAGAGCGCCAGCAGGACGACAAAGAGCAGAAAGGCGGCAACGGCCTGAACATAGAACCAGCCTGCCGTATGGCTGATCCATTCCTGGACCTGTGAAAACAGGGCGCCCGCCTGCACCGGCGCGATGATCGTCGCGATGACGAAAACAACGATCAGAATCGCTGCGGAAAAAAAGACCGGTGGGTTGATTTGGATGCGTGGCCGTTCATGTTTTGAAGGTGTCTGGTTGTTCATCGTATGCCCCTTCTGTGCGTCATGGCATCTCCCCGTAATAACCGGCGAGATCCTGGCATAACACGGTCCAGGACGGCTGGGAAGACGGGCGGCGGTTTAAAGGTTTTTCAACGCGATTCGAGCCGCGATTACCAGCGGTTCCCAGACGCCGGAAAACGGCGGGGCATAAGCAAAGTCAAGGTAGAGCAGGTCCTCGAGCCCAAAGTTCGCGTGGAGCGCAACAGCCACGGCATCAATTCGTTTACCGGCGCCGGCACCGCCAACGATCTGGGCGCCGAGCAGACGGCCTGATTCTTTGTGGGCAAGAATTTTCAGCGACAATGGTGCTGACCCCGGGTAGTAGCGGGGCAGGGTTCGTGCTTCAACAAGGCCGGTAACGTAGGGTATGCCGAATTCCTGTAACTCCCGCTCGTTCAAGCCGGTCTTGGCGATCTCGAGATCCATGAACTTGGTGATGGCCGTACCGACGACGCCGGGAAATGATTCACTGCCGCCGCTGAGGTTGATGCCGGCAATCCGGCCCTGTTTATTGGCGACGGTGCCCAATGCGACATGCACCGGTTGGCGGGCGACCAGGTGGTATGTTTGCGCGCAGTCGCCTGCTGCCCAGATATCAGGTCGTTCGGTTTGCTGCCGTTCATTGACGACTATGGCGTTTTTCGGGCCGAGTGGAATGCCCGCAGCGGCCGCCAGTTCGCTGTTCGGTTGCACGCCAAGCCCGAGTACGAAAAGGTCGGCCCGGCGTTCACCTTGGTCGGTGATGACCCGCACCGCTCTGCTGTCCTCAGTTGCAAAACCGGTAACATTATGGTTCAGGCACAACATGACCCCATGTTTCTCCATGGTGGTTCCGACAATTGTCGCAAGTTCAGGGTCAAGTGACGGCAGCACCTGGGTGCCGCGCTGGATCAGGCATACCGACAGACCTCTGAGAACCATGGCCTCGGCCATTTCGATACCGATATAGCCACCACCGATGATCACTGCCGATTCGGGGCGTCTCGCCTGGATATCCTGTTTCAGTGCGATCCCGCCGGGCAGCGAATTGACGTGATGAATATTGTCGGCATCAATACCGGGAAGGGATGGGCGGACCGGTCTGGTGCCGGTGGCGATCACCAGGTGCTCGAATCGGTGCTGAAATGAACGTCCCGTTACCAGATCCTGGCCTTCGAGAAGGCGTTCGGGGATATCGATACGGGTAACCTCATGGCGAGTGTGGACCGTTATGTCCATCTTTTCCGCAAAAGTCTCAGGAGTCCTTGCTATGAGCTTCTGTTCCGTGTCGACCAGACCGGCGACATAATATGGTAGCCCTCAGAGGGCATAGGATGTATGCGGGCCTCGTTCAAAGACGGTAATTTCCATCTCCGGGGCCCGTCGTCTGACCTGCGAAGCAGCGCTCATGCCGGCGGCGTCACCGCCGATAACGGTACAATTTTTCATGGCTGGCTCGGTACCGGTTGAATACGTGAAAATCAAGCATGGTAATGAAGAGTTGTCGCATATTTTTTGTCCAGCGTCAATTAGTCAGGTGTCTATGACGAATCGATGGCAGGGGCGTCTGAGGTGTTGATTCTTGATGGTGTACCCATAATGTTCCGGTGATCAGCCTGCTTCATGTTCCGGGCCGCCGTGTTTCGGTGCAGTCCTCGACTTTGTTTTGCACCGATAATTGACAGCGGGTAGAATATGGTGAGTCTTGCGGAGTACGCGGTATGCCCCCCGGTGACGGGGCGCCGCAACCAAGCGTGCAACTCAAGCCTGCCGCCGAGCGAGGCCGATCAGGCCGCGGCACTGCAGTCACAGACAGAGTTGGCCGACATCGACGAGCTGAGTTTTCGAGAATAAACGGATTTTCATTAAAAGGCAGGAGACGGGGCATGGCGATTACCGACAGAAAGCAACAATTCTGCGCCGATCCGGAAATGGCCGTCGCCTACCTTCAGAAAACGGTGCCGTTCGACCAGCTGGATGAAGCGCTGCTCAAGCGTCTCGCCCGCCATTGCAAACTGGATTTTTACCCGAAAGGAACCCGGATTCTGGTGACCGGAGAGTCTGAAGTCAACTACCTCTATCTCATCCAAAGCGGTGCTGTCAGTAAACATATTGTCGATGAACATGGTGTTGTCTCACTGCTCGATCTGCGAGGCGAAGGCCAGTTTTTCGGTGCGCACGGCATCATCCAGCAATCCCGGGCCAATGTTGACGTGGAAACGGTGGAGGATACCTTTTGCCTGTTATTGCCGAAAAAACAGTTTCTTGACCTGCTCGACACCCAGCCGCTTTTTGCCAGCTACTACCTGAAAGATTTCTCCGATCAACTTGTTCATACTGCCTATAACGAATTGCGGCAGCATAAGCTGAAACGGCGAACCAGCGACGATCTGCTCCTGTTTAGCAATACCGTCGGCGACATCGTGCGCAAGGCTGCGGTTATGGTCGGTGCGGAGACGACCATTCAGGAGGCCGCTTTGCTCATGTCGAAGCAGCGGATCGGTTCGCTGCTCATCCATTCGCCTGACAAAACCGGCGAGGTGATCGGGATCATCACCGATCGAGATCTGCGTTTCAAAGTGGTTGCTGCCGGACTGGACTTTCACCGGCCGGTTCGTGAGATCATGTCGAGCCCGGTGCAGAAGGTGTTGTCGCAATCTTTGTGTTTCGACGTGCTGCTCACCATGCTCAGCCGGGGCATCCATCATCTGGCGGTTGAACAGGGCGGCAGGATCTCCGGGGTCGTCACGTCGAGTGATATTATGTCCTTGCAGGGGAATTCGCCCTACTACCTGTTCAAGGAGATCGTCGATCAGGAACAGATCGTCGGCTTATATCCACTGGCCCAGAAAACACCGGATGTGATCAGGAGTCTGCTCAAAGAGGGCGGCAAGGCCAGCCATATCACCCGGATGATCGCCATCATCAACGATCATATTTTATCCAAGCTGCTGAGCCTGCTCGAAAAAGAATTGGGAGCTCCGCCGCTTCCCTACTGCTGGTTGCTGATGGGCAGCGAAGGGCGGCGCGAACAGACCTTCAAAACCGACCAGGATAACGCGCTGATCTACGCTGATCCGCAGGGCGATCACGAAACCCGGGAAGCACAGCGCTACTTCGCCGAGTTTGCCAAGTTGGCCGCTCATCACCTGATCAATTGCGGGTACCCACCCTGCCCCGGTGAGATCATGGCGCGTAACCCGCGCTGGTGTCAGCCCCTGTCTGTCTGGTGTAATTATTTTTCTTCCTGGATCGGTAGGTCCAGCCCGCAGGAGGTGCTGCAAGCCACCATTTTCTTTGATTTTAAAGCAGGTTTCGGTGATGCCGGGCTGGCAGAAATGTTGCGGACGCACCTGGTCGAAAAGACCAGGCGGCAGGATATTTTCCTCTACCATCTGGCCCGTCAGGCGTTGACCAATCGAGCTCCGTTGTCGTTTTTCCGCAATCTGATTGTCGAAAAGGACGGTGAATATAAAAACCGGCTCGATATCAAACACAAGGGGATCGCGCCGTATGTCGATGTTGCTCGGATTCTTTCCTTGAAACACGGCATCAAGGAGACCAACACTCTGGCCCGGTTTCGCGTGCTGGCCGATGAAGGCCATCTTGACCGGCACGTGGCCAAATCCGCCATCGGCAGCTATGAACTACTCATGCAATTGCGGCTATTGCATCAACTCGATCAACTCGAGGAAGGGATTCTGCCGGACAACTATATCGATCCCGCTGATCTCACCGATCTGGAGCGGCGTACGCTCAAAGAAAGTTTTCGGGTACTGGAGCGATTGCAGGCGATTTTGGAAACCATGTTCCCAGCCTCTTGAGAACGGACGGCAATCACAACCATGTATTGGCTTAATCCGCGCACCTGGTTTCGCCGCCCCCACCCGTTGCTGGTTGAAAATCATCGGTATTTTTCCGAATTTCGCCAATCCCGATCATTGACCGAGTTGTCGTTTGTCGCGTTTGATACCGAATTGACCGGGCTTAATCGCCGGCATGACGACATTGTTTCCATCGGTGCAGTCCGGATCAGTAACCTGCAGATTGATTTCAGCGACACGTTTTACCAGGTGGTGCGGCCGAAGGTGTTGACCCGCACCGGTTCAACCGCTATTCATCGTCTGGCGCCGGCTCAGTTGGCATCAGCGCCGGTCATAGGCGATATTCTGCCCGATTTTGTCGAATTTATCGGCACATCGCTTATCGTGGGACACTATCTCGATCTCGATGTCTTTTTTCTCAACCGTGCAACCTGGATCACTATGGGCGGCATCCTGTCGAACCCGGGCATCGATACAATGCGGATGGCCCAGGGATTCAACCGGATTCGCCAAGGCTATTTCAGCCAGGCGGCCGCTCCGCAGAGCTACCGCCTGGCTGATCTCAGTCGCCGATACGGTCTGCCGCAGTATAACTCGCATAACGCCTTTGCAGACGCTGTGCAGTCTGCCTGTCTGTTTCTCTGGTTGATTAAAAAGTTCCGCTCTGGTGGAATCGACAATCTCAGAGATCTTTATCGCGCCGGTCACTACCGGGTCTGAGTCGTTCACAGAGCTGCTTTGTTCGCACGTTCCTGCGCGCTGCAGGGTTTTTCTGCGAAAATTTTATACATATAAGGGGGCCTTGAAAAATTCGAAATTTCGTTCAAGATCGAGGCGCGCAAGAGAATTTTACCGCAGGCATATACATGATATTCCGAGGATAAAATGTGATTGCGCAACGATGAGATTGGACGAAATGGCAATTTTACAAGGTTCCCATAAATAAATCAGGCGTTTGTATCCGGGCGATGCGGCCTCCGACAGAACCGCCCGGGCCGGCTTTGGCATGATGTTCATGCTTCGTTGGAACTTCCAGTCATGGGGGTCGGGGAAGTGAGCGGGGTGCGTCAGCGGAAGGCCGGTGAGTGCCCGTGCCGCCCGTCAAAATAAAAATATCTATTGTGATATATCAGTAATAATGATATATTTTTTGCCTAGTCTGGACTTACCAGGGCGAGTTTGATTGATCGTTTTGGTTGTAAGCATGGCAGGTCTGCAGTTTTGCTAGTCAGTTGATGTTGCCAAGCATGTTTTTAAATAACTAATAAAACAGATAAATAAAATATATCCTCAAACGTTCAGAATTATATTTGCTAATCATCAAGATGTATGATACTAATTATTGTAACTGGTCATACCAGGTTTGCGATAGTCTTTTTTCTCCCGACTGCGAGCACGGTCTCCGCGCTTGTACCCGGCGGCAAAAACGGTGAGAAAAGCCTGCCGCGGATAGGGTATGGTCTCCAGCCAGGTGTGCGGCTTCGTGCCGTAATGAACAAAGACGGATGGATGAACTTCACCGGGTAGAACCGGAAGTCTTCGGTTGTACGGTGAAGTCGGTTGCACTGGATGCGGCAGTCGAGTCGTTTACCGTCGTTACCCAAACGAGGAGGAAAAAGAATGTCCGATAAAGCTGCTTATTGGCAGGCAAACATTCGCCTGGTGATCACGTGTCTCATTGTCTGGTTCGTCGTGTCCTACGGCTGCGGCATTCTGTTCGTTGATGCCCTGAACGGAATCCAGATTGGTGGGTACAAACTCGGTTTCTGGTTTGCCCAACAGGGCTCCATTTACATCTTTGTCGCGCTGATTTTCTTCTATGCCGCTCGGATGAATGCGCTCGACCGGAAATACAAAGTTCAGGAAGACTAGTGGAGGGAAGAGCGATGAGCCTGCAAATGATGACCTATCTTGTTGTTGGTGCAACATTCCTTTTGTATATCGTCATAGCCGTCAAAGCACGAGCGACGACCACCGGTGAGTTTTACGTGGCCGGAAAGGGGGTCAATCCGGTACTCAACGGCATGGCGACCGGGGCCGATTGGATGTCGGCCGCCTCGTTCATCTCGATGGCCGGCATGATCGCCTTCAGTGGCTATGATGCCTCGGTCTTTCTGATGGGGTGGACCGGCGGTTACTGCCTTTTGGCGATGCTGCTTGCGCCGTATCTGCGTAAATATGGAAAATTCACCGTGCCGGAGTTTATCGGCGATCGCTACTATTCGCAGACGGCTAGGATCGTCGCTGTCATCTGCCTGATCGTCGCGTCGCTGACCTATGTCATTGGTCAGATGAAAGGTATTGGTGTTGCGTTCTCCCGGTTTCTCGAACTGCCGTTTGAGGTCGGTTTGTTCGTCGGCATGGCTATTGTCTTCATCTATGCCGTTCTAGGCGGTATGAAGGGCATCACGTATACCCAGATCGCCCAGTATTGTGTACTGATTTTTGCTTATACCGTCCCGGCGGTCTTTATCTCCCTGCAGTTGACCGGGAACCCGGTACCGCAGCTTGGGCTGGGCGGCTCGCTGACCGATGGAGGAGGTTATCTGCTGGAGCGGCTCGACAAGACCCTGGTTGACCTCGGTTTCGGTGAATATACCGAACGCAAGGGGTCAATGTTCAACATCTTTCTCTTCACCCTGTCGCTGATGATCGGCACCGCCGGGCTGCCCCATGTCATTACCCGGTTCTTCACCGTGCCCCGGGTGCGTGATGCCCGTTCCTCGGCCGGATGGGCTCTTGTATTCATCGCGCTGCTTTACACGACGGCTCCGGCGGTCGGCGCCATGGCCTTCTACAATTTTACGAAGACAATTGAGCCCGAACCGGGGCAGTATCTTGTTTACGAAGATCGCCCCGAATGGTTTAAAACGTGGGAAAAGACCGGCCTGCTGCAGTTTGAAGATAAAAATGGTGATGGCCGCATCACTTACGTAAAAGGCGAGGCCAACGAGATGGTCAAGGTCGATCAGGATATCATGGTCCTTGCCAATCCGGAGATTGCCCGTTTGCCGAACTGGGTCATTGCATTGGTCGCAGCGGGTGGCATCGCCGCCGCCCTGTCGACGGCAGCCGGACTGCTGCTGGCCATTTCATCGGCGATCTCCCATGACCTTCTCAAGGGAGTAATCGCTCCCGGGATCTCCGACAAAACAGAAATACTGGCCGGTCGTATTGCCATGGCTGGAGCGATTGTCCTGGCCGGTTATCTCGGCTTGAATCCGCCCGGTTTTGCCGCACAGGTGGTGGCGTTGGCCTTCGGTCTGGCCGCCTCATCAATCTTTCCGGCTTTGATGATGGGTATCTTCTCGAAAAAAATTAATAATATCGGAGCAGTCTGTGGGATGCTTGCCGGACTGTCGGGAACCCTGCTTTATATCTTCTGGTTCAAGGGCTGGTTTTTTATCCCGGGCACGGAGATGGCGGCAAATATCCCGGCCAATTGGTTGTTCGGTATTTCTCCCGAGGCGTTCGGGGCCATCGGCGCACTGATCAATTTTGTTGTTGCTTTCAGTATTTCAAGCGTTACTGCAGCTCCGCCAAAGGAGATTCAGCACCTGATCGAAGATATTCGCGTTCCCAACTGAGACCCGCAGAAGACGGGAAACGCACCGGAAAAAACCGTCCCCGGCGCTTGGCGCCGGGCGCGGTTTTTGGGGGAAGCGGTGCCGGTGGTGGATGGCTATTGAGGCACGACTCAATCGATCAGGGGATGCTCCAACTCATAGCGTTCAATTTTGCGACGCAGGGTATCCTTTGAAATACCGAGTTCGCGGCAGGTGATCATCCTGCGCCATTTATTGCGCTGCAGGGAGCCAAGGATGGCCTGTTTCTCGATCTGTTCCAGGGTCAACCCCTCCTGGCCGGTGGTTGCAGCACATAACTCTCCGGCCTGGTCGCGCTGGAACGAGTCGGGAAGATGGTTTTCGTGAATAAATCCTCCCGGACAGAGGATAAAAGCGTATTCGATAATATTCTCAAGTTCGCGGATGTTACCGGGAAAATCATGGTGCATCAGAACCGTCAACACGCCGTCGCTGACGCCGGCTATGTCCTTTTTCTTTTCGGCGCGAAATTTGTCGACGAAATGGTCGATCAGCAGGGGAATATCTTCCCGCCGGTCGCGCAGCGGCGGCAGATTGATATTTACCACATTGAGCCGGTAGTAGAGGTCATCGCGAAACAGTCCGTCCTCGACGGCTTTTTTCAGATCCCGGTTGGTGGCGGCGATGACCCGGATATCCACCTTGATCGATTCGTTGGATCCGAGTGGCTCGTAGACATGTTCCTCGAGAACGCGAAGCAGTTTCACCTGGAGTGAGTGAGGGATGTCGCCGATTTCATCAAGAAAGATGGTGCCGCCGGCGGCCGCGGCAAACCGCCCTTCCCGATCTTTTCGGGCATCGGTAAAGGCGCCGGAGCGATAGCCGAACAACTCCGATTCGAGCAGGGTCTCAGGGATTGCACCACAGTTCACGGAAATAAACGGTTTCTCCCTGCGGGCCGAGCTGTTGACGATAGCCTCCGCCAGGATTCCTTTGCCGGTGCCGCTTTCGCCAAGGATCAGGACCGTGCTGTCACTTATCGCAATATCCGGCAGGATTTGGAAATAGCGTTGCATGGCCGGACTTTTGCTGATGATCTCATCAAACGTATAGCGCTGCATGACCTGCTTGCGCAGGGTCTCTTCGACGGACAGGTCCCGAAAGGTCTCAACCCCGCCGATGACATTGCCGACAATGTCAACGAGCGGTGAGGCGCTGATGCTGATCGACTTGTTTTTCCCGTCGGCATCAACAATGGTGATCGAACGATTGGTGACCGCTCGGCCGGTATAGAGGCTTTCGGCAATGGCACAGTTTCGCCCGCAGATCGATGAGTGAAAAACATCGCTGCAAAAGCTGCCGATCGCTTCCTCACGCTCCCAGCCGGTGATGATCTCGGCGGCCAGGTTGAAAGAGGTGATTTTCCAGTTGCGGTCAACGGTGAATACGCCGTCGGCGACCGAGTCGAGGATCAGTTTTTTCTGCAGGGCCTCAGTATTGTCGCGGAAGGTCTGGACGCAGCCGGTGGGTTTGCCGTCGGCGTCGAGCATCGGCGTGATGGAGACCGAAATGGGCAGGTTGTAGCCATCCTTGTCGGTGGCGAATCCGTCCTGATTGACGATGGTGCAGGGCTCCCCGGTACGGTCGATGATCGGACAGGCGGAGACGCCGTCGGCGGCAAAGAACAATTCATCACAGGATCGGCCGATGACGTCCTGCTCCAGCCAGCCGGTGATTTCGCTTGCCCCGCGGTTGAACGAGGTGATCGTGCCATGTTTATCGAAGGTGACGACACCTTCGGCGATGGCATTGATGATCAGGTCGCTCTTGATCGATTCGCTGATATCCCTGAACGACTCGACCCCGCCGATGATCCTGTTGGTCTCGTCGATCAGCGGCGAAGCGCTGATGCTGGCAGGAAACGACGAGCCGTCCTTGCGTACCATAAAGATATTGCGATCATGGAAGATGCTGCAATTCTTCAGGATGCAGGCCGACACCGCACAGGCATCGCTGCAGATATTTGATTTGAAAACGATTTTGCACGGCCTTCCGAGCACTTCTTCCTGTGTCCAACCGGTTAACGTTTCAGCCGCCTTATTGAAGGACGTGATCTTCATCTCCTGATCAACGGTGAAAACGCCGTCGGCAATGCAGTTGAGCGCCAGTGCCCTGGCTGAGACGGCTTCGGAGCGGTCGATCAGGCCGATGTAGAAGCCGAGCAGCCGATTGTCGCCATCCGGCATCCGAACGATTCGCACCTCAAAACTGCCGCTGCGGCCTCGGTGATAGTTCGGCAGATAAAATTGCTCATCCTTAATGGCTGACAACGGTTTGTTGAGACGCTCAAAGAGGGGACGGAATCGTTCGTCGTCACTGAGGATAGAGGTGAGCTTTGCGTGCAGGAGAAGGCCCTGGTCGATGCCGATAATGGCCGTCGCTCGGTCGTTGAAAGACGTGACCGTCAGATCGGCGGCAATGGTCAAGTAGCCGATATCCGGCCCTTTCAGGCGTTGCCGAGCGTGTTGTACAAGGCTGATTTCCATCGTAATTACCTGGTGGTACTGATAGAGTCTCGCCTTTTATTATACGGATTGGCCGATAGTTGCGCAAATGAAGAGCGGGGCACGTGCTCTTTTTATTGCTGCCGGAGCCGTGTGAATACGGGAGATGGAGCGATAGACGAGCAACAGGAGGGACGCTAGCCGACACTACCGCGGCGCTCTGCAGCAACGCGGTGCTCCGCGAGCGGCGTGTGCGGTGTCGCGGGGATCAACCGAACCGACCGGTTATATAATCCTCGGTCAGCTGGTGTTTCGGGTTGGTAAAGACCAGTTCAGTGGGGCCGACTTCGACGAGGCTGCCAAGGTGAAAATAGGCGGTGCGCTGCGATACTCGGGATGCCTGCTGCATGGCGTGGGTAACGATGACGATTGAATACTGGGTGCGTAATTCGGCAATCAGTTCCTCGATTTTCGCGGTGGCGATCGGGTCTAGGGCGGAGCAGGGTTCATCCATCAGGATCACTTCAGGGCTGACGGCAATCGCCCGGGCGATGCAGAGCCGTTGCTGCTGCCCGCCGGACAGACCGGTTCCCGGTTCACTCAGCCGGTCCTTGACCTCTTCCCACAACCCTGCCTTTTTCAATGATGTTTCGACAATCTCGGCAAGTTCGGCTTTATTGCCGACCAGGCCATGGATCTTCGGCCCATAGGCTATATTATCATAGATCGATTTCGGGAACGGATTCGGCTTCTGAAACACCATGCCGACCCGGGCGCGCAACGGCACCACATCAACACTGGGATGGTAGATATCGAGGTCGTCGAGTTTGATTTCACCGCTGACCCGGCAACCGGCAACGGTGTCGTTCATCCGGTTGAGACAGCGCAAAAACGTGGATTTCCCACAGCCTGACGGCCCGATCATAGCCAGCACCTCATTGCAGCCGACATCGATGCTGACCTTTTTGATCGCGCAGGCGTCCCCGTAATGGACAAACACATCCCGGCACGTCATCCGCGGGTTGTCGACATACGGATTACCGACGGTCGTTTCGATGCGGGCATCTAGTTCGGAGGTTGTCATGGTCTCTTCACGTCCGGAAATGGCCGGGAAAACCGGCTGAATAACAGTGGTTGAACTATTCATCACACTACCTGTTGCTGTGGTGCCGATAACGATCGTCGCGGTTCGCGCCTGATGCATGGGGCGCGAACCGCGGTATCCACCATATGGCCGTCCGCAGCCTGAGCTTATTCCATGGCCAGCGTTTTCAGCCCATTGACATCTGCAGCAAAAGCGGAGCGCTCAGCAGCAGGCATCGGGATCATGCCTTTGTCGGTCAAATAGCCTTCCGGTCCCCAGGCACGTTCACTGGTGAATTCGGCAAGAAATTCCTCAATCCCCGGAATCGTGCCGACATGAGCCTTCTTCACATAGAAATAAAGTGGCCTCGATACCGGATAGTTGCCGGCGGCGATATTGTCGAACGTCGGTTCCTGGCCTTCTATCTGTGCCCCCTGAATCACATCACCATTCTGGTCAAGGAAACTGAAGCCGAAGATACCAAAGGCGTTCGGGTTGGCCTGCAGCTTCTGGACGATAAGGTTGTCGTTTTCGCCTGCCTCGATGTAGGCGCCGTCTTCTCTGACGTTCTGCGTTGCAGCTTTGTGGGCTTTGGCATCCGCCTTCTTCAGTTCTTCCAGTGCGGCAAACTCTTTGGCAGCCTCTTCCATCACCATTTCCACGAAGGCATCCCGGGTTCCTGAAGTGGGGGGTGGCCCGAGCACCTCAATGGCGACATCGGGCAGCGCCGGATTGATGTCTTTCCAGGTCTTGTTCGGGTTGGCGATCAAGGCGCCATCCGGTCCGGGAACCTCCTTGGCCAAGGCAAGGAAGATTTCCTTGCGGCTCAGGGTTACCGGGGCGGCAGCTTTTGAGTTGGCCAGGACGATCCCGTCGTAACCGATTTTTACCTCAACGACGTCGGTGACGCCGTTGGCGATGCATTGTTCCATTTCTGATTTTTTGATGGCGCGCGACGCATTGCTGATATCCGGATGTTCAATGCCGATGCCGCCACAGAACAACTTGAAGCCGCCGCCCGTACCGGTTGATTCGATTTTCGGTGATTTGAACGCGGTGGTTTTGCCGAATTGTTCGGCGACGACGGTTGAGAACGGATATACCGTTGATGACCCGACGATGGCGATGTAGTCACGGTTGGCCTGGGCCGGTGTGCTCAACGCCGTCAGCGCGAGTAATGCTCCTGCTGCAATCAATCCTGTTGCTTTCATCATCTACTCCTTATTGTTGGTTTTTGCTGTGGTTACTCCGATCATGATTGATCGGTAATAGGTTCGAAACTTCACCATTTGATTTCAAATTTTTTCCGCATGAAGACGGCAGCTGCATTCATCACCACAAGAAAGCCGAGCAGCACCATGATTGCCGCCGATGTCTTCTCGGTGAAGGCGCGCTCCGGGCTGTCCGCCCAGAGATATATCTGGACGGGCAACGCTGCGGCGGGATCGGTGAATCCACCGGGAATGTCGACGATAAAGGCGACCATGCCAATCATCAGCAGCGGCGCGGTTTCGCCGAGGGCCTGCGCCATGCCGATAATGGTGCCGGTGAGCATACCGGGCAGTGCCAGGGGCAGGACGTGATGAAAGACGGTCTGGACATTTGAGGCGCCTACCCCGAGTGCTGCCTCCCGGATGGATGGCGGCACCGATTTCAATGAGGCTCGGGCGGCGATGATGATGGTCGGCAGGGTCATCAAGGTCAGTACCAAACCGCCCACCAGCGGGGTGGATCGGGGGATACCCCAGAAACTGATAAAGATCGACAGACCGAGCAGGCCGAAAATGATGGACGGCACGGCGGCGAGATTGTTGATATTGACCTCGATAAAAGCGGTAAAGGTATTGTCCGGAGCGAATTCTTCAAGGTAAATGGCGGCGGCGACACCGATCGGAAACGACAGCAGCAGCGTGATGATCAGCGTATAAAAGGAACCCTTGATTGCCCCCTTGATGCCGGCCAATTCCGGTTCCCGTGAGTCACCGCTGGTGAAAAAGGCGGTGTTGAATCGTTTGGCTATCCGGCCGGCATCCTGCAAGCTCGTAATCCATTCGTATTGCCGGTCCTTGATGCGACGGCTCGTTTCCGGCTGTTCCATATCGATTTTACCCTTGAGCAGCATGTCGACATCGTCGTTGGCCGGCACCCAGATCTGCTGCCTGGCGCCGATCAGCCGCGGGTTCTCCTGAACCATGTTCAGCAGCTTGAATGAGGCGCCGATGCTGACCAGGTCGTTAAGCTGGCGGCGCTCCTGGCGCCCGGTTACTTCCGGGAACAGTTCGGAAAGCGAAGCCCGAACGAGGCCCTGGTAATCGGCCCGCAGCAGATCCTCCTCGGTAAACGCCTGTTTGTCGAAATGGATGTCGAGTTTGATAAAGGTCTGTTGAAATGCCGTGTAGCCGCCGCCGATGATGGTTACCAGCAGAAATCCGAGAAAGCTGAGTGCCGTAAAGATAGCCAGCAGGCCCAGTTTCTTGAACCGTTGCTCGGCCCGGTAGCGTCGCTTGAGCCGCTTGTTGAAGGCGACGGAAAACGACGACTGTGCGTCAGCGGGGTTCACGTCACTTCCCGGTTGTTTCATGGTTTCATTCATAGTGCTCACGGTATTTTCTGACGACGCGCAGGGCGATGACGTTCAAGATCAGCGTAAAGACGAACAGCACCAGGCCGAGCGCAAATGCTGCGAGCGTTTTCGGGCTGTCAAATTCCTGGTCACCGACCAGCAGGGTGACGATCTGTACGGTGACCGTCGTCACCGCTTGGAACGGATTGGCGGTGAGATTGGCGGCCAGACCGGCGGCCATGACAACGATCATGGTTTCGCCGATGGCTCGGGAAACGGCGAGCAGAATGCCGCCGACAATGCCCGGCAGCGCGGCGGGGAAAATCACATAGCGGACCGTCTCGAATTTCGTCGCGCCAAGGCCGTACGAGCCGTCGCGCAGTGCTTGCGGAACGGCATGGATAACATCATCAGACAATGAAGAAACGAACGGGATGATCATGATACCCATGACCAGTCCGGCAGCAAACGCGCTCTCGGAGGCCACCGATAAGCCGAAAAATCCTCCCAGGTCTCTGATAAGTGGGGCAACGGTGAGGGCGGCAAAAAAACCGTAGACGACGGTGGGGATGCCGGCCAGGATTTCCAGCAGCGGTTTGACCACGGTCCTGAATTGCCGGCTGGCGAACTCGGAGAGATAAATGGCCGACAGCAGACCGATTGGAATGGCCACCAGCATCGCGATGGCAGCGATCATAAAGGTGCCGGCAAAAATCGGGACAGCGCCGAATGCGCCCGATGAACCGGCCTGATCGGCCCGGATCGCCATCTGGGGGCTCCAGGTGAGTCCGAACAGGAAGTCCTGCAGCGGGATGATCTTGAAAAAACGAATGGATTCAAACAGTACCGACAGGACGATGCCTAGTGTCGTCAGAATGGCGATGCCGGAGCAGAGCAACAACATCGTCCGAACGATACCCTCGACGAGGTTGCGGGCCCGAAGCGTCGGCCTGATGCGCCGATACATGAAAAGACTCAAACCGGTTGAAACGAGAAGAACCAGCAGGGTTACCGCCGATCGGTACTGCTCCCGGATTTTCTGGTAGCTCTCAGCGGCGGCGGCGACGTCATCACTGAGATTGACGGTGATTCCACCGGACAGGAGATTCTTGACATCGTTGAGGACCAGAGACTGGCTTGCAGCGGTATCCATCAGTAATGACGCCGGGAGTTCATTGATCACCCGGCGATCGACGATGCTGGTTTCCACCGACACCCAGATGCCGTAAAGCAGCAGCGCCGGCAGTAGCCCAGTGAGAGCAGTGAGCATCCCGTAGTGGCTTGGTAATGAATGCAGCCCGACAATCCCGCCGGTCGGCCGGGCTACCTTGAGCGACCGGAAGCGACCGGCGGCAAAAGCCGCCGCGGCGGTGAAGAGAATGACCGGCAGAAGTATCGGGTAGATCATGAATCGTTACCGGGGTGCACGCAGTCGTTAAGAAATGGTCCGGGTGATCACCCCTTCGACCAGGTAGATTACTTCCTCGGCAATGTTCGTTGCCCGGTCGGCGATCCGTTCCAGGTGACGGGCGAGGAGATAGGTGTTGATCAGCCCGCCCGGGTGTTGCGGGTGCAGTTTGATGAGTTCCTTGATCTCGTGATAGACTCGGTTACGATGGGCGTCGACTTCGTCATCGATCACGAACACCTGGCGGGCCAGCGCCGCGTCACGATTGACAAGCGCATCGAGGCTCATTTTGAGCATCTTGCTGGCCAGCATCGACATCTCTGAAAAATCGATTCCCTTGATCAGTTCACGGCTCGGTGAACGGTCGATGGATGACACTCGGTTGGCGATACTCACCGCGGTATCGGCGATGCGCTCAAGTTCGTTATTCACCTTGATGACGGTGATGATGAATCGTAGGTCGCCGGCCACCGGTTGATGCAAGGCAAGGATCTTCAGGCAATCCTCCTCGATGTCGATTTCCGCCTCGTCGATTTCATAATCGGAGCGGATGATCGACTGCGACTGCTCCTGGTCATGGGTCTCGATGACTGCTGCCGCCCGGCGGACGCGATCTTCAACCATGGCCGTCAGGTTGAGTAGCTTCTTGTTCAGTTTGTCGAGTTCCAGGTGGAATGTATAGTATGAGCTCATCAAGGTCCCTTTATGGCGTTCCGGTTACTACCGCTTCCGTTATCGTGCGCATACCTTAGAACGGATTTGTTTGCGGTCGATTATGGCTTGATTAGGATTGTGTTATCGACCGTAAAAAAACTTGCGGGTGCCAAGAAAATGCTGAACCATGGCAACGTGTGCCGGATGGTCCCGGGCGACAGACCGTAGAGGAAGGAGAGCGATGCCTCCTTGGATCTGAATGGGCAAAACGGGTAGAGCGTATGGGAAAAGTACATGTTTTGATTGTTGAGGATGAGGCTGCCATTCAGCAGTTGGTCAGCTACAATTTGATCAAGGCCGGGTTTCACGTAACCTGCGCCGACAGCGGTGAGGAAGCGCTTGATTTTCTGGCGAAAGAAGACATCGATTGCGTGTTGCTCGATCTGATGTTGCCCGGCATGAGCGGGCTGGAGGTCTGTGAGCGAATCAGGGCCAAAAGCAGCCGCGGCGGCCATTCCCTTCCGGTGATCATGCTGACCGCCAAAGGCGAGGAGGAAGACGTGGTTGCCGGACTAGGGTACGGCGCCGATGATTACATCACCAAGCCGTTCAGCCCGAAGGTGTTGATCGCCAGAATCAAGGCGGTTTTACGCCGCGGCTTCGAAAAAGACAAATACGCGCAAGACGACGACCAGACAACCATTGTCATCGATGACCTGCAGATCGACAAAGGCCGGCATGAGGTGCGGCTCGCGGGAGAAGTGCTGCAGTTGACCATGACCGAGTTCGGGATCCTCGTCTTGCTTGCGGGAAAACCCGGTTGGGTGTTTACGCGTCAGCAGATTATCGATTCGGTGCGTGGGTATGATTTCCTGATCACGCCCCGGGCAATTGACGTACAGATTTTCGGGTTACGCAAAAAACTCGGCGATTCCGGACAGATGATTGAGACGGTTCGCGGCGTCGGTTATCGTTTTCGCGCGGCAGCGTAAGGAGCGGGCTATGATCATCGGGCAACGGAAATTGTTCTGGCAGATTTTGCCGGTTACGCTTGGCATCATCGTCCTGACGATTACGGCGGTGGCCTGGAACGGGAGCCGTTCCATCGATCGATTTTACCTCAGCGAACTGAGTCGTGATCTTGAGCAGCGGGCGCAGTTGCTGAAATCCGTGGTTGAAGGCCTGCTCGAAGCCGGTGACAGTGAACGTCTGCGCGCGTTTGCCGTCAACTCCGGGCGTGCTGCCAACACCCGGATCACGGTGATCCGTGCCGACGGTCGGGTGGTTGCCGATACGAAGGAAAACCCAGCCAATATGGACGATCATCGGTCGCGCCCGGAAGTGGCCGCCGCCCTTGCCGGGGAAACCGGTTTTTCGCTGCGGTTCAGCAATACCCTCAACGAGCGTATGCTCTACGCCGCCATCGGCCTCTCTGTGCCGGCGCCTGCGGCGGTGGATGGAGGCGGGGCCGGCCCCGGCGGCGTTGATGCCGTGCTGCGTGTCGCAGTACCGGTGGTTGCCATTGACGCCGCCCTGGGCGACATCAATACCAAGATCGTCATCGGCACTCTCTGCGCGTTGGTGGTTGCGTTCATCGTTACCTTTCTCGTCGTCGGCAATATCAGCCGGCCCCTTGAGGAAATGACCCGGAGCGCCGAGCAGTATGCCAACGGGGATTTCAGCCAGCGGATGCTGATCAACCACAAGCGCTCACCATCCCGAGAGGTTGCCATGCTGGCTTCGGCCATGGATCGCATGGCCGAACAGCTTGATGACAAGATCAAGACTATTATCGATCAGCGGAATCAATTGGAAACGGTCTTTGCCAGCATGGTCGAGGCGGTGATTGCGATTGATCGCAATGAGCGGATCATCAGCATCAATGCGGCCGCCGCCACGATGTTTTCGGTGGAGCGTCAGGGTGCCCATGGCCGGCTGGTACAGCAGGTTATCAGAAATGTCGATCTGCATCAGCAGTTGGCTCGGATTCTTAAGACCGGCCAATCGTTCGAGGATGAGATCATCCTCGTCGACGGCGGCGACCAGATCTATCTGCACACCAATGTGGTTACTTTGTACGGGAGTGACGGAGCGACAATCGGGGCGTTGATGGTGCTCAACGATGTTACCCGCCTCCGAAAGCTTGAACGGTTGCGCAGCGATTTCGTTGCCAACGTCTCCCATGAGTTGAAAACACCCGTCACCGCCATCCGTGGATACGTGGAAACCTTGTTGGATGGTGCTCTTGACGACCGTGAACATGCCGTGAAGTTCCTCGAAATCGTCCTGCGCCAGTCAGAACAGCTCAACGGTATCATCGACGACCTTTTGACGCTGTCCCGCATTGAAAAGGAAGCCAAGGAAGGGGAGGTCTTGTTCGCGGACCAGCGATTGCGCCCTGTACTTGACGGGGCTTTGGAGACCTGTCGACTCAAGGCCGCTGAAAAACAGATAGTCCTGCGCCTTGACTGTCCGGCGGACATCAGGCTGCGTATGAATCGGACCTTGCTCGAGCAGGCAGTCGTCAACCTGCTGGTCAATGGGATCACCTATAGCGAGACCGGCGGCACGGTTCTCGTGACCGCCCGGGAATCAACGCGTGATGAGCGGCCGGTCGTCATCATCAGGGTCATCGATCACGGCATCGGTATTGCCAGGGAACACCTCCCACGCCTGTTTGAGCGGTTCTACCGCAGTGACCGGGCTCGCAATCGGAAAGACGGCGGCACCGGGCTCGGGCTGGCAATCGTCAAGCATATTGTCCAGGCGCATAACGGCAGTGCCGAGGTCAGCAGCACCGTCGGTGCAGGCAGCCAATTCTCTCTGATTCTGCCACAATCATGACCCTGTCGATCTGAGCGGCCGCTGGCCGCCGACAGATGCCCGGCGTCATGGACATTTTTTTTTGGTTATGTGATAATGACCAAAGGATGTCTCTGGTTCTCGAAGACTGAAGCCGCGGTCTTCCGGTTTCCGTATCCTGCCTTTTTGTTCATGCGATCGCTTCGCACGCCATGCAAGATGCCGTGCGACCGGCACTCGTTCCTATCGGGCGGCGGCTGTTCAATTCATCGCATATGGGCGATAAGACGAATCCTGACACCTCTGGGATGTTATTCAAAGAGCGCCTTGCCGCACAGGTCTTCGGTTTGTTCCTCTGGCCGTTGCTCACCGTTGCTCTCGTTGCAGGCGCCCTCTACTTCGATCGGGTCCGCAACCATGTCGAGCTGACCACCCAGAAGGAAATTCTGCTCGTCCGTGCTACCGCCCTGTTGATGGCCGCCGGTCGGCAAACCGTACTGTCAGATCTGCACAGCCTGGTTGCTCAGCCTGTTCGCTTCGGTGCAGCGGCCGGCCGCGCCGGCACCATCGGGAACGTCTTTGCCGATCCACTTGCCGAACTGCTGCAGAGAAACCCATCCTACGAACGAATCGTACTGGCGGAGCCGCAAACGGGCCGATCGGCACAGGTACGGTTTCGTGAAACGATCGATGGCCGGGCGTCCGGGAATGATGCGCAAACGGTCGATGATATACAGCGCCTGGTTGATGAACTGGCCCTTCATCCAGAAACCCCGATGAGCTTCCCTGCTGTTTTGTCCATTGACCGTGGTGCATCGATCGATGTCGACGACCCGTCGATCTGCCTCGGTATCGCCGTACCGAGTACCGATGGGCGTGGCTTGGTGATCGCCGCCATTGATTATCGGTTGTTTGAGGTTGTCGAGATAGTCAGCGAGATCGGCTACGGAGACCAGGGATATGTTACCGTCATCCATGATGTCGATCCACTATGGAGCGGGGAGACCGCTGGAGTATCTGCCGGGAAACCGTTTCTTTCGGCAGCGGAGCTTCGTCGTGCCGTCGCCGACAGGGAGCACGGGCACCTGTTTGTTGACGGGAGTCTTTATACCTTCGCTCGCTTTGCTGAACCGCCGACCCAGGTGCCAGAGAACGATGTGGTGACGAGTAACCGCGCTGCGGGGCGCACGGTGGTTATTTCCGAACTGCCGGCGGGTTATTTTACCGCTCATCGCAAAACCTATGTGCTGTTCCTTTCCATTCTCGCGCTGGCTCTGCTGGTCCCGTCTTTTGTCGTATGCCTGTTTTTGGCGAAAGCCCGGCTCAGAGCGCAGCAGGAAAGGCATCTGCGCACCAGTGAGCAGGTGAAGCATCTGGGCGAGCTGGAGCATCAGGTACGGCAGCGAACCCGGGAACTTGATGACCGGAATCTGCAACTGAGCGCTGAAATTGCCGAGCGGCTCAATGCCGAAAACAGGTTGCGGCAAACCAATGAATTGTTAACCGGCATGGTGGAAAGCATCGACGGCATTATCTATGTCGCCGACTTTGACACCCATGAGATCCTGTATGCGAACGAATATCTGAAGCGATTGTTCGGTTTCGACCCCACCGGCAGGAAGTGTTGGCAGTTTATCCACGCCAGCAAGGACGGCCCCTGCTCGTTTTGCGTTAACCACCGGCTCCTTGACGAGCACCATGAACCGACCGGTGCCTATCTCTGGGAATATCAGAACCCGTTTAATAAAAAATGGTACGCCGCGAAAGATCAGGCGATCAGATGGTCAAACGGCAAATATGTCAAGCTTGAGATCGCCATTGATATCACCGAACAGAAGCAGCTCCAGCAATTTCTGCGGGAAGCGCGTAAACAGGCGGAAATCGCACGCAATATGCGCAGTCGGTTCGTGGCTCTGGTTGCCCACGATCTGAAGTCACCGTTTTACTCCATTACCCAGATGCTCAGGCGTATCCTGGAGCGGGAAAAATTCTCATCGGAGATTCACCGCCAGTTTCTTGAGAACATCGTCACCAACGGCTATCGGATGCTGCAGATGATCGATGATCTGCTGTCGATGGACCGGTTCGAATCGGCTGAGGTCAAGCTTGAGAGAACGTTTTTCGATGTCCAGGTAATGACCGACGAAGTCTTTCGGAATTTTTGTCACCTTGCCGCCGATAAGGCGTTGCAACTGATCAATCGGCTACCGTCGCGCTGCATGATCTTTGCTGATAAGTATCTGTATTTCGTGGTGCTCAACAATCTCGTATCGAACGCGATCAAATTCAGTGAAGCAGATGGCGTTATCGAGGTTTTTTCACCTGATCCCCAGCGGCCGATGACCATCGCGGTTCGCGATGAGGGTCGGGGCATGGATGCCGATTATCTGGCCAATCTCTTCAAGGTCGATGTCAAAACGACATCGACGGGAACCAGTGGCGAGTCGGGCAGCGGCCTTGGTCTCATTTTTTGTCAGGATATCCTGAAGGCTCATGGCGGTGAATTGACGGTGGTCTCAGAACCCGGCGTCGGCACGATGTTCTCGATTGTCCTGCCGGAGTGTTGTGCCTGCCGGGGAAGCGGTTAATCGGTGGTGCCGGAGGACGATGATCGTCTGGCATCAATGGTGTCCGTCTCCCGGTCCTGCTCGGAGGCGTCTCGTGGCTGAGCGGTTGCTGTTGCCTGCTGACCGTCGGTCGGGGCTGGATTCTGCCGGGGCAGTTCGGTTGTTGCGGCGGCGATAATCCGTTCCGCCTGTCGACCGCCATGGGTATCCGGTGGATGGGATCCGATGATGGTGGTTATGATGAGTCGATGGTCGAGACGATCAGGGGGGCCGGATGGCATCAGTTCTCCCGTCTCCCGGGAGTGGTGGAGCATACCGGCATCGATGAGCAGTTCAGTGGTTTGTTCAAGCAGATCGTTTTCATAGGCGGGCAGGGCTGCGGCCAGATCGTCGATACGGCTTCCCTGGCCGCTGACAAACCGTTCCTGAACGGCGGCGCAGATGTCGAATGCGGCGCTTAATCGGTGCGACGGTTCGGTTGGTCGTTCGATCAGCCGGTAGGTCGATCGATGTTGTATCGCATAGGCGACCTCAGCGCCAAGCAGGACGAACAGCCAGCCGAAATAGATCCAGACAAGAAACAGCGGAATGGTGGCGAATGATCCATAAATCGCGTTATACTTGGCCACGCCGATCTGCAGACTGATGAACAGGTTCTGGGTGACGAACCAGAGTGTGCCGGCAAGCAGCGCACCGATCAGCGTCGGTATGGTCTTGACCTTGGTGTTCGGGAAGAAGATGTAGGCTACATAAATGGCCATGGTCAGAAAAAGGATGGGCACCCCGGCGAGCAGGAGCGACTGCAGCCAGGTCAGTGGGATGATCCGGTCCAGATAGCGGCCGAGAGACTGGCTCGATAGCAGGGTTCCGGCGGCCAGGGCGATGTTGATGGCAACGGGTAGTAAGACCATCAGGGTCAGATAGTCGGCAACTTTTCTCAGGAGTGAACGACTGTCTTGTACATGCCAGATAGCGTTCATCGCTGCCTCGATCTGACCAAGGACGAGAATGACTGAGAGAAAGACACCGAGGATGCCGAAGGTTCCCAGTGTCGCGAAACTCGTCCGGTCCACATAGTCAAAGACTTTATCGGCAGCAGAGCGCAGGTGATCGGTAAGATCCGTCGCTTGATCCGGCGCTGCGGGTGAAGACTGCTGATCGGTTTCGGACGGCTCAGTCGGAACCACCAGGCTTAGCGGGCTCGGGGCCGTTTGCTCGAGAGTATCGAGATACGTGTAGACCACTTCCCGCAATTGGTCTCCGCCACCCAGGCCCTTGACCACGGCGGTACTCATGGCCAACAGCGGCACCAGCGACAAGAGCAGGGCATAGGTCAGCGCGCCGGTACGAAGGCTGAGTCGGTTGTCCTCCATTTCTCGGAGAACGATAAAACATATCCTGGCCGCTCCATGCAGCCACCGCAACAGGACAAACGAAGGCGTCGGGCCATCGGCCC
>CAZSOA010000031.1:0-26894 GCA_964608305.1 uncultured Desulfofustis sp. | reverse complement strand
GCCAGGCCGGAAACGCTACCAACAGGCCCAGAGGAATAAGCCAGATCAGGTTGCGCCGGTTCAGTGTCATCAGGAAAACTGTTGTAATAAGGTTTCTTTGATACCCTTAGCGGTTATGATCAGGTCGCAGAGTTCTCGAACGGCACCGGACCCTCCCTGTCGGGTCGTCTGGACATGGCAGGCGGACCGAACCTCTGGCACCGCATTTGCGGGACAGGCGGCCAGGCCGACCCTGGTCAGCAGGGGCAGATCGATCCAGTCATCCCCCATATAGCAGACTTCAAACGGTTTACAGCCTGATCGTTGAAGAATGTCTCGAAACGCGTCGAGTTTTTTTTCCACCACCTGAAGAAGATACTCCATGCCGAGTTCTTCAGCGCGTCGTCTGACGATATCAGAACGTCGGGCGGTTATCAGGCCGGTCCGGATAGCGGCGCGATGCAACAGGTTGATGCCGAGCCCATCCTGGGTGCAGAACGATTTCGCTTCGCCACCGGATTCGGTGTAGATGATCGAGCCATCACTCAGTACACCGTCCACATCGAAGAGCACCAGACGGATCGCCGCTGCCCGGGCTCGTAGCGGCTCCGGCAGGGAAGATGGCAGCCGGCGGGCATCGGCGCGGTACCGGTAACCGGCCAGCACCTCGCAATCAGTCGGGTAGGCCGGCGTGTCGTGCGGAGGGATATCGTGGCTCATACCGGCATGGATTGAAGGCAGGAACGAAGAGCGACCACTTCCCGTAAAACGGTCTCGATATCGTCGAGGGCGATGGAATTCGGGCCGTCACACAAGGCCTGGTCAGGATCGGGATGGACCTCCATAAACAGCCCGTCGATACCGGCGGCGACGGCCGCACGGACCAGCGGAGCAATGAACTCCCGTTGGCCGCCGGATGAGTTACCGGCGCCCCCAGGCAGTTGTACGGAGTGGGTGGCGTCGAAGATCACCGGGCAGCCGAGGCTGCGCATGACGGGGAAGCAGCGCATATCGACTACCAGGTTGTTGTAGCCGAAACAGGAACCACGCTCGGTAAGAAGCAGGTGCCTGCCGCCACGGTGTCGAATCTTGGTTACGGCATGGGCCATATCCCAGGGGCTGAGAAATTGCCCTTTTTTCAGATTGATGGGTTTGCCGGTGTCGGCAGCCGCGTGGAGCAGGTCGGTCTGTCGACAGAGAAATGCCGGGATCTGAAGGATGTCGAGTATCGCTGCCGCCGCCGCCACCTGACTCGACTCATGGATATCGGAGATAACCGGTACGAGGAATTCCTCACGGATTCGTCCAAGCGTCTCCAAGCCGGCTTCCATGCCGGGGCCGCGAAAGGAGTCGATGGAGGTTCGATTGGCCTTGTCAAACGATGCCTTGAAAACGTAGGAAAGGCCGAGTCGGCTGCATATCTCCTGCATGGTTCCAGCGGTCCGCCGCCCCAGTTCCGGTGATTCGAGGACACACGGGCCGGCGATCAGCAGCAGCGGCTGCCCCGGGCCGACGAGCAGTTTACCGCCGGACGGGTGGGGGATGGTAGCGGTTGGCGTCGTCATGTTGATCGAGCGGCCCGGTAGGCGAGGGCGGCCTTGATAAAGTCTCGGAACAACGGATGAGGGTTCATCGGCTTGGATTTGAATTCCGGGTGAAACTGGCAGCCGAGAAACCATGGGTGATCAGGCAATTCAATGATTTCAACAAGATTGTCGTCAGGTGACGTTCCGGAAATAATGAGCCCGGCATCAACCAGTCGCTGACGATAGTCGTTGTTAAATTCATACCGATGCCGGTGGCGTTCGGAAATTTCTGGTTTCCGGTAGGCGGCCATGGCCAGGGTATCGTCTTTCAGGACACAGGGGTAGGCGCCGAGCCTGAGCGTTCCGCCGAACTCGCTGTGTTCATCGCGTGTCTGTACCTTTTCGAGCCGATAATCGTACCATTCCTTGCACAGGTAGATGACCGGGTCCGGGGTCGTCGGGTCGAGTTCCGACGACTGCGCATCTGGTACATGGGCAACGTGGCGGCTGTATTCGACAACAGCCAGTTGCATGCCCAGGCAGATGCCGAAAAAAGGAATCTTGTTGGTGCGGGCGTAGCTGATGGCCCTGATTTTGCCTTCGGCACCGCGCTTGCCAAAGCCGCCCGGCACGAGAATACCGTCACAATCGCGCAGCAGCAGTTCCGCGTCGCCGGTCTCCAGTTCTTCAGCGTTCAGATAGATGAACTCGACCTTCGCATTGTTGGCGAGGCCGCCGTGGATGAGGGCTTCGTGGAGGCTTTTGTAGGATTCGGTCAAGTCGACATATTTGCCGGTTACGGCAATGGTAACCGTATATTTCGGGTGCTTCAGGGTCTCGACGAGGTCCTGCCACGGTTTGATATTGGGTGAGCCGGTCCAGACATTGAGCAACTCAAGGATCTTGCCGTCAAGCCCGTCGTTGTGAAAATGCAGCGGCACCTCGTAGATATTATCCACATCGATGGCGGTAATGACCGCATCCTGGGAAACGTTGCAGAACAGGCCGATTTTGGCTTTCAGTTCAGGCGAGAGCGGTACCTCGGTGCGGCACAGCAGGATATCCGGCTGGATGCCGTCGGCCCGGAGTTCTCTGACGGAGTGCTGGGTCGGCTTGGTTTTCACTTCGCCGGCGGCCTTGATGTAGGGCACGAGGGTCAGATGGATGAACAGGGAGTATTCCCGGCCAAGGTCGCTGCGCAACTGCCGGATGGCCTCGACAAAAGGCAGTCCCTCGATATCGCCGATGGTGCCGCCGATCTCGATAATCGCAATATCGGCACTGCCGTCCAGTTGCAGCACGGCGGCCTTGATCTCGTCGGTGATATGGGGGATGACCTGCACGGTGCCGCCCAGATATTCGCCGCGGCGCTCCTTGGTGATAACCGAATAGTAAATCCGGCCCGATGTGTAGTTGTTGATCTGGGCCATGACCGCATTGGTGTAGCGTTCATAATGCCCCATGTCGAGGTCCGTTTCCGCACCGTCGTCGGTGACGTAGACTTCGCCGTGCTGGAAGGGGTTCATCGTGCCCGGGTCGACATTGATATACGGGTCGAGTTTCTGGAAGGTGACGGTCAGACCGCGACATTCCATCAGAGCACCGATGGACGCGGCAGCAAGTCCTTTTCCGAGAGAGGAAAGAACGCCACCGGTTATGAAAATAAACTTGGTCCGTTTCGTGTTGCCCGGCTTTTTCATGCCACTCCCCCGGAAGATGATTATGAGATCTGAGTCGGTCTTTTTATACACCTAAATGCCGGTGGAAGCAACAGCGGTCACCGAACCGAAAGAGGACCGCGGCCGGATACTTGTCATGCATACGGGAGGTGGCTATTGTAGTACATATCGAGAATGATTCTCGTTGACGGAGGGTGGTATGGGATCTTTGTCGTTTGGTGTGATTCTGGGTGTTGTCGGCACGGCAGCGGTGCAAACCGAAGACGGGAAACGGATCGCTCACGAAGAAACGGCGATCTTTGGTGGTGGTTGCTTCTGGTGTATGGAGCCGCCGTTTGAACAGGTTGACGGCGTTATCGATGTTGAGGCCGGTTATATCGGGGGGAGTGCCGATGATGCTGATTATAAAACGGTTTCCACCGGTACAACGGGGCACTACGAGGCGATACGGATACGCTATGACCCGCGATCGGTCCCTTATGAGTTTCTTGTCGAACTGTTCTGGCGGCAAATCGATCCGACCGACGATGGTGGACAATTCGCCGACCGTGGAAACCAGTACCGTACCGCGATCTTTTTCACCACCGAAGAACAGCGGGCAATCGCCGAGCGATCCAGGGCCGATCTCGACCGCTCCGGGCGGTTCGAGCGGCCGGTGCAAACGCGGATCCTGCCGGCTCTGCCGTTTTATCCGGCAGAAGACTATCACCAGGATTATTACCGCAAAAACATCGTCCATTACTCTCTGTATAAGGCCGGTTCAGGCCGCCAGGCCTTTCAGCAGAAGATGTGGAGCGATACGGGTGAAGAGGCGCCCGATTTCGTCCGCCCCGATGAGCGCCGACTGCAGCAACAGTTAACCCCGCTGCAATATCGGGTAACACGGAAAAACGCAACCGAGCCACCGTTTGCCAATGAGTTCTGGGATAACAAAGAGCCGGGCGTCTATGTCGATATCATTTCCGGTGAACCGTTGTTCAGTTCTCTGGACAAGTTTGATTCCGGCACCGGCTGGCCGAGCTTTACCCGGCCGCTTGTACCGCACCATATAGTTGAGCGGCGAGATTTTTCTTTGTTTATGAGGCGCACCGAGGTGCGCAGCCGTTTGGCCGACTCGCATCTCGGCCATGTGTTTGATGATGGACCGCCGCCGACCGGCAAACGATACTGTATCAATTCGGCGGCCCTTCGGTTTGTCCCCGTTGATCGGTTGGAAGCAGAAGGGTTGGGGACCTATCGTTTCGCGTTTAACGGGGTGCGTGGCGCTGCTTCCCGTTAAGGATATCGTACAGGGAGATGCCGTCGATGGTGCCGGTAAAGATTGTGGAAAGCAGTGGTTCGACGTGTCGATAATCTTCATCGGATAAGAGAAATCCGGGTAGTGGGCGGGCGATACGCAGCAAGGGTTCAGCTGCGTTGAACTGGGCCACCCCGGCACTGCTCAAATGATGCAGCATGGGGAGCAGGTTTCCCCAATAGCGACCCTGGTCGAGATGTTCGAGTAATTGGGCGACGGCGGTGCTGGCACAGAGATAGGCCGGCGGCAGGGTTGCTTCCCAGCCGGGTCGACAGCTGGTTGTGGAGATGAAGCAGCGGCAACTGAAGGGGCGTACCGGATAGATGGTACAGAGGTTGTTCTGCAAAAAGGGACAGCTCCCGGTAAAATGTGAGGTGCCGGGGTCGATGTCTTGGCCGTTCAGGCAGGCTCGGGCAAATTCGTTGGTGGTGCAGGCCGGGGTTGGCGGCAACGGTTCAATCGACAGCAAGGCCGACAGCCCGGAGGTTTCCCGAGTATTGTCCAGATAAACAAGGATTCGCTCACCTTCGGTTTGGGTGACGGTTACCCCCTGGGTGCAGCATACCGCACACCCCTTGCGACAAGCAGACCCTTGCCGGGCCGCCCACCGGTCGAACAGGTCATAGATACGTACGAGTGCCGCGATTCGAGTGGCGGCGTCGATGATTGGGGCGGTCATGGCAGGTACCCGGTCGACGCGTCGAGCGAAACGGGCAGGACCTGCCGCTCCAGCACATGGAAAAAGAGTCGGCCGCCATCATCGCCGATGGCGCCGATGGTTGGTGCCAGAGCGACACGCTCGTGTTCGGGATGATCGGTCAGCAGCACAATTCGCAGCCGGTTGTAGCCGTTGCTCCGGCGTTCCTGCCGGCCGATTCCTGCCAGCGTATGCAACAGTGGTGCTGAAGGGCGGTTTTCCCTCTGGTACGGTAGCAGATAGATAAGCAGGCGATGTCCGACCAACAGTCGGGTGATCGGTGTTGCCGGCATGGCGGGGGAGGTGAAACAATCCATCAGCAGCGAAGCGAACACCGCCTCTGGACAGCCGCACCCGAGGGTTTGTTGAACAAAGGTCTTGGCTGCTGCATGGTCGGCAACCGGATTCATGGCATTTCCTGTTTGACTGATTGTTGCTGCAGAACGCTGTAGGCAGCGCCAACGGCGTTACCTACAGCGCCGTGGGTCGGGAAGGTAACTGTCGTGTGCAGCAGTGCCGCAACACCGGGGAGGAAAAAACGGGCTGCGGCACCGATGCCGACAAGCGGCACGGTGACGCGGCAGGTTATTGCCAGCAGGGAGTCATTGTCTTGGTCGGTCAGGATCGCAGCCAGCGAAGCGCCTCCGGTTCGCTTCGCAAGGTAATGGACAATCTGTGCAGCGATCGTGCGCTCCGTGTGCGCTATTGCCTGACGGCAGAGGCTCGCGGTATCGGCAACACCTGCCGACGCCAGTAATTCGGCGCCGCGGGTTGCGTGAATGCGGTTACCGAAATCAGCCCGGCCGAGTACATGCAAAGCATCTGTCGGGGTGAAGCCGTAGATTTCGATAACCCGGCGGCGGGTAAGCTGTTCAAGGCGCTTCTCCAGAATAACGTTGCTTCTATCGAGCGCTCTGGCAAGCGTGGCCGTGGTGCAGCAACCGCGCTCGCGAAGCACGGCAAGCAACGGGTCATCAACATGGCTGTCGGTATTCACGGCTAGGGCGACAAGCCGGCCGTCGGTCCCAAATCCTTCCCAGTTCGCCTGATCCATGGGTAGTTCGGGGGCAAAGCAGAGCGGTTTCGCCCGTGCCGGCCCGATGTTCAATGCTCGTTGGGTGGTGACGGCCACCAGACTGTCCCCGCCGATGCCTCCGGTGTGCATGTCGACCGACTCAATATGGGTGGCCCAGGATGCAATGGTGCAGCCGTCGGTGGCCGGGACCGGTTTTCCATCGCGGATCAGGGCGATGTCGGTGGTGGTGCCACCGACATCGATCACCAGGCAGGTCTGGTTATGGTGGCGAGCACCGAACAGCGCGGTGCAGGCCGGCCCGCTGGCGACCGTTATGCCGGAGTGATTGACGGCCTGATCCGGCTCGATGGCCGAGCCGTTGCCGGCGACGATAACCAGCGGGCAGGTGAGGTGAAGGTCTTCAAGGGCGGCACGGACGCTGGTGATAAAGGTGTCCATAACCGGCATCAGCGTGGCATGGAGCGCCGCAGTTGCAGCACGTTCTTTCATGCCGGTGCGCCCGCTCACCCGGTGCGAACAGAAGACCGGCTTCGGGTCGATTAAGGATATGGCTTTTTCGGCAACCAGTTCATGGGTCGGGTTAATCATCGATAATGCCGAACAGACGCCGTAGGCATCGACCTCGTTTTTCAGATGGGTAAGACTGTTGACCAGAGCTTCGAGTTCCAGCGGCTCTTCTTCTTCCCCGTCGATCTTGTGACCGCCCTTCAGGTAAATCAGGGCGGCAACCGGTACCGTGAACTGCTTTACATGACCGATGACGAACAACGCCACCCGTGCCCCGTTGTTCTCGACGACGCTGTTGGTGGCAAGCGTCGTCGACAAGGCGATGGTGGCCACCGGTTGACCGGTCATGCCCGGTTGCTGCAGGAGAACGGTGAGCGCGTGCCTGATACCGTCGGCCAGGTGGTGATGGGTGGTGGGGACCTTGGTCGAGGCGATGACGCGACCGTTTTGTGAATCGACACAAACGGCATCGGTGCAGGTCCCGCCGGTATCGATGCCGATGACACATGGAGCCATGGTGAATTATCTGCAATACTGAGTGGAAGCGGCGTTGGGCAACACATGAAATCGATCGCCTCGAACACCGGTGTTGGCTGAGGCCCAGAGTTACGATGGAGAGGCGCGCGGATTGCGAGGATGCCGGTTTCGTGTATATGGCAATAATTATAGCGCAGGACGGGGCACAAGACCATCCGGAATTTTCAAGAAAAGCATCGACACCGACCCAATCCTTGTCGCTTGTCTCCTGAGGTCCCTTATTGTAAGATGTGCACGGTTTTCCTCAATCAGGAGTAGAGACGTGACGGATTTTCTTCAGCTGGCCGGTCGCCGCTATGTTGTCTTCGGATTGGCCAATAAAAAATCGATCGCCGCCGCGATCACCACGACTTTGCTTGAGCAGGGTGCCGAGGTGATGCTTGTGGTCCGTTCCGAGCAGCGGCGGGAGACGGCGCTGCGGTTATTTCCCAAGAGCCCGGTGTTTGTCTGTGATGTTGAATGGGAGGAACAGATTGTTCGGGTGCGCAATGAGATTGCCGAAGCGATTGGCGCAGCGTCCGGTAACCGGCTCGACGGCATTGTCCATTCCATTGCGTTTGCCAACTATTCCGAAGGCATTCGCCCATTTCACGAGACGAACAAGAAGGATTTTCTGCAGGCGGTCGATATTTCCTGTTTTTCGTTGATCTCGATAGCGAATCATTTTCAGGATCTGATCGCGACCGATGGCTCGGTGGTGACCATTTCGATTTCGACAACCAGGATGGCGTCGGTCAACTACGGCTACATGGCGCCGATCAAGGCGGCGCTTGATTCCTCGTTGTGTTTTCTGGCCAAGAGCTTCTCCGCATTTTCCCGGGTTCGCTTTAACGCGGTCGCGCCGGCATTGCTGAAGACCTCGGCTTCCGCCGGTATCCCCGGTTATATCGACAGTTATCTCTTTGCCGAACAGGCGATTCTACGCAAACGGGCATTGACCACACAGGAAGCGGCAGATGTCGCGGTCTTTCTGTTGTCGCCACGGTCGTCGGGCATGACCTGCCAGACGGTTGTCGTCGACGGCGGCATGTCCGTCAACTATTTCGATCATGACATCATTACCAAGGCCATCAGCTGACCATCCGTTCATCGACCACCGCTTTTCCGTCGATGTCGACCGCTGTATCCGCTGTGGAGCATGTGTCAACGATTGCCCGGTCAATATCCTGACGATCGGCTCGGAGCCGCCTCGCGTTGCCGACGGCCGTGAACAGGACTGTATCGGCTGCCAGCATTGCCTGGCAATCTGCCCCACCGGTGCCGTTTCAGTTCTCGGAAGGCAAGCCGAGCAGGCGACAGTCATTGCCGGCGGCTTTCCGGATAGGGGACAGCTGGCATTGTTGATGCGCGGTCGCCGATCCGTGCGCTGCTACCGTGATGAGGACGTTGACCGGGCGACCATTTCCCAATTGCTGGCGGTTGCCGCGTATGCGCCGACCGGCAGAAATACCCGACAGACCAGGTTTACCGTGGTGGCCGATCGGGCGGCCATGGAACGAATCCGGCAGGTAGTCTATGCGTGCCTGGCGGCTGCTTTGACGGATGGCCGGTTGCCGGTGCGCTATGAGTTTTTCCGGCAATGTGTTGATGGGTGGCACCGTTATCAGGCCGATGTGATCTTTCGCTGGTCGCCGCATCTGCTTGTTGCGACGGTGGGGCAGGAAGCGGTATCGCCCGAGCAGGATGCGATCATCGCCCTCAGCTATTTTGATCTTCTTGCCCAGAATGCGGGTCTGGGCACGCTATGGAACGGCATGGCCACCATCGTCCTCAACCTCTTTCCCGAGGTGTGCCGGGCACTGGCGCTGCCGGACGGAGACCGGATCGGGTTTGCGATGAGTTTTGGCAAACCGGCGGTCACGTACCAGAGAACCGTCTGGTATCCCGATCCGCCGATCAATTGGGTGGTCGCTCGATAACACCAGGGCTGCCGGGAATGCTCAGACGGCGGCGGGTCAAAAAATGACCGGCTGTTCGGCAACGATTCGGTAACCGCCGTTTTTTCCGGCACAACCGGTTTTTGCGTCGCCGGTGATGCGTTCGATCTGAATCGTCCGGCAATAGGCGAGCAGGCCGCGATTGATGATGATCGCAAGGCCGTTTATCTCGATGAGCTCATCATCGTCCCGCTTTTCATCAACGAGCAGGCCGAGACCTGCGTCGCCCATGACGGCGATGCGGATGGCCGAGTGTGGACCACCTTCAGCTTCCAGCTGCCGTGCCAGGTCGGCGAGCGCGTCACTGCTGATTTCGATCATAACGTGATATACCTGGTTGGGGTGATTTGATTCATAGACTCGCAGCTGATGCCGGCGTGGTTTCGGATACAATGTATCGATCTGCAACGAAAAAAGCCCGGAGTTTGTGCTCCGGGCTTTGAGGTTCGCAAGAGACTATCGCCTACAGGAGCAGGGCCAGCAGGACACCGGCAGCGACAGCCGAGCCGATAACGCCGGAAACATTGGCGCCCATTGCGTGCATAATAAGATGGTTCTGTGGGTTGGCTTCAAGACCGACCTTGTTGACCACACGGGCGGCCATTGGTACGGCGGATACCCCGGCGGCGCCGATCAGCGGATTGACCGGTGTTTTTGACAGTTTGTTCATCAGCTTGGCCATGAGTATACCGCCGGCGGTGCCGATCGCAAAGGCGACCATGCCGAGGACGAGGATGCCGATGGTTTCCGCGTTGAGGAACTTATCTGCAGACAGTTTGCTGCCGACACCGAGGCCGAGGAAGATGGTGACGGTGTACATAAGTGCCCCTTTGATATTGTCGCTCAGGCGGTCAACCACGCCGCACTCCTTGGCCAGGTTGCCGAGCATAAACATCCCGATCAGCGGCGCTGCCGTCGGCAGCAGGATGGCACAGATACCGAGCACCAGCAACGGCAGGATGATTTTCTCCAGTTTGGAGACATGGCGCATCTGCACCATCTTGATTTGTCGCTCCTCTTTCGTGGTCAGCCATCTCATGATCGGCGGCTGAATAATCGGCACGAGCGCCATATAGGAATAGGCGGCAATGGCGATCGAGCCGAGCAGGCGGGGCGAGAGCTGACTGGACAAGAAGATCGCCGTCGGCCCGTCGGCCCCGCCGATGATACCGATGGACGCAGCATCGCGGAGCGAGAAGGCGATTCCCGGTACGAGATCGGTGAGCAGCAAGGCGCCGAGGACGGTGGCGAAAATGCCTATCTGCGCGGCGCCGCCGAGCAGGATCGTCTTCGGGTTGGCGATCATCGGGCCGAAGTCGGTCAGGGCGCCGACCCCCATAAAGATAAGCAACGGGAAGATACCGGTAACAATCCCCACCTCATAAATATAGTGGAGAATCCCACCAGGGTCGGAGATGCCCGCCAGCGGGATGTTCGCGAGAATGGCGCCGTAGCCGATGGGAATCAGCAAAAGCGGTTCAAACTGTTTGAATATTCCGAGATAGAGCAGGCCCAAACCGACGCAGATCATCAGTAGCCTGCCGATACCGATCGTCCAGTCACGGTTGATCTGGCCATCAATAATGCCGTAGACGCCGGTGGTTTTGTACATGTCCCGCATCAGTTCGCCGATGCCCGGCAGGGCATGACTTTCCGTTTCCACCGGTCGATCGATAACGATCATTGCCGGCTCGATGGATCCGAGCAGTTGGTCTTTTTTAACCTTTTCATAGGAAGCGACAGCCAGAGAAATAATCGCGCCGGCGCCACCCGCCTTAATTTCGGTGATGGTGCCGTCGGTTTCCTTGATAATGAACAGAATGTCGCCGCTGTACACCCGTTTGCCCGGCGCCACGTCGATGCGGATCACCGTGCCGTCGGCAGGCGAGGCGATGGCGATGGCATCTTCGGCAGCCCGGATTTGAGGAACGGCCAGCAGGCAGAAGCCGAGCAGCAAAAGCAGAATGGTCTTGGTTTTCATAGTCAATCCATCATTCGAACAATGCCTGTCGAGGCACCGGAATCACCCGGCGCCTCGGCAAAGGGAAGGGCAATCATCTGCTGTTCAGCCAATGGTAAGGAGATGATCGGAGGCCTGAACCGTGTCGCCGGCGGAAATCTGGATACCCAGAATCTTGCCGTCACAGGGAGATTTGACCTCCGACTCCATTTTCATTGCTTCCAGGACCAGCAACGGCTGATCTTTTTTCACGGCGTCACCGACCTTGACGAGGATCTTGACCACATTGCCCGGTGTCGGCGCTTCGACCTCAGTGCCGGCGACCGGCGCCGCGGCGGCGGCCGGAGCGGCGGCCGATTGCGCTGGGGCGGCCTGGATGGCGCCGCTGCCTTCGGCGACGGTGACATCATAGATCCGGTTATTGACGGTGATCGAGTAGGAGCGCGGACCAGACGGTGCGGCCGCCGCAGCCGGCGCCGCTTTTGCCACCGGTTTGGCCGGAGCCTTTTCTTCGTCTGATTTCTTGCGCACATTGACTCGGGCATTGCCAAGCAGGTAGTCGAGACCTTTCTGTTCGCAACTGGCGATGATGAAAATGTTCTCTTCGGTGACCGGCAGCTTGTTTTCCTCGAGGATCTTGGTGGCCTTGGGGATACCCGGCTCAAGGATATCGAGTGGGTCGTCGGTAAATACCGGTTTGCCGAGTTGCTCGGACGCGAGTTTGACGATCTCCGGATCGGGCGGGACCGGGGTTTTACCGAAATAGCCGAGCACCATGTTGCCGTAGTTCGGATTGATTACCTTCCATTTCCCCTGGGTTACATTGAGGTAGGCCTGCTGGAAATAGAACTGGGAAACCGGGGTGACCGACGAGCCGAATCCGCCAAGTCTGACCACTTCAGACATTTCCTTGATGACCGCCGGATAGTGGTGCAGGGTGTTCGTATCACGCATCATCATCGTATTGGCGGTCAGCGCGCCGCCGGGCATCGGCGACAGGGTGATGGTCGGCGAGACCATCTTGGCCTCGGGCGGGAAGAAATAATCTTTCATCGCCTCTTCGAAGGCCTCTTCCGCGATCAACACCTTTTCGTAATCGAGATCAAGGGTATATTCGGTATCGTTGAGCACCTGCATCATCGACAGGATATCGGGTTGACAGGTACCGCCGCTGACCGGTGATTTAGCCAGGTCGACGCCGTCGGCGCCGCCTTCGATGGCCGCGAGATTCTGGGAAATACCGATGCCGGCGGTATCGTGGGTATGGAACCAGAGAATCGTCCCTTCCGGCACCATCTTGCGGGCGCCTTTGAAGGTGTTGTAAATCTTGCGCGGATTGGCCGTGCCGGTTGCATCCTTGAAGCAGATCGAATCAAACGGAATATTCGAATCAAGAATGATCTTCAGACGGTCGAGATAGAATTCGGCGGTGTGTGCACCGGTACAGCCGGGCGGTAATTCCATGATCGTCACGACGATCTGATGCTTGAGGCCGTGGTGGGCGATCCGTTCGCCGGAGTACTCGAGATTGCGCACGTCGTTGAGTGCGTCGAAATTCCTGATGGTCGTCATGCCGTGCTTTTTGAACATCTTGGCATGCAGATCGATCATATCGCGGGGTTGCTGACTCAACGCGACGACATTGATGCCTCGGGCGAGGGTCTGCAGATTGGCGTCGGGGCCGACCTCGGCGCGGAAGCGATCCATCATGTCGAAGGCCGATTCGCCGCAGTAAAAGAAAAGGCTCTGGAACCGAGCGCCGCCACCAGCTTCGAGGTGATAGATACCGGCGTCGACGCTGGCCTGCAAGGCAGGCAGAAAATCATCGGTTAGTACCCGTGCACCGAAAACCGACTGAAATCCGTCCCGAAAAGACGTATCCATGAATTTAATGACTTTTTTGCCCACCGTACTTCTCCTTGCATTAGGTTGTGCCAGCCGGCCGCGGCTGGCAGGTGATAGATGTCCCCGCCTGTGTCTCAGCGCAGCGCCACGCTCCGTTCCGCCTCGAAGGCGGCAATGGCGGCGGAAATGACGACGATATCATCATCCGCACCTTCGGCAGCCGCGGCGGCGGCTTTTTTCTGTCGTTCTTTTTCCAGTCGTGCCCGTTCGCGTTCGTCCTGAATGGCCTGCAGCTCTCTGGCGGTGACGCCTCGGGTTAAAAAGGCGACAAGCTGAATGAGCAGAACCATTAAAACCAGAAACAGCAGCACGGTCGTCATGCCGACAACCATCAATTTCAAACCTTCCAAGATCATGGAGATACCTGCATCGTCTATCTGTTTGTCTGGATACCGACAGCCTTACTCCTCATAAACGGCATATTCGGTGGTTTCTCCGAGCAGCAGATCAATTTCGCTCTGGATGCTCCGGCGTTGTTCACTGTTCAGCCAGGCCTCCCAATCCTCGCGGGATCGCCAGGTGGATATCACCACGCACTCGTCCGGTTTGTCGATTCTGCGTAAGGTTTCACCGAAGATATAGCCCGGTTGGTTGAGCGAGAGACTGCGCATTTTTTTGAGTAAATTGGTCAGTTCGATGATGTTTTTATCGACATCTTTCCGGGTAATGAGGATCTTCACTGCCATACCGTTACCCCCTGATTGCTTGTTGACCGATCGATCGATACCTTGATCCGTGAAGCTTCCGTGTGCGCCGATAACGTGGCGGCCAGATGATGCAGGAGAAGACCAGGACAAGAAACGTCCGGTATAAAATCCATCAGGTGAGTTCCGGTGCCGTCAAAACAAAACCGGTTGCTGCAAGGTCCGAGCACCGATGAATATGCCCTCCTTTTCAGGACCAAGAGTATAGGGAAGCTTTTTGTTTGTAAAGACAATTTGGAATCAGTTCGGCCTATCTGAACTATAAAAAATGATTAATATTTTCACCGTTTCCGGCGTGCCCGCCGGTAACGATTCAGATTTACAGCGAAAACCCCGCTGTGTTCTTGGTATGACCAGGGGCCCATTCGATCATTATAAAAAATTGTTATGGGAATTGGAAGCATTACTTATCGATTTTTGGGCCGATCTCCTCGGCGGGCAAGCGCCCCGATGGCGTGAAACCACGAGGAGATCGCAGAAGTTCGCACTGAATCGCGACGAGAGAAAAGCGGAAATGGTCAAGTTGTTCATGCGCACAACAGGAAAAACGGAAAAAAGATGGTGGTCGGACCAGTTTTGTCATTATGGTATGCCGGCACCGGCATGGTGTGCCGACCGAAGATTCGCTTGCAATCACAGAATCATTCTGTTTTCTTGACCCGACGATACGCATTTTGCAATGCTGTGCCGTTTGCACCGGAATCGGTTTTCAGCACATCGGTTCTTGATCACATCCATTATTTTCGGTTCCAGCCATGCCCGGCTCCGAGACCATCATTCAATTTATCAAGTACGCCTTGGCGGGTGGTCTGGCGACGGTGACCCATATTGTCGTTTTCCACCTGGTGGCTTGGAGATGCTTTCCGGCGCTGCAGGCCCATGATCATGCGGTTCGTTTTCTGAAGTTATCGATCCGGCCGATCAACGATTATCAGCGGGCACGCAATTCGATGATCAGCAATGTCAGCGCCTTTCTGGTTGCCAATATGGTGGCGTATGTGACGAATATTCTCTGGGTGTTTGAGCGCGGTCGCCACTCGATCGCGTATGAGATCCTGCTTTTTTATCTGGTATCGGGACTCAGCACAGCGCTGGGAACGATCCTGATGGGCGTGCTCATTCGGCGCTTGTCCCTGCTCACCACCTATGCTTTTGTCGCCAATATCGTTACCGCCGTGATGATTAATTTCGTCATGCGGAAGTATTTCATTTTTCTCGGCTAGCGGAGAAGGCGGCCGGCCGCCATTTTTCAGCGCACGACCGGTGGTTCCAGCATCGCGAAGATGTGTTGCAGGAGACCGTTCTGATACTGGTCGAACAGTTCATTGGGTGACCGTCCGGTGCGCAGAACGATCAGGTCGTGGCTGGGCACGATAAATGCCAGGTTGATCCCCGAACCATAGATCCTGAACAAATCTTCCGGATAGCGCCTGCTGTAATAGTGGTCGGCATTGGACATCATGTTTTGATAAGACGACGTGCTCGTAAAAGACTTGATATAATCTGCGGAGACGAGCTGCTGCTCCTGCCAGCGGCCCTGGCGCAGGAGCAAATAGCAGAAGCGGGCGAGATCGTGTGGTGTCACCTCCAAACCTCCGGCGGAAAACCACATTATTTCCGGTGGGTTGGGTGGGCGAAAATAACCGATACCGGAAAAACCGATCGGCTCCAATAATCGTGTCCAGAGGAACTCATGGGCCGGCATGCCGTAGAGGTGCGTCAGGACCAGGCCGATATGGGCGAACCCGACACTGCTGTAAGCGCCCCGATGGCTTCCCCAGCGGGCGTGGCCGACAAATTCTTCGGGATGATCCGGAGAAAACGTCAAGCGAGCGGTATGCGGCCAGGCCGGGTCGTGACCGACCACCCAGGCGATATAATCGCTCCAGTTGTCCCTGCCTTTTTCCAGAATTCTTTTTTTCCCCCTGATCACCGCCGACTGCGGGACGAGTCCCGCGGTATGCCGGAAAATCATATCAAAGGTGATTTGGTCCTTGCGGGCATCGGACAGGGGAAAACCGCTGGGCAGCTAACGCTCATCGTAAACCAGGCTGTTCAGGTCGATGTGGTATGGCAGCAGGCCCTCTTGGCTATCTTTGACAGCAATACCGAAACTCACCATCGCAAACGATTTGCCGATCGAGGCGATATAGGCCTTGGCGGTTCTGGCTCGCGGCCCGCCGAAGAACTCGCCGATCAGCCAGCCGTTTTTGATGACGAGCACCGCCTCCGGCTCAGCGCTCGGCAGCGAAAGGCCGAACTCACCGAGTGCCGCAAGTTTGTCCGGATCAACGCCGAGCGAACGGATAAATGCGGCATCGGAGGTTTTTCGCCAGCCGCCGTTTTTTTCCGATGGCGGAAAATAGCCGTCATCGGGTGCTGAAGAGTGTTGATCGTTGGTGCAGGATGGCAACAGGAGACTGAGGAGCAGAAAAAAGACAACGGTGAACCTGGTGAGCATGGGACAGTCCTTGCAAGGTGGCACGGCTGACATGAAAACAATAATGTTACCATATCGATCGGTTATCGTCATGTACTGTTTTGGTGGGTGGTGATTCGTGGCAAACCTGCTGCTTGTTCTGCAGTGATCGTTTCAACACCGTGGTTTTATGCTATGATGGGCGAGACGGAAGGGACAAGATTCTCAATGAGTCGGCCGGAGCCAAACCATGTCGTTGTTCAGTTTTGGTAAAACCTTACGGTTTCGCATCTTTCGCTCGATTCTTGCGGCGCTTATTCCGGTATTGCTGCTTTTGGCAGTGGTTGTCGAGCTTATCCTCGTACCGTATATCACCGCTGATATCGAGCGGGAACTGACCAATGCCACCCGGATGCTCACCAATAGCGTCCGGGCCGGCGCAGCGCTCGCTATCCGCAACCACCTGCGGGCGATCGCCGAGAAGAATCTCGAGATCGCTCGCCAGCATCTGTATCTTGTCGAGCGCCAGCAATTGTCCCGCAGTGAGGCTATCGCCAGGGTCAGCCAAATCCTTTTGAGCCAGCGGGTCGGCAGTTCCGGATATCTTTACTGCCTGCAGGCAGACGGGGTGTTGGCGGTGCATCCGAATCGTGACCTGGTCGGGGTCAATATCTCGTCGTTTTCGTTTGCCAGCGAACAGATGGATAAAAAAACCGGCTATATTGAATATGACTGGCAAAATCCCGGAGAAACGGAGCAGCGGCCCAAGGCACTCTATATGAGTTACCTTGAAGAGTTGGACTGGATTATTTCCGCTTCAAGCTATCGTTCTGAATTCTCGGAACTGCTCAACCCGGACGATTTTGACGAAGTTGTCCGGGCCCTGCGTTTCGGTACCAGTGGCTATGCCTATATGTTTGATGATCAGGGTACGCTGCTGATTCACCCGAAACTGGTTGATTATAATTTTTTCCTGCAGCAGGAGATGACCGTCGAGTTCGTCCGGACCATGATTCGCGAGGGTTCGGGACATTTACAGCATGAGTGGCGCAACCCCGATGAGTCGCGGCCGCGGCAAAAGATCGTCGTTTACGAACGGATTCCGGAATACGGCTGGGTGATCGCTTCTTCGGCGTATCTGGATGAGGTTATGGCACCGGTCAGAATTGCCCGCTTAACCGTTCATGGCGCCATCATCTTTTTGCTGTTGACGGTCGGCCTGGTGAGTTACGGCGTGAGCGGTCGCTTGACCCGTTCGTTGCGGACGATGGTGCAGCAGCTCGATCGCAACAAACGAAGCGGGCAGGCGGCGCCGCTTGCGGTTTATGATGATGACGAGATCGGCCGGCTGGCAGCCGAATTCAATTCGTTTCTGCAAACCGTGCAGGCTCAGACAGCGGAGATACGTACAACAGAAGAGCGCTATCGCAGCCTGTTCGAGGTAAGCCCGGATGCGGTTTTTCTCCTTGAAGGCATGCAACTCGTCGACTGCAATCCGGCGACCCTGTCCCTGTTCGGTGGACGACGGGAAGATATTGTTGGGCTGCAGATCGACGAGTTATCGCCACCTGAGCAACCATCGGGCAAGGCTTCCCGAGAACAGGCGCTGCAGTTGCTGAAACAGGTGGCGGATCACCCGCTGCAGACCTTTCTCTGGGTCCATCGCCGGTTGGACGGCACTTTATTTGATGCCGAGGTCCGGCTCAAGCATTTTTCTTATGAAACCGAGCGCTCCGTGGTCATCGCTTTTGTTCGCGATATCACCGAGCGCAAACGGGCCGAGGAGGCGTTGCGGGAGAGTGAGGAGAAGTACCGGCAGCTGGTGGAGCATGCCCATGACGCGATTTTTATCGCCCAGGACGGCAGGGTCGTGTTTGCCAACCCACAGTCATCGATCATGCTCGGTTATACCGATGCTGAGCTGAAAGGTCGGTCATTTGTCGCCTTTATTCATCCGGACGATCAAGCACTGGTAATCGATCGGCATACCCGCCGCCTGCAGGGTGATCCCGACCTTCCGCAGCGGTATCAGTTCCGGTTGTTGACCAAGGAGAGCAGTGAGCTCAGTGTCGAGCTCAGCGCCGTGCTCATTCAGTGGAACGGACGGCCGGCAACGCTCAATTTTGCCCGTGATATAACCGAACAGAAACGGTTGGAATATGCCTTTCACCAGGCCCAGAAGATGGAGGCGATCGGTACCCTTGCCGGCGGTATCGCTCATGATTTCAACAACCTGCTGATGGGTATCCAGGGGCGGGCGGCCCTTTTGCAAATCGGTGGGAGTGACCGGCAGTTCGAACATGCGCGGGCCATCGAGGACTATGTCAAAAGCGCCGGCGGCCTGACTCGGCAATTGCTCGGTTTTGCCCGGGGCGGGAAGTATCAGCCACGGCCGGTTGATCTACGATGGTTGGTACGCACCTCTTCGGAATTGTTTGGCCGCACGAAAAAGGAGATAGGCATTATCTTGGAGCAGGATACGGTCCCGGTAGTGGCGGAGGTCGATAAGTCGCAATTGGAGCAGGTCCTGCTGAATATGTATGTCAATGCCTGGCAGGCCATGCCCCAGGGTGGCGAGTTGCGCATCACAACACGCAGTGAACTGCTCGACGCGGCGTCCTGTACGCCGCATCAGGTTGAGCCCGGCCATTATGCGGTGGTGGCTGTCAGCGATACCGGAATCGGTATTGACGAGACGATTCACCGTCGCATCTTTGAACCTTTCTTCTCAACGAAGGAAAAAGGGCGCGGCACCGGTTTGGGGCTGGCATCCGCTTATGGTATTGTTCGTAATCATGGTGGTTTTATCACCCTTGATAGCGAGATTGGCAGGGGGGCGACCTTCGTCGTGCATCTGCCCCTATCCGACAAGGAACCGGTTTTTGATGATGATGATCACAACACGGAGCCGGGCGTGGAGACGGTTCTGTTGGTCGATGATGAAACGATGATCCTCGAAGTCGGTCGAGCCATGCTCGAACAACTCGGTTACCGGGTCCTCACCGCTCAGGGGGGTATGGCAGCTCTAACGGTCATGAAAGAACAGGGTGCGGGCATCGACCTGATCATTCTTGATCTGGTTATGCCCGGTATGGACGGCAGTCAGACGCTCGAACAGATCCGGGCCGCCGGTTGCACGACACCGGTTATTTTTTCCAGCGGCTACGCCCTTGACTTCCAGATGGAGCGTCTGGTTGCCGGCGACAGTGATGGCTTTTTGCAGAAACCATTCAGTCTCGCCGAATTATCGAAATATATGCGCAGCGTTCTGGCGAAACAGCAACATCACGACAAGAAGCAGACACGGGGCCGCTCAGACCGGCAACCGAGTCAGTAGATTGCAAGAGGGAAACAACGATGGTGCAGGCACTAGATATAAGAGAGCGGTTGATTGTCGCGCTGGATTTCGATACAGCCGATGCCGCGCGGGAGATGGTTCGCTGCTGTGAGTCCCGGGTCGGTTTTTTCAAAGTGGGACTGGAGTTGTTTATGGTCGACTGGTTTCATACCATCGACTGGCTTGTTGCCCGTGGTCATCAGGTCATGCTCGATTTGAAATATTTTGATATTCCGGAAACAGTCAAGCGTGCAGTAGCTCGCGTCAGAGGCCATGGGGTGCGCCTGCTCACGGTCCATGCGGAAGAGTCGGTGGTCAAAGCGGCTGTTGCCGCGCGCGGAGATATGAACATCCTCGCGGTCACCGTGCTGACCAGCAGTTCCGATGACGATCTGCAACGCCAGGGAATGACGACGACAATCACCGATCTCGTACGGCGTCGCGCGGCGATGGCAATCGGTAATGGCGGTGATGGCGTTGTTTGTTCCGGGCGGGAGGCGCAGGTGCTGCGCCAGGATCTCGGGGATCGGTTTTTGCTGGTAACGCCCGGTATCAGAGCAGCATCGTCGACGATCGGACCGGATGATCAGAAGCGGACCATGACCCCCGGTCAGGCCATGCTCGCCGGTGCCGATCATCTGGTGGTCGGTCGACCGATTACCAGGGCGGCTGACCCGGTGGCGGTGATCGACGAGATGCAGCGTGAAATCGCCGCTGCGTTGGCTCGCTGAAGCAATCGTGCACCCTGCACCATTGCTTGCTGATACCGGCAATTTTCATTGACAGCAGCAGGGTGCTGATTACATTTAAGGACGGATATAACAGCAATAACTTCGGTAAGGGAACGGGCGTGTGACCAATCGAGTCGGTTTGCCCCTTGCTGAACCGTGAATAGATGGAGAACCCCATGAGATTGATCGCTATTACGATTATTGGAACGATGCTGCTGGTCTTGACATCATGTGCCGACACGCACAAGGGGCAACAGGGCGCGGTCGGCGGCGCGGTCGGCGGTGCGTTGATCGGTCAGGCAATCGGCCGCAGCACCGAGGCAACCCTGATCGGCGCCGCCATCGGCACGATGCTTGGTTACATTGTCGGTAATGAGATGGACAAGTATGATCGCCAGCAACTTAACTACGCTTATGACCAAGGGCGGTCAGGCCAACCGGTGAGCTGGGTCAATCCGGATACCGGTCATAACTATCAGGTTGTTCCGCAGCCGGCCTATACCCATCCGAGCACCAATCAGGTTTGTCGTCAGGCGGAGATTCAGGCGGTCATCGATGGTCAGCCGCAGACGACGTATACCACCGCCTGTCGCAACGCGCAGGGGCAATGGGTGTTGAGTAACCGCTAGGAACTCATGACCGGTTGGCGCATGCGTCGACTGGTCCGGTGATGAACAGCCGGGGGCGGAACCGTTGGTGTTCCGCCCCCGGTTTTTTATCAGGGCAGGAGTGGCACGCCTTTTTGGGGCAGGACCACTGAAAAACCTTTCTCTTCGAGCAGTGCGCCGAAGGTGGCGCGCGTGTCATCCTCACCGTGTACCAGAAACACGGTTTTCGGTTTTTCCCGAAACCAGGACAGCCATTTCGTCAGACCATGGCGATCGGCATGGGCGGAAAAAGAGCTGATCCGCTCAATAGCCGCCTTGACGACCAGGGTCAGCCCCATCATTTTTATCTCTTCGGCGCCGTCCAATAGAAATTTGCCGAGTGTCCCCGGCGCCTGATAACCGACAAACAACACGGTGTTTTTCGGGTCATAGATCCCGTGTTTGAGGTGGTGGCGGATCCGCCCGGCATTACACATACCGCTGCCGGCGATAATGATGGCCGGTTCCTGCAGGTTATTCACCTGCCGGGACTCCTCAACCGACGGTGTGCAGACCAAGCCGGGAAAATCAAAGGGTTCATCGGTTCTGGCCTGAGCCTCCTCATCGTAGTGGTCGGGGTGTTTCTTGTAAACTTCGGTAATTTTGATGGCCAGCGGACTGTCCAGATAGATGGTCATCGGCGGAAAGTCCGGCCGCTCGTTTTTCAATTCGCTTAACGTGTAGAGCAGCTCCTGGGTCCGCTCCAGCGCAAAGCAGGGGATCATCAGCTTGCCCCCTTTGCGGTACGTGGCCAGGATATGCTGAAACAGCTCGTCTTTTCGGGAAAGCGAGCTGAGGTGAATACGATCCCCATAGGTTGACTCGACAAAAACATAATCGGCGTTGCAGATAGGGGTGGGGTCTTCGACGATCGGCACGTCTTCCTGGCCGAGATCGCCGGAAAAGACGACTTTTCGTTCCTGGCCGCGGCTGTTTTTTATATAGAGTTCGACGATTGATGAGCCGATGACATGGCCGGCATCGCGAAGCCGGAAGGTTACATCGCCGGCAGCCTGCAGGGAGATACCGTAGGAGATCACCTCGATCAATCCCTGCACCATCTGGGCATGTTCCAGCCGGTACAACGGTTCACGTGGCGGCTCCGCTTTCCGCGCCCGACGCTTGTTTTCATGCTCGGTATCTTTTTCCTGGATATAGGCACTGTCCTCGAGCATGATCGGCAGTAGATCGGCCGTGGGCGGACTGGCGTAGATCCTGCCGGAAAAACCGCCCTTGACCAGTTTCGGCAACAGACCGCAATGGTCGATATGGGCGTGGGTAACAATGACGAAATCGATTGTCTGCGGGTCGAACGGAAACGGTTCGTAATTGAGCCGGTTCAGTGATTTGTTTCCCTGGAACATCCCGCAGTCGATGAGGAAACGGGCCTCGGCGGTTTCAACGAGATGGCACGATCCGGTTACGCAACCGGCCGCACCGTGGCAGGTTATCTGCATTGGTGGGCTCCTTCGTATGGTCATTGATGAATGGCGGGTAATCGGCAGGCATGCTACCACAATCCTGCTGCCGGCGCATCATGTTCGACAGCGGATAAGCCGGTGAAGCGACCCTCAGCGGGTGGTGCGTGGTCGGGTCGGCGGGAGTGCTTCAAGGGCCAGATCGTCACGGAAGTAGCTGATCCCTTCATGGTTGGTCAGATCGAGATGGATCGGTGTGATCGACACGTAACCATGGTGTACGGCATGCACATCGGTGTCCTTGCCGGCATCGAGCAGGGGGGTGCCGCCGCCGATCCAGAATCTGGTGCGACCCCATGGGTCGGTGATCTCCTGCACCGCCTGTTTCCAGATGCGCCGTCCCTGCCGGGTCACCTTCACACCGTTCAGCGCCGCATCGTTGGGGATATTGACATTCATCAGGGTATTGGCCGGCAAGCCGTAATCAAGAATCTTCTCAGCTAACTCGACGACGATCCGGGCGGCTGTATCATAGGAAAACGGGGGGGCGCCGGCCAACGATACGGCCATTGACGGCACCGAGTACATGGTTCCCTCAATGGCGGCCGAGACGGTGCCCGAATAGGAGATGTCGTCACCGATATTGCCGCCGTTATTGATGCCGGATACCAGCAGATCGGGTGGATGGGTCAGGACTTTGCTGAGTCCGATGGCCACGCAGTCGGTCGGGGTGCCGTCAAGGCAATAACAATCTTCGTCCACTTCCTGCAGGCGCAACGGCCGGTTCATGGTCAAGGCGTGGGAAATGGCGGAATTGTCCCGATCGGGGGCCACCGTCACGACCCGGCCGAGCGAGGTCAGAGCCGTTTTCAGAATCGCGAGGCCGGGGCTGTGAATGCCGTCGTCATTGGTGATGAAAATCGTTTTCATACAATCTCCGTCCGTTGCTTATCCCGACACCTGCTCGGCGATCTGCCAGAACGCCTGAACGGCGGGCAACCGCCTGCCTGCTTTGGTAGTACAGGCGCCGACCGTGAACGGTTTGAGCGGCGGCTGCACCGGAAGAACGCGGGTCAGGTGCTTGAGCGGGCTGTTGTCATGCACCAGCTGCGGGACAACCCCGACCCCGCAGCCCATGGCCACCATCGCGATGAGCGCTTCGTTGCCGGCGACCGAGGCATAGACGGTTGGAACGATCGCCTTGTCGGCAAACCAGCGTTCGCAACGATCGCGACTGAGGCCGTATTCCGGCATGACGATCGGCACTTCGGACCAGTCGGGTTCTTGTTTTGCATCGGTCGAATCGGTGTCGGTCTGTCGTGGCGCGATGAAGATAAGCGGGGTTTCGAGTAACTTCAGAAAGACAATGGTGCGCGGCAGCCGTTCCGGCAGGGCGGCAATGGTAACGTCTGCAGCGCCGTTTTCCAGGTGCGCAATGGCCATGGCCGCATCACCGGTGCTCAGGTTCAGGGTAATTGCCGGACAGGAACGGCGAAAATCCTGGATAATGCCCGGCAGAATCGACAGCATGGCGGTTACCGAACAGTACAGTGACAGGGTGCCCTGCAATCTGTTTTCAGTGGCCAGCTCCTGCTGGAGCCGGCGTTGCCGCTGCAATATATCGGCGGCAAAGTCACGAAATATTTCGCCGGCTCGGGTCAGGGTAACGGAGCGTTTGTCACGCAGGAACAGCGGTTGGCCGACGGTTGCTTCGAGTCGCTGAATGGCGCGGGTCAACCCGGACCTGGTGATGTTGCAGGCGCTGCTCGCACGACCATAATGCAGGGTTGATGAGAGGCTGAGGAAAAACTGCAGGTCTTTGGTGTCCATGGGGAGCGGCCGGGTGGCGGAAGTGCTGAATAGTTTTTGTTGCGCATCAGGCAACACAATATCATGTATAAATCACTTGACGCAACACGAGAATACGCCTATATGAAAACAGGGCGTATCGTTGACCGATTTCGGTCGAAAAACAAACAGTGCAGCAAGGAGATAGGTCATGGGTAATTATTTCAATTCACTGCCGCTGCGTAGGCAGATCGAAGAACTGGCACAATGCCGTTTCATGGATGCCGACGAATTCAATGGTGTCGAGGCGTTGCGGGGAAAGAAGATCGTCATCGTCGGCTGCGGTGCGCAAGGGCTCAATCAGGGCCTGAATCTGCGAGACTCCGGGCTGGATGTTGCATACGCACTCCGCGAAGCGGCCATTAACGAACGGCGGCAGTCCTGGAAAAACGCCACTGAACATGGCTTTCCCGTCGGCACCTACGAGCAGCTCGTTCCCGGGGCCGATCTCGTCGCCAACCTGACCCCGGACAAACAACACACCGGAGTCGTCACGACGATTATGCCGTTGATGAAGAAAGGTTCCTGCCTGCTTTATTCGCACGGCTTCAATATCGTCGAAGAAGGGATGCGGGTCCGGTCCGACATCACGGTGATCATGGTCGCGCCGAAAGGACCGGGAACCGAGTTGCGCCAGGAATACGTGCGCGGTTTCGGCATCCCGACGCTGATTGCCGTTCATGGCGAAAACGATCCGGCCGGTGACGGCCTGGAGTTGGCCAAGGCCTATGCCTGTGGAACCGGCGGTGATCGGGCCGGCGTGCTCCAGTCGTCATTTGTTGCCGAGGTCAAGTCCGATCTGATGGGTGAACAGACCATCCTCTGCGGGCTTCTGCAGGCCGGTTCGCTGCTCTGCTACGACAAGATGATAGAAGGCGGCATCGACGCGGGCTACGCCTCGAAGTTGGTGCAGTACGGCTGGGAGGTCGTCACCGAGGCCCTCAAGCACGGTGGCATCACCAACATGCTGGATCGCCTGTCCAATCCGGCAAAGATCCAGGCGCACATCCTTTCCGAGGAATTAAAAAATATCCTGACCCCATTGTTTGAGAAGCATATGGACGATATCATGTCCGGCGCATTTTCACAGGGGATGATGGCCGATTGGGCCAATGGCGATGCCCAGTTGCTCGCCTGGCGCAAGGCCTCAGGGGAAACGCCGTTCGAGCAAGCGGTATCGATGTCCGGTGACATTGCCGAACAGGAATACTTTGATCACGGTATCCTGCTGGTGGCCTTCGTCAAGGCCGGTGTCGAATTGGCGTTTGACACCATGGTTGCCTCCGGGATCAAGCCGGAATCGGCGTATTACGAATCGCTCCATGAAGTGCCGCTGATCGCCAACCTGATTGCCCGGAAAAAGCTCTACGAGATGAACGTGGTTATCTCCGATACCGCTGAATACGGCTGCTATCTGTTTGCCAATGCCGCCGTCCCGCTGCTGACCGATTTCATGAAAGGAATCGGCACGGATGTGATCGGTAGCGGCATGGAGCTCGACGATTATGGCGTCGACAATCTGGATCTGATCGATGTCAATGAAGCCATCCGCTATACCGAGGTCGAAGCCGTCGGCGCCGAGTTGCGGGGCTACATGAGCGAGATGAAACCGATTTTTTAGCGGCACCAGCGGTTCAGACAACCCAAAACGGGCTGCGGAGTCCAGCTCCGGAGCCCGTTGCTGTTTGTCGGGCGTTCTCGCGGTGCGGTCGCCCGGCAGGTCCGCTTGCCCGGCACCGGGCTGATCTGGTACCATGCAGGCATTACCGATGATCCCGGCCGTTGGTGGGTAGATTTTCCGGCAGGAGGGGCAAAACCGATGATTATCTGCGTGGATTTTGACGGAACCATCGTCGATCATCGCTATCCGGAGCTGGGCCAGCCGGTTCCGGAGGCGCTTACCTGGTTGAAACGGCTGCAGAGCTGCGGCGCTCGGTTGATTCTCTATACGATGCGCTCCGAAGAAGGGGTTGCCGGCAACACCCTTGCGCCGGCAGTGCGGTACCTTCAGGAGCAGGGGATCGAGTTCTACGGGGTGAATAATCATCCCGGCCAGCAGAGCTGGACGTCAAGCCCGAAGGTGTATGCCGATCTCTATATCGACGATGCCGCCTTCGGTTGCCCGTTGATTCGGCCGGCGGGGTTCGCCCGCCCCTGTGTCGATTGGAAAAAAGTCGGCCCGGCGGTGGAACATCTCTGCCTGAGCCGTCGTTGAACTCACCGGATTAGCTCACCATGACACGTCGTCCCCAAAACCGGCGGCAGCATCGACCGATCTCAAGCAGCTGAGAGATGGTGAAGCACTGAACCTCAGACGCTCAATCGATCAACCCTTCCCGAATAGCCAGGATGGCGGCGATGTTGGCGATGAACAGGTCGGTGATCTGCGGATCAAAGTGGCTGCCCCGACCGTTTTTGATGAGGGCCAGTGCCTCATCGACGCTGGATGCCGCTTTGTAGACCCGTTCGCTGGTCAGTGCATCGAATACATCGCAGATGGCGGCGATCCGGCCGATAATGGGGATCTGCTCACCTGCCAACCCACGTGGATAACCACTGCCGTTGTATTTCTCATGGTGGGTCAGCGCTATTTCGGCACCGACCTGCAGGATTGCCGAGGTCGATTCCGAGAGGATGCGGTGGCCGATTTCACAATGGGTCTTGATGATTTCAAACTCTTCGACAGTCAGCTTTCCCGGCTTGAGCAAGATCGCATCGGAAATACCGATC
>CAZSOA010000030.1:0-27186 GCA_964608305.1 uncultured Desulfofustis sp. | reverse complement strand
GGCGCCAGGGGCCGGGGCCGGCAACCGGCCGGGGTACTCCCGGGATGGCCGGCGTCGGGGGCGGCGCCGGTGCCGGAAACGTCGCCGGGGCGGGGGTGGGGGGTGGTAATGACGCCGGGGGATGCCTGGTCGGGTAGTCGGGAATGAATGGGGTGCAGGCGCCGAGCAAGAGAATCAGTGCCGGAGCGAGCAGCCGTTTGCACACCGTTGGCTGGAAAATCATGGTCGTCGGTTTTTCGGGAACCTGATAAAGTTAACGTAACAACTCGTTGAGAGTATCTATAAAACTCCGGATCGTCCGATCAATCGCTTCGCCTACCGGCGCAAGCGGGTCGGTGACGACGGGTTCGCTACCGGTTTGAAACGGGAGGACCGTGCTGCCGGGCACGGATCGAGCGCTGCCACGCATGGTTGTCCGATCGATCGCCGTCCAGGTAACGCCCTGCGGTTCGCTCAGCGTCAGCGGGGTCGTCGGAATCTGCTCGAAGATCCGCTGCCAGACCTGCATGGCGCCGGAAGAGCCGGTCAGGCCGGTCGGCGTATTGTCGTCCCGGCCAAGCCAGACGACACCCAGGTGATCGCCGGTGAAGCCGGCAAACCAGCTGTCGCGAAGATCGTCGGAGGTGCCGGTTTTACCGGCTATGGCATAACGAGCAAGGCGTGGTGAGCGGAGCAGGCTGGTGGCGGTCCCTTCGCTGACTACCCGTTGCAAGGCGTGCTGCAGCAAAAAAACGGACTCCGGGGAAAACCGTTGCTCGATTGCCAGGCCATAGCGGTCAAGCAGTTGGCGGTCGGCGGCCATGACACTGTCGATTGCCCGCAATGGTGTGAAGAACCCGCCAGCAGCGATGGTCTGGAAGATTTGGCAGACCTCCAGGGGGCTCATATCGACGGCGCCGAGCAGGAGGGACGGGTAGGGCGACACTGGTTGACGATAGCCGAGTTGGGCAAGTGTGTCGATCACCATGTCCAGGCCGATTTCCAGACCGAGCCGGACGGTAGCCAGATTATACGAGTTGGCCAGCGCGACAAACAGCGGTATGCGGCCATGCTCCCGGCGATCGTAATTGTTCGGGCGCCATTGTTCACCGGTGGCGGTGTTGACGACAATGGCTGTGTCATCAACGGGGCTCGCAAGCGTATAGCCGCTGTTCAGGGCGGCCAGAAAAACCGCCGGCTTGATCAGTGAGCCGATCGGCCGACGGGCCTGCATGGCGCGATTGAAACCGGCAAAGCCGGGAGTGACGCTGCCGGCCAGCGCGAGCACGTCACCGGTCTCCCGAGCGGTGATCAGGACGGCCCCTTCAATCGGGAGATCATGCTCGACCGCCCCCCGTGCCGCAATCTTGCGCAACTGAGCTTCCACCTGCAGTTGGATCTGCGGATTAAAGGTGGTCATGATCTGCAGACCATCGGTGGTCAGGTCATCTTCGCGATACTGGTCATCGAGTTGGTGCCGGACCAGATCGAGAAAGGCGGGGAAACGATTGAGGCCGTCTTTTCGAAGCGTCGTTTCGGTGATCGGTTGTTGCAGTGCCTGCTGATAATCCTCCGTGGAGACAAGGCCGGCCTCGGCCATGACGGCCAGTACCAGGTCGCGTCGCTGACGGCAGCGTTCGGGGTGACGATACGGGTCATAAAAGGATGGCCCCTTGACCATTCCAACCAGTGCGGCGATCTGATCCGGCCGCAGATCCTGCAGTTCGCGGCGGAAATAGTGCGAGCCGGCGAGTGCGAAGCCATGGATGGCCCGGTTCCGGTCCTGGCCGAGAAAGACCTCGTTGATGTAGGCCGTGAGAATCTCGTTCTTGGCGTAATGTCGCTCCAGCAATATCGCCATGAGTGCTTCACGGGCCTTGCGGACAAACGAGCGCTGCTGGTCGAGAAACAGGTTTTTCACCAGTTGCTGGGTTATGGTGCTGCCGCCTTGAACGATCGAGCCTGCCTTGATGTTGGCAAGAGCCGCACGCATCAGGCCGGTGACCGAAATCCCATGATGATCAAAAAAAGCGCGGTCCTCGATGAGCAACAGGGTCTCGACCAGCAACTCCGGGATGTCCGCCCGCTCGACGATGATGCGGTCCTCATGGACGGTGGGGTGGAAACTGCCGATCTTGATCGGGTCGAGGCGCACGAAGGGAACCGGTGCTCTGTCGTTGCCGACGACGCTGGTTACCCGTTCGCCGGCGAAATCGATACGGAGCCGTTGTGACGGCTCGAAGCCGGACGGGAAATGAAACCCACGGCTGATCAGTTCCAGGTGGTTGCTATCAAGCCGATAACTGCCGGCTCCGTCGAGGACTGATTCCCGGCGATAGCCGCCAAGATCCAGTTCCTCTGCGAAGCGCTCCGGCGATAGCTGCAGACCGGCATACAGTTCGAGGGGGCGCGCATAGACAAGCGCAGGCAGGGACCAGCGTTTACCGTCGAATTGGCGGCGGATTTCAGTGTCGAGACGTTCTACAGAGAGCAGCGCGATGACGCCGCCGCCTATGATAGCCAGGACAAGCCCGGTAAGGGCGATGGAAGACAGCGTTTTGCGGCTTTTCTTATTCATGACGACCAGTATAATCCGATTTGTTTGTTTCCACCGCGAAATGGCGCATCTGGAGCTGTTTTTCTTCGCCTTGTGTTCCTCAGATCCGCAGGGTGGCTGTCCCGGATTTGGCGGAAATGGCAGGGCGACCAGTGAATTCTGGCCAAGAGGGGGAAAGCAGATTATCGTATCTGCCATGTTGAGATACCCGCTCGGTAAAACGAGTTGGCCCGGATAGAGCACGTCCTAAACTCATGAGTGATGGGAGCGCCATGGAGAGCAGATGGTTATCGATCATTGACCCGCCGGCAGGGCTTAACCCGGATACCGATACGACCCTGGCGGTCATCGCTGAGGCCCGACGGCGCGGTATCGTTGTGGATATCGCAATGATTGATGCATTGTTTTTCGACAGCCGGGCAATGGTTACGGCAACCGGGGCGCATGGTCAAACCGCATCTGGAGCCCTTGATGATTATACGTTCATTTTCATGCGGAAAGAGCCGCCGTACGACCTGAACTTTCATTACGCCACCCAGTTGCTCTCGCTGGCGACGACGACAGTGGTCAATAACCCTTCGGCGCTGCGGGATTATAACGAAAAGCTGATGACCCTGCATTTTGTCGATTTCATGCCACCGACGCTGGTTGCTTCAGATCCAGCCCTGCTGGCGGCGTTTGTCACCGACCATGGTCCCTGTGTGCTCAAAGCGCTCGACAGTTTTCAGGGCAAAGCGGTGGCCCGGATCGATCAGCCGGGCGATCTGCTGTTGCAGCAGTTTACCGACGGCGGTCGTCGCCCGGTGATGATACAGCCGTTTCTTGAGGACGTCTATGACGGTGACAAACGGGTCCTGTTGCTCGGCGAACGTTTCCTCGGCGCGGCCTTGCGCCGGCCAAAAGACGGCTATCATGCGAATTTCGCCAACAGCGAAGCGATTGCCTGTGCGTTAACTGCGCGAGAACGTGAAATTGTCGAGCAGGTTGGGCCGTGGCTGGTGAGCCAGGGGATTCATTTTACCGGCCTGGACTTTATCGGGGAAAAACTCACCGAGATCAATATCACCTGCCCGACCGGGATCATACAGATCGGGGCGCTGCTGCAGCGAAATCTGGTTGGAGAGGTTGTCGAGTATTTTGTCGAGTTGAGTGCTGGGGGTGGGGTGTCATGAATGTCCCTGCGCTGGAGATACGTGACCTGCGAAAAACGTATGCCGGCGGCGTCGAAGCCGTTCGCGGTATTTCGCTGCGGGTTGCCGAGGGACAGTTCTTCGGGTTGCTTGGCCCGAACGGAGCCGGCAAGACAACGACCATCGGCATCATTACGTCGCTTGTCTACAAGTCGGCCGGCACGGTAAAGATATTCGGGATCGATATCGACCGTGATTTTGCCGCGGCCAAACGCCTGATCGGGTTGGTGCCGCAGGAGATGAATTTTTCGATTTTTGAAAAGGTTATCGATATTGTCTGCCAGCAGGCCGGCTATTATGGCATCCCCCGGCGTCGGGCCGCAGAACGAGCGGAATTTTACCTGCGCCGGCTCGGGCTCTGGGACAAGCGCCGGGTTCCTGCGCGCGAGTTGTCCGGCGGGATGAAGCGGCGGCTGATGATCGCCCGCGGGCTTGTCCATGATCCAAAGCTCTTGATCCTCGATGAGCCGACTGCCGGTGTCGATGTCGAACTGCGCCGGGGTATGTGGGAATTCCTGCAGGATCTGAATCGGCAGGGCCGGACCATCATACTCACCACCCATTATTTGGAAGAGGCCGAGCAACTCTGCAACGAGATCGGCATTATCGCTGACGGCCGCTTGATCGAACTCACTGATAAGCGTGAATTGTTAAAAAAACTTGATCGGCAGACCTTCGTTCTCGACCTGCACACCCCGGTCAACCAGATTGCCGCTTTTGCGCAGGTGGCCTTTACCGTGGTTGATGAGACCACCGTCGAGGTGACGCTGGACCGGGGTCATTCCCTCAACGAAGTATTTGCCCACCTCGATCGCCAGGGGATCGCGGTCGAGTCCATGCGTCCCAAGGCCAATCGGCTTGAGGAGATATTTGTGGGGATGGTGCGATGAGCATGAGTGATCTGATCAGTCTGGCCAGCATTACCAGGCGCGAAACCACCCGGATTTTTCGGATATGGGCGCAGACGCTCGTGCCGCCGGTGGTGACCGCCACTCTCTATTTTCTGATCTTCGGCACCTTTATCGGCTCACAACTCAATAAGGTCCATGGCTACGACTATATGGCCTTTATTGCTCCCGGCCTGATCATGATGGCGATTATTACCAATTCCTACACCAATGCCGTTTCGAGCTTTTTCAGCAGTAAGTTTCAGCGCAATATCGAAGAACTGCTGGTCAGCCCGACACCTGACTGGGTGATTGTGCTCGGCTATGTCTCGGGGGCGATGGTCCGCGGCCTCAGTGTCGGGCTCCTGGTGACGCTGGTCAGCTTGTGTTTCGTTCGGACCCTGCCCCACAACACTCTGTTAATTCTCGTTTTTGCCGTATTGACCAGTTTCGTGTTTTCACTGGCCGGGCTGATCAACGGTATCTTCGCCAAAAAATTTGACGATATCTCGATTATCCCAACGTTTGTCATCACCCCGCTGACCTACCTCGGCGGCGTCTTCTATTCCATCGCCCTGCTCCCCGATTTCTGGCGCATCGTCTCACGGGCCAATCCGATCGTCTATATGATCGACGGATTTCGCTATGGGTTTCTCGGCATCGCCGATATCGGCGTGCCGGTCGGGCTGGTTATGCTGGTACTGATCGCGCTGCTGCTGTTTGCCGCCAATCTCTACCTGTTGAAAAAAGGGACGGGTCTGCGGGGGTGAACGACACAGAAACCAATCTGCAAGGAGCCTCTGATGGAACTCTATGTTCGTGACGGTTGTCCGTTTTGCAAGAAAGTGCTGGCCGCCCTAGAGCACCTGGACCTTCAGGAAGGAGCCGATATCCGGGTCATCGATGCCGCGCCGGGCACGCCGGGTCGGGATACGGTGCTGCAGGTCGGCGGCAAGGCCATGGTACCGTTCTTGATCGACGGCGCAGACTGGATGTATGAGAGTGACGATATTGTCGCCTATCTGGAGCGGCGCGCGGCATCCTGATGCCGCAAAAACGGTTAAGAGCCGCTTTCGGCAAGAGCGATAAACTCGTCCTCGCTGATGACGGTTTTTCCCAGTTCCTCAGCCTTGCGCAGCTTTGACCCGGCATTGTCGCCGGCCACCACATGGGTAACCGCCTTGCTGATCGTCGAGGCGATCTGCCCGCCGTGCTCCTTGACGAGTTTTTTTGCCTCATCCCGGGAGAGTCGCGCCAGGGTTCCGGTGAAGACGAACACCAGGCCGGTCAGCTGCTGCCGCCCGGTTGGAAGCGTGTCGACACGTGGTTGTACACCCGCGCGTTGCAGCTGATCCAATAAGGCCTGCGCCCGGACGTCAGAGAAATAGCCAACGAGGCTGTCCGCCGCCTGTTCTCCGATGCCGTCGATCTGCAGGAGCTCGTCCCGGGTAGCGTTGTACAGCTCCTCCAGCGAACAGAAATGTCGTTCGAGCTGTGCGGCGGTGATCTCGCCGATGAAGCGAATGCCGAGTGCGGCGATAAAGCGGGCCAGAGGGGGTGTTCTGGCTTGATCGATTGACGCCAGTGCCTTTTCCGCCGATTTCTCTCCCCATCCCGGTAGTTCTTGCAATGCGGCGCTCTTAAGGGTGTAGAGATCGGCGATGGTAGTCACCAATCCGTGTTCATAGAGTTGTTCGACGACTTTTTTCCCGAGTCCTTCGATATCGAGGCCTGCTTTGGAGCAATAATGGATGAGACTGCGCAGCTGCTGTGCCGGGCAGAGTGAGTTGACGCAGCGGGTGATTGCCTCGCCGGCCGGTCGGACCAGTTCCGATCCGCAGGCCGGGCAGCGGCTCGGCATGACGACGGGAACCTCGCTGCCGGTACGCAGATCGACGATCGGCTTGACGACCTCCGGGATGACATCGCCTGCTCGCTGGACGAGGACGGTATCGTCAAGGCGAAGGTCCTTGCGCTGTATTTCGTCTTCGTTGTGCAGCGTTGCCCGGCTGACGGTGGCGCCGTCGATAACGACCGGTTCCAGTATCGCCACCGGCGTGATTGCTCCGGTGCGGCCGACCTGGAACTGGACATCGAGCAGCCGGGTGCTCGCCTGGGTCGCGGCAAATTTGTAGGCAATTGCCCAGCGAGGCGCCCGTGATTTATTGCCGAGCCGGTTCTGCAACGTGAAATCATCCACCTTCACCACCATCCCGTCTATTTCATAGGGCAGGTCATGGCGCTGGGCGGCAAGGTCCCGGTAATGAGCGATCACGGCTGCCATATCGGGACAGAAGGCTGCCAGCCGGCTTACCGGCAATCCGATCTGTCGCAGGTAAGAGAGCAGTTCACTCTGTCGGGAGCAGCCGGTGGGGGCAGGGTCGGCGACTCCATAGGCGAAAAAGCGCAGCGGCCGGGTAGCGGTCACGGCAGGGTCGAGTTGCCGCAGCGAACCGGCCGCGGCATTGCGGGGGTTGGCAAACGGCGGCAGGCCTTCGGCTCCTTGTTTCTCGTTGAGGCGGATCAACCCCGTTTTTTCCATGTAGACTTCTCCGCGCACCTCAAGCAATGGCGGAGCGCCGTCCTGCAAACGCAGCGGGATGGAGGTAACGGTGCGCAACTGAGCGGTGATGTCCTCGCCGACGATCCCGTCGCCGCGCGTCGAGCCGAGGGTCAGGCGCCCGTCCCGATAGACCAGTTCAACCGCGAGACCGTCCAGTTTTGGCTCCGCTGAAAAACCCGATACAACGGGCTGGTTGAGGAAGCGCTGCAGCCGCTCGTCAAAGTGGTGAAGATCCGCATCACTGAATCCGTTTTCCAGACTCAGCATCGGCAGTCGGTGGCGGACCTGGGTGAAAACGGCGAGGGGGGCGCCGCCAACCCGCATCGTCGGTGAGTCGGCATCGGCCAGTTCAGGGTGAGCTGCCTCGAGGTCGAGCAGTTCCTGAAACAGCCGGTCATATTCACCATCGGTGATAAGCGGATCGTCGAGCACGTAGTAGCGGTGTGCGTGCTCGGCGATGAGCCGGCGCAGTTCCCGGGCGCGCCGGGCACCATCGTCCATCGGGGTCAGCCGTTGCTCAGCAGGGTACCGGCCTTGGCGATGTTGTCTCGCTCCACCTCATCGATGAAGATGAGGATCGACTCAGGTGGCTTGTTGGCTTCTTTGCTGATTACCTCGGTGACTCCCTTGCTGATTTTTTCCTTCTGTTCTTTGCTGAGTGTCCCGGCGACGCGGATGTTGACGTAGGGCATGACGAATCTCCTTAGTTGTTTTTTTCAGTTGTCGGCACCGGACCTTCGGTCTATGGTGCAGGATTGCACTATAGCAAACCATATGATAAAGCGACCAGGGAAAAGCACATCGTTACGCGGGGGCACCATGCATATTCTGGTAACCGGAGGGGCGGGTTATATCGGCAGCCATACGTGCCTGGAGTTGTTAGGCCAGGGGCATCAAGTCACGGTGGCCGATAGCCTGGTCAACGCGAAAAAGGCGGCACTGCGACGGGTTGAACAGATCTGTGGCGTGGCCGTGCCGCTGGCCGTTGTCGATCTCTGTGACCGGGATGCGCTGCGGCAGGTTTTTGGGGCCGCTGAAACACCATTTGACGGTGTCGTTCACTTCGCCGGCCTCAAAGCGGTTGGTGAGTCGGTTGAAAAACCACTGCTCTACTATCAGAACAATCTGGTCGGCACGCTGAATCTCTGTGCGGTGATGCGTGAATTCGGGGTCAACCGATTGATCTTCAGCTCTTCCGCCACCGTTTATGGTGATCCGGCTTCTGTCCCGATCACCGAGGATTTTCCGCTGTCCTGCACAAACCCGTATGGTTGGACGAAATTGATGATTGAGCAGATTCTTACGGATCTGCACCGGTCCGACCCCGCTTTTCAGGTGGCCCTACTGCGCTATTTCAACCCGGTCGGCGCCCATGAAAGCGGGCTGATTGGTGAGGATCCCGGTGGCCGTCCCAACAACCTGACACCGTATATCACCCAGGTACTCGTCGGCACGCTTGATGTCCTGTCGGTCTTCGGCAATGATTACCCAACGCCGGATGGTACGGGCGTTCGCGATTATATTCATGTCGTCGATCTGGCGCGAGGTCACCTCAAGGCGCTTGATAAACTCATGGAGAATCCCGGTCTGGTGACCTGCAACCTCGGAACCGGCCGTGGCTATTCGGTGCTCGAGGTAATTCGGGCGTTTGAACGGGTGAGCGGCAGGACCGTCCCGTACCGATTTGCGCCGCGCCGTCCAGGCGATATCGCCGCTTGCTATGCAGATCCCGGCAAGGCTGCCAGGGATTTGGGCTGGCGAGCTCAATACGATCTGGAAGCGATGTGTCGCGATAGCTGGAATTGGCAGCTGAATAATCCAACGGGGTATCCTGATCTCCTCGATGACTGAGCCACCCGTTGCATCCTGCAACGACGTGTTGTCCCTGCCGTGTTTCAAGTTTCCCTTCTATCTGTTTAAAGTTCCGTCTTACTTGCCAAGTTGCCGCAACTCGATAGCATGATAGGGCCGTTTGGGCCACGATGTTTTTCGAACCGACGGCTAGCCCACGGATAATTGCCGGCATCCGGCACGAATCGTTTGCACAATGATTTCTCAGATATGCAGGGATCTTTATCAGAAATCGTGAAAAGACGGTAATAATTTACTTGAATTAACCATTTTGTAGGAGTAGGTTGCACCGATAGGAGAAGTCTATTGCAATGTTTGCACAACGAGACCATTTATGTCTTCCGTAATGATTTTTGGCTGCGGCAACCTGCTCATGGGCGATGATGGTTTTGGCCCGGCGGTTGTCGAGGCCTTGGCCAAGCACTATACCTTGCCGGCCGGAGTTGAAGCTGTCGATGCGATGACCGGCATCAGGGAATATCTGTTCGATTACCTGCTGACCGAGGAAGGACGACCGGATCACATCATCATTCTTGATGCGGTTGATTTTGCCGATCGGCAGCCGGGAGAGGTCTTCTTTATCGACTCGAAGGCCATTCCGGCCAAGAAAATTCATGATTTTTCCCTCCATCAGTTCCCTACCGTTAATCTCCTGCACGAACTCGAGCAACATACCGGCATTGGTGTGACGATCATCGCTGCTCAAGCAGAGCACATTCCGGCGGAAATTGAACCAGGGTTGACGCCTTCAATGACTGCCGCTGTCTCCCGGGCCTGCGAAATGATCATGCACATTCTAACAACACAGCTAAATGAGGTGACCCTAGATGATGTATGAATTCAGAGTCAGCGAAATGGCCGAAGAGTTTGGTGTTCATCGGAACACCATCCGGAACTGGATTAATTCCGGAACGCTTCGCGCCAAGGAAGGTCCTGGCCGAAAGTACCTGATGAAGTTCGAGGACTATCAGCAGCTCTGCGCCAAATTCGGACGCAAGCCGCAGATCAAGCCGACCAGTTATGTGGATGAGGAGAAGATCCAGAAATACGAGACCCGCAAGGAAAAGCCGGCATCGCTGGAGCTCGGGTATAAGGAAAAGACCATTTACTCTGATGCTCATTGGGCCGATATCTGTCTGACCTGTGGGACCTGTGCCAGTGCCTGCCCGATTGCCGGCGTCGATGGGCTCGATCCGAGGAAGATCATCCGGATGGCGGTGTTGGGCTTGGAAAAAGAGGTGCTCGACACCAATTGGCCGTGGAAGTGCACGATGTGCGGCAAATGTGAAAATGCCTGCCCGGCCGGCGTGCAGATCCTTGCGCTGATGCGTCGCCTGCGCGGGATGCGGGATCGTGATCTCGTTCCCGGGCCGATTCACAAAGGCGTTGTCACCTGCCTTGAGCGCGGTAATAACCTCGGCATCCCGAAAGATGATTTCATCTTCCTCTGTGAAGAGCTTGGTGAGGAACTTGCCGAGGAGGGTTTGACCGGCTTCAAAACCCCGGTCGATGTGGTCGGTGCCCGGGTGCTCGTCACGGTCAACTCGAAAGAACCGTTCGCCGAACCCGATGACATGAAATACTGGTGGCGCATTTTCCACGCTGCCGGTGAGTCCTGGACCATCCCGTCGGAGAATTGGGAAGGGGTCAACTGGGGTCTGTTCTCCGGTGATGACGAGGCGATGAAGACCGTTGTCGGCCGGATCGTCGACAACATGAGGCGCCTCAAATGCGAGGTGCTTCTCCTCCCCGAATGAGGCCACGCATACTTTGCAACCCGGTCCGGGTTGAACAAGTGGTTTCCGGAAGCACTGAAAGAATTCAAGATCATGTCGGTCTTTGATCTGTTGATGGAATACCTCAACGAAGGAAAAATCAAGATTGATAATTCCAAACATCCGATGCGGGCTACCTATCACGATCCTTGCAACTACGGTCGCAAGTCGATGAAGGCCTTCGGTCAGGCTTATTACGAGGAAGGCCGGATCATCACCAAGCTCTGTGCCCAGGACTATAAGGACATGGAACCCAACCGCGAAAGCAATTACTGCTGTGGCGCCGGCGGTGGGGCCTGGGCCATGCCGTTTGCACCGGAACGGGTGTATTACGGCCGGATCAAGGCCCGTCAGATCCGGGAAACAGAAGCCCACCTGGTTATCGCTCCCTGTCATAACTGTAGAGATCAATTGATGAAATCACTCAACAACGAATACGATCTCGGGATTGAGGTGAAGTATTTGTGGGAGCTGGTCGCCGACTCGCTCGTTCTGCCCGGTCAGGAAACGGAAGTGGCAGCGGCGGATCACGAGGAGAAGTAGCAGCGCGGCCACCGACATGGTGCAGCGACTGAGGATTTACCCTGCATGCGGTCTCGAAATAGGGACGGCAGAGGAAACTTACTGAAAAGGAGACACCCATCATGCTGGACACGAAAAAAGTCGGCTCGGTGATGATTGTTGGTGGCGGAATAACGGGGATGCAGGCAGCGCTCGACCTTGCCGATTCCGGTTATTACGTCTATCTGGTCGAACGGTCCGGGGCCATCGGCGGTGCCATGGCACAGCTGGACAAGACCTTTCCGACCAACGACTGCTCGATGTGAATCATTGCGCCAAAACTGGTTGAGTGCGGTCGGCACTTAAATATCAAGTTGATGACGCTGAGCGAGGTTGCCGCTATTTCCGGTGACGTCGGTGATTTTCAGGTAACTCTCAAAGAACATCCACGTTATGTGGATATGGAAAAATGTATTGCCTGTGGTGAATGTGCGGCCAAATGCCCGAAGAAGGTGGACAGCGAATATGATGCGGGCACCGGCAAGCGCAAAGCGATCTACGTGAAGTACGCCCAGGCGGTACCGCTGAAGTATCAAATCGATGCGGAAAACTGCATCCGCTTTAAGAAGGCGGGTGCCTGTGGTTTTTGTGAGAAGGTCTGCCCTGCCGGGGCGGTCAACTTCGATGACACCGAAAAGATCCACGAGGTAAATGTCGGCGCCATCATCATGTCTCCCGGCTTTGAGGCGTTCGACCCGAAAGGCGCCTGGGTCTGGGGCTATGGAAGATATCCCAACGTCGTCACCGCGATGCAGTTCGAGCGGTATCTGTCGGCGAGCGGTCCGACCGAGGGGCATCTGGTTCGGCCTTCCGACGGTAAGGAAGTCACCAAGGTAGCGTTTCTGCAATGTGTCGGCAGTCGTGACGAGAACAAATGCGGGAACGCTTATTGTTCATCGGTTTGCTGTATGTATGCCATCAAGGAAGCGGTTATGGCCAAGGACCATGTTCCCGGCCTGCGCACTGCTATTTTCATGATGGACATGCGGACCCACGGCAAGGACTTTGATCGCTACTATCAGCGGGCCAAGGAAGAGTCCGGAGTCCGGTTCGTCCGCTGCCGAGTCCATGGTGTCGAGCCGGAGGGTGACACCGGTGATCTCCGTCTCCACTACATCAACGAAGAAGGTCGGCAGGTCGAGGAGTATTTCGACATGGTGGTGCTGTCCGTCGGCCTGACCATTCCGGATCACGTTAAGGCGCTGGCAGACATGGCCGGGGTTCGGTTGACCAATGACCGTTTCGCGGCAACGTCCGACTTTACGCCGGTTTCAACGTCGAAAAAAGGTATCTTCACCTGTGGCGTTTTTGCCGGGCCGAAAGATATCCCGCAGTCGGTCATGGAAGGATCGGCTGCCGCTGCAGCGGTTGCCGATGTGCTCGCGCCGTCCCGCGGTCAGCTGACCCAGGACAAGACCTTCCCGGCGGAACGGGATGTGGTCGCCGAAGAGCCGAAGGTCGGTGTCTTCGTTTGTCATTGCGGCTCAAATATCGCCGGTGTCGTCGATGTCGAGGCGGTAGCCGAATACAGCGCTACCCTGCCCGGCGTCATCCATGTCGAGCGTAATCTGTTCAGTTGTTCCCAGGATACCCAGGAGCAAATGGTTCAGACGATCAAGTCGAAAGGCTTGAACCGGGTAGTTGTCGCGGCCTGTACACCGCGGACCCATGAACCGCTGTTCAGGGAAACGCTGAAATCGGCCGGTCTCAATGAGTATCTCGTGGAAATGGCCAATATCCGGAACCAGAATTCCTGGGTCCACTCCGCTGATCCGAAGACTGCCACGAGCAAAGCGAAAGATCTGGTACGGATGGCAGTTGCAAAGGTCGCGCGGCAGGTATCCCTGCAGCCGATCTCGGTACCGATCAATCAGAAAGGTCTGGTCATCGGCGGCGGTATTGCCGGTATGTCGGCCGCTCTCAATCTTGCCGAGCAGGGCTTTGAGGTACATCTGGTCGAAAAAACCAATGCGCTTGGCGGGAACGCTGTCTACCTGGGGCATACCTGGTCCGGAGAGTCGATTCAGGATCGCACCAAGAAACTGATTGAGCAGGTGCAAAAGAACGAACGGATCATTGTCCACATGGGCTTTGAAGTGAAGGCAGCCCAGGGGTTTGTCGGTAATTTTTCATCGACGATCGCCACTGCTGATGGTTTGACCAAAACCATCGAACACGGGATCGGGATCGTTGCCACCGGCGGCCGTGCCTTGCGCCCCAAGGAGTATGGATACGGCCGTATTCCCAACGTGGTAACGGCGCTTGAATTCGACCGCTTGTTCAAGCTCAAGGAGCATCATGCGGCCAAGGCCAAAAGCGTGGTGTTCATCCAATGCGTCGGCTCCCGTGAGGGAGAACGGATGTATTGCTCGAAAGTCTGTTGTACCCACTCCGTCCAATCGGCCATTGAACTCAAGCAGGAAGATCCGTCGCGGATGGTCTACATCCTGTACCGTGACATGCGAACCTATGGGCAGCGTGAACCGTTGTATAAGAAAGCCCGTGAGCTTGGTGTCATTTTTATCAATTACGAGACCCACGGTAAACCGCTGGTCGAGGTTGAGCATAAGCAGGTTAATGTCGAGGTCTGGGACCACATCCTGCATCGGCCGCTCAGTATCAAGGCCGACATGGTGGTCTTGGCGACGGCTATCATCGCCAACCCCGATGCCGACAAACTGAACAAGATCTACAAGGCTTCACTGGACGGCGATGGATTCTTCCAGGAGGCGCATGCCAAATTGCGTCCGGTGGATTTTGCCACCGACGGCCTCTTTGTTGCCGGTCTGGCCCATTATCCGAAACCGGTGGAGGAGTCGGTTGCTCAGGCATTGGCTGCTTCAGGTCGTGCGGCTACCCTGTTGTCACGGTCGGCGGTAAGCCTCGATGCGATTAAGGCCGAGCCGGACCTCAATAATTGCGACGGCTGTGCGCTGTGTATCGACGTCTGCCCTTACCATGCTATTGAGTTGGTTGAGGGAGAGCCTGCTGCCGACGGTGGGCAGCGACCGCGCTATATCAGCGTCAACAAGGCGCAGTGCAAAGGGTGCGGTCTCTGTCAGGGGACTTGCCCGAAACGGGGTGTGGTGGTTCAGGGCTTTACCATGGAGCAGATCAGCAGCCAGATCGAGGCGGCGCTTGCCGTCTAATCGGCCGGTTGAACAGATAACTGCACGACAGCAAAGGAGTAGAGATCAATGAGTTATGAACCGAAAATCATAGCATTTTGCTGCAACTGGTGCTCGTATGCCGCGGCTGATCTTGCCGGTACCGCGAGAATGCAATATCCGGCAAACGTCCGGATCATCCGGGTCATGTGTTCGGGGATGGTCCATCCCGAGTTTGTCACCAAGGCGCTCGACCAGGGTGCCGACGGGGTGATGGTACTTGGCTGACACCTCGGTGAATGTCATTACCTGGATGGTAATTACAAGGCAATGGCCCGCTCGGAAATGATCAAGGATCTTCTTGAAGATTATGGTTACGAGAGCGATCGGTTTTCAATCACCTGGGTCTCATCCGCCGAGCCCGATAAGTTTGTCAAGGCAGTCAATGACATGACCGCCCGGGTGAAGAAACTGGGACCCGTCAAAAGCGATGCTCAGGCTGCATAACAGGAGGGAAACATGGGTGTAACAACGGCTTTGGAATGGCTAAGCTCATGTTCGGGATGCGAGATCGCCGTCCTGAACATCGGTGAAGCACTGGTCCCACTGTTGACCGAGCATCTCGATATCGTTCATGCTCCGGTCATCATGGACCATAAATACTACGGGCAATGCGGTGACGAGGGCCTGCATCTGCAGATCCCCGAGGCGGTGGTCGGAATCGTCACCGGCGGCGTCGCCAATGAAGAGCATCTTGAAGTACTCGAAGAGATGCGTAAAAAATGCAAGGTGCTGATTGCTCTCGGATCCTGCGCGACCCAGGGCGGTATTCCGGCCTTGATGAACGGTCAGGATGGTGAAACGAGTTTTGATGCGGTCTATCAGACACCGTCCACCGATCCCGGTGCGAGCCGGCCCGATCAGGTTGTGCCGAAGCTGCTCGATCGGGTCTATGCGCTTGACGAGAAAGTAAAAATCGATCTGGCGCTGCCGGGATGCCCGCCGAACCCGGCGCATATCGCCGAAGTGGTTTTGTCTCTGCTGGAGAACCGCGCACCGGTGCTGCCGACCAAGAGTGTCTGCGACACCTGCCCGACACGCCGTGAAGGCAAGGGTAATGTCAGCAAGGTGAAGCGTTACATCGAAAATCCTGAGTTCGATCCGAACAAGCCGGTCAGTGAGATGCGCTGCCTGCTCGAGCAGGGTTTCATGTGTATGGGGCCAGTTACCGCCGCCGGGTGTGCCAAATATGGGGCGCCGAGTTGTATCCATACTCGTGTCCCCTGTCGTGGTTGCTTCGGACCGGTACGTCCGGACGGCAATCAGCTGCTGGATATGATGAACGCATTGGCCAGCAACGGCATCGATACCAAGTCGGTGGTTGATCGTCGTTCCATTCTGCGCTTCAGCGGCGCTCATGGCAATCTGCGGCCGAAGAAAAAGGCTGCCGTGAAGGAGGAAGCATAACATGGGTAAAGTACTCAATATCCAACCGGTGACCCGGATCGAGGGGCATGCGCGCATTGCCGTGCACCTCGACGACGCCGGTAATGTCGAGAACGCGTATATGAGCTTGATGTCATTGCGCGGCTTCGAAAAATTCATCGAGGGCCGGCCGGCGGAAGAAGTGCCCCGGATTGTCAACCGGATCTGCGGTATCTGCCCGTGGATGCACCACACCGCGTCCAACAAGGCGGTCGATGGCTGTTTCGGTGTAACACCGACACCGACCGGTGCCAAACTGCGGGAATTACTGCAGGTCATGGCCCATATCAATGATAAGATCCTGCATTTCTTTTTCCTGGCGGCGCCGGATTTCGTTCTTGGTCCCGATGCCGACTACTCGGTTCGCAATGTCATTGGTGTCGTCAAGGCTGCTCCGGAGCTGGCAACCCAGGTCGTCAAGATGCGGCAACTCGGCCAGATGATGATCGATCGCTTCGCCGGCAAGGCTATCCATCCGATCGCTGCCGTGGTCGGCGGGTTCTCCAAACCGCTGCCCGAAGAAGAACGACAGGCGATGCTCAGAGACACCCGGACACTGCTCGATTTTTCGCTGTATGCACTTGATTTCGCGAAAAACAACGTCTTTAACAAATATCTTGACGTGATCGGTCAGCTTGGTGTCATCACCACCGGGTTTCTCGGCACGGTCGATCGCCAGGATGGATCGTTGCGGGTCTTTGACGGCAAGCAACGGCTGATGAAACCGGATGGATCGTATGTTGATTTTGAAGGCGCCGATTATCTCGATTATCTGGGCGAGCATGTTGAGCCGTGGGGCTACGGGAAAATGCCTTACGCACGATCCTGGAATGAAGGGTTCTCACTTGATCTGAATGCACCGAAGGGTATCTATCGGGCAAACACTCTGGCTCGCATCAATGTCTGTGACAAGATGTCGACGCCGAAGGCCCAGGAGGCGCTCGAGGAATTCCGTGCCGCATTCGGCCGACCGGCCCAGGCAACGCTGCTCTATCACTATGCCCGGCTGATCGAGTTGGTGTATGCCTGTGAGCGGACGATTGAACTGCTCAACTGGGACGGTATCACCGATACGAACGTTCGTGCCAAGGTCGAACCGAAGGCCGGCCGAGGCGTCGGTGTGGTTGAGGCGCCGCGCGGCACCCTGATTCACGATTATACCACCGATGCCGAAGGCTGTATTGAATCGGCCAATCTTATTGTCGGTACGACGCACAACATCGGCCCGATGAACATGAGCGTCAAACAGGCGGCGTCGTTGCTGATCAAGGACGGCGTCTATGACCAGGGGATACTCAACAGGGTGGAGATGGCCGTCAGGGCTTATGACCCGTGAATGTCCTGCGCTACGCACCGCCTGGATGGCGGTATTCCGATGGCTCTGGACATCGTCGATGCTCAAGGCAATCTGATCGAAACATTGAAAAATTAGACTTCAGTCTGTCCGTCATTTCTTCTTTTGCCATCAGGCGGGGCGCCGCTGCCCCGCCTGATGGCCTTGACGGGTAGACCGATTTACGTTATCAAACAGCTTAAGCTCTCTCACAAAAGGGTAACGGGAACGATTGCTCAAACGGGTGAAACGGCCTGGATGTCCTTTATGGCCAAGGAGTGGTGTTATGACTGCAGCAGAACAGAAATCTGAGCGAATTCAGGTTCGGGCAGAAAACCCCAGCGGGGCTTGCGGCAATGTCGATCATATGACGATTGATGAACTCAAGGCGCGCGCCGTCGGTGATAGTTTCGACGGCAGTTGCCCCGCCTGCGGGATGTTTCATCTGACCCGCGCCGATATTGAAGCGGTGGAAGCTGAAAAAATCAGCGAAACCGAGTACTACGCAGACATGGTCAAAGCGGCGGAAGATCGCTAGCAAAATCGCTGAGACTGCAGAAAACCTGACATGCCTGCCGCCGGGGGCAACCGAGCCCCGGCGGCAGGTCAAGAGGTGGTGGGGATGGTGATCCGGGATGAGCAGAGCGAACCGCTCATTTCTCAGAGGCTTTTGGATGAACTGCTGGATTTGGTGGATCGCCCCATCCGAGTGATGGTGGTATGCGGCACCCAGAACCGGACGCTGTTGAAATACGGTCTCAGTGAGATCCTTCCCGATAATCTCGATATCGTCTCCGGGCCCGGTTGTTCGGTTTGCGTCATGCCCGCCGGTCATATTGACGCCTTTGTCAAAATCGGGCTGCAGCCCGATGTCGTTACCGCGACCTGCGAGGACCTTCTCCGGGTCAGCGGCAGCAAAGACTCGCTCGAGTCCATCAGGAATCGAGGTGCCGCTGTTGAGGTCGTCGATTCTCCGATGGAAGCTCTCGATCTCGCACGAAAATTCCCCCGTAAAATAGTTGTTTTCACGGCGGTCGGTTTTGAGGGTGCCGCTCCAGACGTGGCGGAAACCATTTTGGAAGCCGCGTCGGAGGGGATTGGGAATTTTTGCGTTATCCCATCCATCAGGCTGCTGCCGCCTTCATTGGCAAGCCTGTTGCAGAACCCTGATCTCAATATTCGCGGGCTGCTGTTTTCCACGCATATCGAATCAATTACCGACAGCAATGCCTATGCCGATCTGGCCCGGCAGTATCACCTGGCATGTGCTGTGTCCGGTTTCAGTATAAACGAAATCCTTGAAGGATTGATTTCCATCGTCAAACAGATCCGATCCGAGCAAACGCTTAACGATAACCCGTTCGCCGGCATTACTCCCAGCGAGGAGACCGCCCGCATTCAGAAGATGCTTTCCGAGGTTTTCTTTGCCGTTGAGACTGATTGGCGTGGCTTGGGAAGTATCGAGGGAAGCGGCTTCGTCATCCGTGACGAACTATCCCTCTACGATGCGGTGAAGCGTTTCAATATCCGCTTTCTCAAAGGCCAGGAACAACTCCAGTGCCAATGTGCCGATATCATCTCAGGGAGAAGCACGCCCAACGAGTGCCCGGCGTTTGGCGTCTCCTGTACGGCGCAACACCCCGTCGGTCCCTGCATGGTCGCTCAGGAAGGGATCTGTGCCTCCTATTTCCGCTATTCGTTTGGGCGTATCTGATAGAAAAGGAGTGGCGAGACTGCGGCTTTTACCTCAGTGTGTCTTTCCGTGATTGTTGTTCTCCGTTTCGGTTTCGTGGCGCATGACAAACTCCGTCCATGTCCATGGGCTGTTTTCGATCTGCGCCCCGATGACCTTGCGGGTACCATCCTCCTCTTCCCAGATCGGTCGAGCCAATAATTTAAAATGGGTTCCCGGTCCATCAAGGATGATCGAGTAAATATCTGCGGATCGGTCGAGTCGTCTCGGGACATCGGTGATAGATAATCCGAAGCGGGAAATATTGTGGACAACGCCGCTGAAAAATCCTTTGCCGTCGGAGATATCGGCTTCAAGATTGATCATGGTCATACGCGGGTGCTTACGCTTTTCCATATGGTCACCTCAAAGAAGGCGGCTTCCCTACCCGATGATACAGACCGGTCGGCCTGCTGCATCATGGTGGGTGGAGTCACCACTGGATTGTATCCCTCAATTATACGCACCGCCTAACAGATGTCAATGGCGCGCCTCATGCACCACCGGGCGTGTTGAGCTGTCGCCTGTCGAGCTGCCGGGCTTACCGGGAGTTATGCGGGAAGAAGACCAGCGAGATGGCGATAAAGGTGCAGATAATGGCCAGGACGACAAACAGATTACCAAGAACACAGGGAGTTCGAAGGCGTTGTTTGCTGACGGGCGTCGTTTCGTTGTCGAGTGATGTCTGATTGCGGTGCCGCTCGACAGGATGGTTGAGGTATTCGCCGATCCCCATGAAAAACAGAGAAAAGCCAAACGCCTTGAACGGAGGCGCCATGGAGCCGAGTCGGTCTGGAAACAGAAAACCGGCACTGATCAGCATCGCACCGACAATGATCAGGATAATGAAAAAACAGAGCAAAACGATACGGTATGCAGGTTTCATGATTCATCCTAACACCTGTCGCGTCATCAGGCAAGGTGACTGCCGGTTCATTGCGATGTCGGCTGTGCGGTGCAGGGAGATGGAAGATGAATCAAAATCGGGCTTACGAGCTACCGGTCGGGCACGAGTTCAGAAAGTTTTTCAGATCTTCGATCTCCTCGAGTCTGCCGAAGACCGTCAGGATATCACCTGCCTGCAGACGGTGATTGCCGCGCGGCACGATGGTCTTGCCTTCACGCCGGATCGAGACGAGGTTGACGTGTTGCGGGAGCGGCAGGTCCCGGACGGCGATGTTGCAACAGGAATCGTCTTCATTCAATGCGAATTCGACAAAACCGGTTTCGGTGGCGGCACGCAGTGTCGTCTGTTGCTCCATGATTTGGCCGCGCTGTTTGCGAACCACGCCGACATCATAGGCACGCAGGATATCGCTGCGACTGATGGAGCCGACCAGGCGCAGGGAACCGTCTCGAGAGACGACCGGCAGTCTCGCCAGATCCCGTGGCGACATTTTCTGGATGGCCACCCAGATCGGTTCATCGGGGAAGACGGCGATCGGCCCTTCCACTGCCAGGTCGGCCACTTTCAGGTCGCGCAGATTGATGGTTTCATCGGACTGGGCGCGGTGTATGTCCTGCAACGTGATGATTCCCCATAATCTCTTATTCCCGGTGACCACCGGAAAACCGAGCAGATTGGTTTCCTGGAACAGGGCCATCAATTCCGGCACCGAACGATCTTTATCGATGGTGACGACCTGGGTGCGCATGACTTCCTCGACCTTGACTCCCTGCATGATATCCATGTCCCGTCCTTCATAGAAACGGATGCCACGCTTGGCCAGCTTTCCGGTGAAGATCGATTCCGGATGGAGCCATTGTGCGAAATAGCTGGCGGTGATAGTGGCCGTCATCATCGGCAGGATCATCAGATAATCATTACTCAGTTCGAAGACGGTGAGCATCCCGGTCAGCGGGGCCCGTGCCGTGGCGGAAAACATTGCAGCCATGCCGACAAGGACGTACGCTCCCGGTTCTCCGGAAATTTCCGGGAAAAAATTCTTGAAAAGAATCCCCAGGCAGCCGCCGAGCATGGCGCCGATAAACAGGGATGGACCAAAGACACCGCCCGGGCTTCCTGAGCCGAGCGTCAGCGCGGTGGCCAGTGGTTTGAGAAAGACGAGCAGGAGCAGCATCCAGAACGGTATGCCGCCGTGCAGGACGGTCTCGATAAACCGAAAGCCCTGCCCGTAGATATGCGGTTTGTGATAGTCGGTCATGCCGGGAAGGGTCATGAACAGCATGCCGATAATACCCAGCAGAATGGCTCCAGTTGCCGGCTTGAGCAGATGGGGCGCCTTGAGCCGATCGAACAGGCTCTCGGTACGGCTGAGCATTTTGATGAACATGACGCCGACAAGCGCGGACAGCAGCCCGAGTGCCAGGTAGAAAAAGATCGACAGCGGCGATCCGAAGGAATGGATGGGGACGGCAAAGGCCGGTCGTGTGCCGAGGAAGTGCCTGCTGACGATGGATCCGGCAACGGCAGCGATGACCACATTGCCAAATGAGCGCACCTGGAGGTTGCCCATCAATACCTCGATTGAAAAGACCACACCGGCGATCGGCGTATTGAAAGCTGCGGCAATGCCGGCAGCGGTACCGCAGCCGACCAGGTTGCGGATACGCTCATCAGATAGTCGGAAGATCTGGCCGATGGTGGACCCGAGAGAGGCGCCGATCTGTACGATCGGGCCTTCCCGCCCGGCGGAACCGCCGCTGCCGATGACCAGGGCGGAGCCGATAATCTTCGTGCCGGCAACCCGCGCCCTGATCCGCCCACCGGCAAGGATCAACGCCTGCATCACTTCCGGCACACCGCTGCTTTTCGTTTCCCGTGCATAGAGGATCAGGGGGCCGACGAGCAAGGCGCCGCCAACCGGTGCCAGCAGGAAAATGGAGATGCCGAGTCCGGGGAACAGGGCCGGAACAGTTGTAAAGCAAAAAGTTTCGACGATATTGATCAGCTTGATGAAGCCAACGGCAGCAAGGCCGGTCCCGGCACCGACGAAGGCGGACAGGACGAGCAGTAAAAGGCCGACCGGTGGAGAGAGGCGGTCGAGCAACGAACTGAAGATGGTTCGAGGATGCTTCATCGACAACTGGTAGCAGCGGATCGGAGATCAGTACCGAAACGCCCGGCGAGCCTCCTGGCGCATGGCCATATCAAGGGTGACCAGGGCGGCCATCGATTCGACGATGGGCACGGCCCGGGGGACGACACACGGATCGTGGCGTCCTTTGGCCTGCAGGACCATTGAGCGACCGTCGTAGTCTACGGTTTCCTGAGGTTTGGCGATAGTTGCCGGAGGTTTGAAAGCAACACGGAAATGAATGATTTCTCCGTTGGAGATACCACCCTGAATGCCTCCGGAATGATTGGTTGTTGTCAGAAGTTTCCCGTCTCGCATGATGAATGGATCGTTGTGCTGCGAACCGCGCATCATTGTGCCGGCAAATCCGGACCCGATTTCAAAACCTTTGGTGGCGGGGATGGCAAGCATGGCTTGGGCAAGCTTTGCTTCAAACTTGTCATAGACCGGTTCGCCGAGGCCGGCTGGAACATTTCTGATAATACAGGAGACGATCCCGCCGGTCGAATCCCCTTCTTCTTTCAAAGAAAGGATGAGGGAACGCATGGCTTGAGCTGCCTGTGTGTCAGGGCAGCGCAACTCATGCTCATCGACCAGTGCTGCCGAAATCGTGGCATGATCGACCGGCTCTGCTTCGTATGGCCCGACACCGCTGACCCAGGCGACGATCTCGATCCCGAATTTCTCTTGGAGGATTTTGGCCGCCACGGCGCCGCTGGCAACCGTGCCGATTGTCTCCCGGGCACTGGATCGGCCGCCGCCGGAAGAGGCCTTGATCCCGTATTTTGCCAGATAGGTATAGTCGGCATGAGAGGGCCGTGGAATCGAGGCCATGTCGCCGTAATCGCCGGGGCGTTGATCAAGGTTGTCGACCTTGAGAGCAATGGGACTGCCAAGCGTGATGCCGTTTTCCGTTCCGGACAGGATACGAACCTGATCATATTCCTGGCGATCGGTTGTCAGGCTGGACTGCCCGGGACGGCGTCGGTTGAGTTGTCGCTGGATATCGGCTTCGACCAACGCCATGCCGGGCGGGCAGCCGTCAATAACCACGCCGACGGCCTTGCAATGCGATTCGCCGAAGGTCGAAATGCGAAACAATGTTCCGAAATTACTGGACATACGATCTCCTGATGAGATTTGTTAACACAGGGTCAGGCACTGGTTGTTATACTTACCCTGTCTGTGCGAGTCAAAAGAAAAGCTGCTTGTCCGCGGATTTCGCGACGGAGCGGGGCGCGGGCAGATGCATCAGCCTCGCTTTTTATGGCAATTGCTTTTAGGGGGCCTCGAAAAATTCGAAATTTCGTTCAAGATCGAGGCGCGCAAGAGAATTTATCGCAGGCATATACATGATATTCCGAGGATAAAATATGATTGCGCAACGATGAGATTGGACGAAATGGCTATTTTCCACGGTTCCCTTTATACTGTAGTGCGTCGATGGCGGCTATCGTCGCACGTGCTGGTCGACCGTCAGGATGCAGCGCCGTTCGATTGATGCCTGATAATGAGAAGCCTACGGAGAAAACGCGATGCAAAAAATTGTTTTGGTGACCTACAATCCGGACATCATGTGCTTTGGTCATGTCCTGCTCTACGCCCTGGATTTTCACGAGAAGGGATATGATACCAAAGTGATAATCGAAGGCGGAGCGGTCAAACTTGTCTCGTTGCTGAAAGATCCCGAAGCGCCCTTTTATTCACTCTATGAAAAGGTCAAACAGCAGGGGTTGATCGAAGGAGTCTGTCGAGCCTGTTCGGCCAAACTCGGTAGCCTGGAAGAAGCCGAGACGCAGGGGCTCAGGGTGTATGGTGAGTTGATGGGCCACCCGTCCCTTGCCCCCTATCTCGCCGCAGGATATCAGTTGCTCACCTTTTGAAAGAAAAGGATGCCATCCGGGGCAGACGAATTTGCGGCACCGTGCCGGTTGAGCATACCGGCAACCTGCGACGGACCGCCCCCTCATGCCGTCGTTTCATGGTCTTAACGATAGTAGAGGTTTGGGCTGCCCATGGTGAGCAATGCCTTATAGAGATTTCTCCGAAAGTCCCGTCGGTCCCAGATACCCTGGATATGCCCGCGCCGCAGGGCGTTGCGGGCCGAATGGTAATTAGGTGGGATATCGATCCCGGTGGTTTCCCGGATGACGCGTGGTCCGGCAAAACCAATGCGCGAGGACCTGATGGCGAACTGATATGGTGAACAACCGAGAAAGGACGCTACCGGTCCGGCGTAAGAGTTATTGTCATAGACAACGATATAGAGGCCGCCGGCGTCTATGTATTCACGGACGGCCATGGTGCATTTGGGCATCTGGATGACCCCGAGGGTGCCCTCCTGGATTCTGATGCCGCCGGTTGTGTGGACATAGGCGAGTAGCGGCCGCTTTTTGCGCTGGGCAAGTTTGCAGGCCTGCACGAATTTTTCACCTTCGGTGGAGCCGACGGTGCCGTTGCGAAATTCTGAATAGAGCACGGTCGTGACAATCATGATGCCGTCGATCGCCGCAGTAAACGTCAGATTGCCGCTCTTGCGCCCGGTTTTTTTGGCAGCATCCTGGAGGCGCTCGGTAAAGCCGGTGTAACCGAGTGGGTTCTGTGCGGTAAGGTGCTCATTGAAAAACTGAATCGACCCCGGATCGAAGACATTTTTCAGATACCAGGGATATTCGAGCGGGAAATGATGGCCGCAGGTTTCGCAGACACCGGCGAACTCGCCGTACAGATCGGGCACCCAAAGATCTTTGCAGCCGTGCTTGGTCGCATTGGGACAGGTCACCGTACGATCCTCGTTGGCCAGGGGACTCGTATAGGTGTCTGTTAGCTCAAGCGGATCGGGCCGGTGACTGCCGTTCTGGCTGCTCCCGGTATACGTGATCAATCGCGTCGGCTTTTTTCTGCCACGCTCTCGCAAGGAATTGACGGCATTGCGGAGTGGCTCGGTAAGTCGCTTGAGCATCACCGAACCTTCACCGGAAACATCGCTCAATACTTTGCGTACCTGGCGCTTTTGGTTCTTCAGGATGTCATAGCGCACGGTATAATAGAGATGCTCGGTGGATACCAGCGCTTGACGAATAAGTCCCTGCTGCGCCTCGGGGCGGCCGATGTAGCCGTGGGTGGCCATCGCCAGGTACTTCTCCGATCGCTGAAGCAGCAGCCGATCGACTTCGTCCCGGCTCAGGTCCCAGGAGATTTCCACGTCGAGTTCGTGATTGTCCTTTTTGCCTTTTCGCCGATGTATTTCCCAGGTACGGAACGATTTGAAGCTCTTGCAGGACAAGACAACGCGATCGGTGGCGCTGATCATTTCCGAGCGAAGTCGGGCAAAAAAGGTGAAATCGTCGCGGCGCGCTCCGAGCGGCGGTTCCTGAACGATTCGGTCAATGATGCCATGGTTGAGGTTGTCCAGCGCCGTCAGGCGCAGCCGTTCGGCGCAGAGTTCCACCAGTTCCCGGGGCACTTTGTTCCCTTCTTTGACGCGGCCTTCAATGGCAGCGGCCCCTTCCGGAGAAATGACCGAATAGTAACCGTGGCTCGCCATCATCCGGTAATCGGTCAGACCGATCGCCTCAGCGCCGCCGGAACCGCCTTCGGAAATAAAGGAAACGGTTGGCACCCGCAGCTTGGTCATCGCATAAATATTGCGGGCAATTTGCTGGGCGGCTCCGGGATACTCCTCGACCGGGTAAGAGCCGGGAGTAAAAATGTAAAAATGGATGGGAATACCTTCCGTTTCCGCAACCTTCATATAGCGCTGGGCCTTTTCGTTGCCTTCGGGACGACACGACCCCCCGTTGCGGAACTCTTCGCCATGCCCGCTTTCCTGGCCGATGACCATTACCGTAACGGTATAGGGTTTATTTTTTCTTTTCCTGGTCAGAGTGGCCTTGGCGCAGATCATTGCCGGGTCGATATTGGCATCGTTCTGACCACCCAGTTCCGTGTAATCGTCGTAGACGTTTTCCAGGATATCTTTGAGGCTGAAACGCTGGATGCTGCGGACGATGCGGACTCGTTCCATCGGGGTAAGCTGTTCTTCCGCCCGTTGCTCGAGAAAGCTGACGGAGTCGTGCAGTTTCCGGACCTCGCCCCAGAGCTGTTTATCGGGCAGGTCATAGACATTTTGCTTTAACCGATCGCAGCTGGCCTTGAACCCGTCCAGATTACCCCAGTTTGAATAGTCTTTGACCTGGATCAGGTAATTGATCCGCTCTTCTATCTTAAGAAGCTGTTTGAGCTGTTCCTTCATAAGTCCGCCGGCTCAGACGAGTCTGCTAAAAGGTCAGCAGACGATCCAGATTATCTTTGAGATACGTGAGATTGGTGATGATCGGCATGTTGGCCGAGTCTCGGCCACGGATGACTGTTTCATCGATGAAACGCGCGGCCCGTTGTTTCGCCTCGTCCATGGACTCTCCCCAGACGAGTGCGAGCGCCAGGTTCGGATCAAAATCGCTGGGAATGGTATAAGGGCGATCCGACGGGACATGGGTGTAAACCGTAGACCAGTCATGGGTCGGAAACGAATATTCGGTGATCGTGCCGATCCAGGGAGCAAAGCCGCGACGGGTATCTTCAGCGACGATGCGCAATTCGATCGCGGCGCCGCGAAAAACGATATCGCGCTGCTTGAAACCGATACGTTCGCCGAGCGCCAGCCTGATCTGTTCGCGAATCAGGTTCGGTTGCTGATTGTTCAGGTAACTGATGCGGGCCGAAACATCGTTTTCAACCTGGATGCGCGTATTTACTTCAAGCAGATAGGGCTGGCCGCTGCGACTGACGATCCATTCCCAGGTGCCGACATTGTCGTAATTGACGTGATCGGCCAGCTTGAGGGAATAATCGACAATCTGATCGAGGACCTGTTGTTCGTCGAAATCGTAGGCAAAACAGGAGCTATGAAAACCAGGTGCGGCCTCGACCCGTTTCTGTCGCCCGGTGGATTGGATGGTGCAGTTGCGTGAGCTGAAATGGACCCGTTCGTTATAGCGTGAGCAGACGAGTTGAACTTCAAGGTGATTATAGTCACGCAGACATTGTTCAATCAAAACCCCGCCGTCCCCGAACTGGCGTTTTGCATAATTTTGTAACTGCCGGTAGACGCGTCGAAACTGCTCGA
>CAZSOA010000029.1:0-27373 GCA_964608305.1 uncultured Desulfofustis sp. | reverse complement strand
ACATTCGTAACACTCTCGGCCTGCAGGTCGCCGAGCAGGTCTTCGACGCCGGGGTAGCCTTCGGCGACACCGACGAAGGAGGCAATATCGGGATAGGCATCGCGCAGGGCGCGCTGCACTTCGCCGTAGACGCCGGTTGACCAGTGCTCATTCCCGTGCCCCATATAGACCAGCGCTGCGCCCTGCTGCCGGGCCCGCTCGGCGTCGCCGGCCAGGGTCGCCACTACGGAGGCGATATCGTCGCGGTAATCGTACCGGTCGCCGGGCATGCCCAGCGCCGGCCGGCCCATGACCAGGTGGTCGAACGGCTTCCAGCGCTCCTTCATGGTGCGAATGGAGGCCAATCCGTTGACGTATTGCAGCAGATCGTGGGACTGCTCCATGAAAAACATGTGGGTCGGCTGGACAATGATCGTCTTGTAGCCGTCCTCAAGCAGGTCGCCGATCGTGGCAATGATGTTTTTAGCATCGAGGATTTCCGCGGGTACGCCCTGGTCGAGCCACTGCTGTCGTTCGGTCGCCCGTTTCTTCCAGATTGAGCGGATGATATTGGAAGTCAGCGTGACCCGCACCTCCGTTTCCGGATAGGCGGCCCTTACCGACTCGTTGATGGTGGTCAGCGCGCCGAGCGCTTCCGGCACCGTGGTGCCGAAGTGGGCGAGCACGATAGCGGTGCCGCCCGGGGCTCGCTCGTGTGCCTCGCTTGCCGCAAGCGCCGCACCGCTGCCAACGACCAACAAGAACCCGACCACAACCAGCCAACCGACAGTTTTTCGTTTCATAATGCGCTCCTGATCAGACGTTCCGGCCCGGAAACGACACATCCCCGGACCATGAAAATGATCCGGGGATGCCCTGGCAAATCCTCGTATCGTCATCGGCAACCCGTTTCCGCGGGGATGCCGCACGTCCTTTCAGGCAGGTCTTCTGACTTCCGGATCATCCGTACACCGCGCCTTCCCGATAAGTATCATCAGTGGCTTTGTTGCAGTGCTTGTCCCCGGTTACAGCGGCGGGCCCGTCCTCGAATCACACGAGGTTCCCTCTTTCTCCACCAGTGTGGAACCTGAAAGGTTACTGTTACTACATAACAAGACCTTGGAAGTGTTGTCAATATCATCCAGCCCCGCCGGTTCGACAGAGCAACCGGGCTCGCCGGCAATGCGCGGCGAAGACTTTTGGGCCGCCTGGGCACCGGATCGGGAAAGCTGTTGCCTTTTTTCGCCGATCTGCGCTAGACTCAACGATCATGCTCTGTCCCCTTGCACTACCAGACAAGATGCACGCTGCAATTGCACTCTTCAACAAACCAGTCCACCGCCGTCACGGCTCCCGTTCCGGCAGGGCTCTGGGTGCCATACTGCTCCTGCTGCTTTGTCTCGGCTCGCCGGGAATGGCCGGGGGATCGGCATTGCGCGCTTTTCACCCTGCTGCTGCAACCATATCGACCACCGAGTTGCACGACCGACTCCTTACCGTGGCGCTCATCGACGTTCGCAGCCGCTTCGAATTCGACGTTGTCCATATTCCCCGATCGATCAACCTGCCCGTTGATAACGGCCGATTTGCCGAGCAGATAGCCCAGCTCACCCCGGTCCAGGCCGGCATCGAAGTTGTGCTGATCGGGAACGATCCGGACTGCTCCCGCCCGTTCACGGCCGCCGGCATCGCCCGAGCCCTCGGTGTCGACAAGGTGCTGGTCTATGATGCCGGCGTCTACTCGTGGCTGCACGCCTATCCGGAGCGCACCCGATTGATGGGGGAAATCCCCGCACGCCTGGAGCAAGTGGTACCACTGCTCAGCCATCAGCAGCGACTCGCCTCGTTTGACCGCTTCCTCGAGATATCCGGCCGGCAGCAATCGCTGGTTGTCGATATCCGGAACAACTACCAGCGATACCTGACGCCGCATGGCCTGCCGCTGCGCACCATCACCATGGAGGCGCTGCTGGCCGGTATCGGTGACCGGATATGGGTCGAACATCGGTTGTTGCTGTTCGACGAAGATGGTAGCAAGACCCGCTGGTTGCAACTCTTTCTGCGGGCCGCGGGGTTCCACGACTATCTGTTTCTCGACGGCGGCATGAACGGCGTGCCTGCCACCTCCCTGACGGCCGCTGAGAACGACGGGCGAGCCTCGATTTCCATCGATCAGCAGCAGCTCAGGACCTCGTTGACCAGCCTCTGGGAAATGGGCCAGGCCAGCGAATTTCTCACCTATATTTTCTCCTGCCTGCGATGGGACAATATCGCCTTCGTTCGTCTCGAGGAGATCACCGATTATCTCGACATCTCGCGTGAAACAATACGAACCCTCTCGGAGAGCCTGGTTCGCTCCGGGCAGATCCGCTTCTACGAAGCCGACGACGTACTGATCGTGCAGGTTGATCCGTTGCTTGCCTGGAAAGGCGAAAAAGGCGGTATTGCCTGGCAGCGAAGTGTCGATCAGTTTCACCAACGCTACCGCCCCTGACCATGTCCGGACGCGCCCTGATCATCACGCTGTTTCTGGTTTGCTGCCTGTCGTCCGCCACGGTCGAAGCGAAGACCACCATCCGGCTTGCCCTGCACTGGCAGCCGCAGGCCCAGTTTGCCGGCTATTTCGTTGCCCTGGAGAAAGGGTTTTACCGGGAACTCGGTATTGATATGGTGCTGTTGCCCGGCGGCACCGACAGCGTTCCGGCCGACCGCCTCAGCTCCGGCGAAGCGCAGTTCGCGACGATGTTTCTGGCCGCGGCGCTGGAGCGGCGAGCTGCCGGCATCCCGCTGGTCAATGTGGGGCAGCTCGTCCAGCGTTCTTCACTGCTGCTGCTCACCCGGAAAAAGGACCGAATCGACTCCATTGCCGATCTGGACGGCCGTCGGGTGGCCGTCTGGGCCAACGAATTTCCGTTGCAACCGTGGGCGCTGTTCCGGCAGCATGATATTGCCGTTGCACTCGTCCCGTTCAGCGGCTCGATGGACCTGTTCCTGAAGGGCGCGGTAACCGCAACCATGGCCATGTGGTACAACGAGTATCATACCGTTCTTGCATCCGGATACCGGGAATCAGACCTGCATCCGTTTTTCTTCAAGGACACCGCTTATGATTTCCCCGAAGACGGCATTTACTGCCTGGCGGAAACCGCTGCCCGGCGCTCCGCCATCGTCGACGCCGTCGTCATGGCCACCCTGCAGGGCTGGCACTACGCCTTTGCTCACGAGGACGAGGCGCTGGCGATCACCAAGCGCTGGATGCAGGAGGCCAACCTGCCCTGGTCAGCAGCGCATCAGCGCTGGATGCTGCGCACCATGCAGACGCTGATGACACCGGCCGATCCGCACGGCTCCTTCGGCACCCTGGGCCGCTCCGCTTTTCAAACCGTTTCCCGGGCCTTGCTTGAAGCCGGTTTCCTGGACCAGTTACCCAACTATGAACAGTTTGTCAGGAACGGTGCCGATGATGATTAGGCCGGGCATCACCCTCAAAACCGTCTCCCTGTTCCTGCTCTTGTCGGTCTCGGTGCTGTCCGTGGTTCATCTCTACAGCTACCTGGTGTCCCGGCGAATCATCATCGATATGGCCGAACAGAACAGCCGGGCGCTCGGCGAGTCCATCGTCCACCGGGTTGCTGCGCGCATCACCCCGGTGGAAAACATCATCCGCAATATCGCCGCCACCCTGGAAAACCCCGATCTCTCCGACCAGTCGATCATCGACCTGACCCGGGAGATAGTCGCCAGAAACGAGGCCATCTATGCCTCGGCGGTAGCCTTCGAACCGTACGGCATGATCGCCGACCAACTGTACTTTTCACCCTACAGCTATCGAACACCGGACGGGATTGCCTCGAAGATGCTCGGCGGCTCCGATTATCGCTACTTCCACCAGGACTGGTACCAGTTGCCGAAGCAGCTCGGCAGGCCGATCTGGACCGAGCCGTATTTCGATACCGGCGGCGGCGAGATCCTGATGGCCACCTATTCGGTACCGTTTTTTCGCGACCGAAACGGCAAACGCGCATTGGCCGGCGTGATCACCGCCGATATTTCGCTGGCCTGGCTCCAGGCCCTGCTCGCCCAGGTTGCGCTGTACGACAACGGCTATGCCGTGCTGCTGTCGAGCAACGGCATGTTCCTCTACCACCCGGACCAGACCCTGATCCTCAACGAGACCATCTTCTCACTGGCAGAGACCGTTGGCGACCAGCAGCTCTGGGAGATCGGCAAGGATGCGATCAGCGGCGGCACCGGGTTTCTTGAGCGGGAAAGCTACCGAAACCATGAACCGAGTTTTCTCTACTACCTGCCGCTGCCGATCGGTGGCTGGACGCTCTGTTTTCTCTTTCCCAAGGCCGAAGTGCTGCAGGAGATCACCGGGTTGACCCGCACGACATTATTGCTCAACTTGGCCGGCTTTTTTGTGCTGGCATTGGCGATCACCTGGCTGACGACACGGTTGACCCGCCCACTCATCAACCTGTCGCGCGCCGCCGGGTCCATCGCCGGCGGCGACCTCGACAAACCGGTCCCGATCATCAACAGCAAAGACGAACTGGGTCGGCTCACCATCTCGTTCAGCGAGATGCAGCAGGCCCTGCGCCGGCAGATGCAACAATTGACCGAAACCACCGCCCAGAAGGAGCGGATCGAATCGGAGTTACGCATCGCTCGCAACATCCAGATGAGCATTCTACCAAAACTCTTCCCGCCGTTTCCGGAGCGCAGCGAGTTCGATATCTATGCGTCGATCAAACCAGCCCGGGAGGTCGGCGGCGATCTCTACGATTTTTTCTTCATCGACGACTCCCGATTCTGCTTTTTAATCGGCGATGTCTCCGACAAGGGGGTGCCGGCCGCGTTCTTCATGGCGGTCACGAAGACTCTGCTCAAGGTTATCGCCGACCAGCACCCGGATCCCGGCGCTATCTTGACCAAGGCCAACGATGATCTGTCCGAAGGCAATGAGTCCTGCATGTTCGTCACCTTGTTCATCGGGATTCTCGACCTGCGTACCGGCATCCTGAAAACCGGCAACGCCGGCCATAACCCGCCGGCCAGGCTGACCGGCGGCAGGGCGGCCCTGCTGCCGACTCCCCGCGAACCGCTGGCGGGTGCGATGCCCGGCCTGAATTACTCCACCCAGGAGATCCGGCTCACTCCCGGTGACACCCTGTTCCTCTACACCGACGGCATCACCGAGGCGGTCAATGCCGACGGCGCCTTCTTCGGTGAAGAACGGCTCTTGCAGCTGCTCGACGAAGCGGCGTCCAGCACCCCGGAAACGATCGTCACGGCAATCGACCGGGCCATCGTCGAATTCTGTCACGGCGCCGAGCAGTTCGACGATATCACCATGCTTTCGCTGCGCTTCAACGGAACGATGGTCCCTGAAAATTCACCGCCGGCTCCGGACACCATCAGACAGACGCTGCGCCTCGGCACCGATCTCTCCGCATTGAGCGAACTTGCTGAACGCCTGCAGGAATTGCAGCAGGCCACCGCACTCAATGAACGGGACCACTATCAACTCCGCCTGGCGCTTGACGAATTGATCACCAATACCGTTTCCTATGGTTTTGCTTCCGGAACCGGCTCCGGCATCACCATCGAGATCACCATCCCACCGGATCGACGATGCACCATTCGCTATGCCGACGACGCCCCGCCGTTCAATCCGCTTGCCGCCCCGGTTCCCCCGGAATTACGCAGCACTGAGGAAATGTCCTTTGGCGGATTCGGCATCTCTCTGATTACTTCGATTATGGACGAGGTGCACTATCGCCATGATGGTGCACACAATATCATTGAAATGGTGAAACAGTTCGAGGCCGGCCACTCTCACGAACCACCAGCTGAAAAGGATAAACCATGAAGCACACCTGGACCGACGAAGAAGCGTTCGCTATCCTTACCATTGACGGCAGTCTCGATTCGGCAACTGCTCCGCTGATTCTGCAAAGCCTCGACAAACACGCCGCGCAAGAGACCAGAGACATGGTCATCGATTTTACCGGGGTCGACTATATCTCAAGCGCCGGACTCCGCGTCGTGCTCAAGGCCAAACACGCCCAGGCTGCTGTCGGCAAACGCCTGATCATCTGTGGCCTGAAAGACTATGTCAGGGAGATTTTCGAGCTTGCCGGTCTTGCTCAGATCCTCGATATTCGGACAGACCGAAAGACAGCGCTGGCATGATTGGTCGGCGCCGCCGACAGGGGCGCACCACTCACATCGGGAAACCGATGCCGGCCGGAGGCAGCAAGATTTTCGTTTGCAAACTTGATCTTGCCGTTTATCCTTTTGTGCACGTGATGTTGCGGACCAACCCGGACCATCCTCAGCAAACCATTGCCTCGGAGTATCGTTTCATGCGATTTCCCGCCCTGCTGCGCACCTGGGCGCCGCTAGCCGCATTGTTCCTGACCATTATGACCGGGGTTCCACAGCTGGTATCGGCCGAGGTTCGGCCGGTGGTGGTTGCCTCGACCACCCAGATTGCCGACTTCGCCCGCCAGATCGGCGGCGATACGATTATTGTCAGAAGCATCATGGCCCCCGGGGCCGACCCGCATACCTACATGCCGACACCCAACGACGTGCAACTGGTGCTCGGCGCTGACCTCTGTCTTGAAAACGGGCTTCACCTGGAAGGCAAGAACTGGATGGCGACCCTTGCCCACGATGCCGGCAAACCGCTGCTCACCGTCACCAACGGGATTGAACCACTGCTGTTCAATGAGAGCGGCGAGCAGATCGTCGACCCGCATGCCTGGTTCTCCCCCCGCAACGCGGCTGTCTATGTCAACAACATCGTGGCCGGCCTGAGCGATCTCGACCCCGACAACCGGAGCACCTATGTGGCTCGGGCACGGCTCTACCTGCAGCAGTTGCGGGTTCTCGACGCCTGGATCCGGGAACAGGTCGCCACAATTCCGCCTGAGCAGCGGATCCTGGTCACCACCCACGACGCCTTCAACTATTTCTGCCGGGAATACCGGTTCAACGCCGCTAACGACTATTTGTCCATCGCCCCGGTCGGCTGGTCGACCGGCGGCGAAGTCGGCGCCGGCATCACCCCGGAAAGGCGGCGGCGGGTCATCGAGTCCATCAAAGCATCGGGCACCCGCGCCATCTTTGTTGAAACCTCCGTCAATCCCAAGCAGATCAGGGAAATCGCCCGGGAGACCGGCATCGTGATTGGCGGCGAACTCTATTCCGACTCAATGGGCCCGGCAGATTCAGCCGGAGAAACCTACATCGGCATGATGCGCGAGAATGTGCTGATGATCATCAATGCCCTGCGTTGATCGCATTGCCATGCGCTTTGTTCTCGTCATCTTGATCTGGGTCGTCCTGATCGGCGGGCTCCGCTTCTATACCCTGCAACGCGACACTGCACTTCCGGCTGCCGCTTCGTCCCGGCCGATGACGACGATCGTTGAAGCCGAGATTGAGCTGCTGGTCACTTTCGGCTTTGCCATCGAGGATGACCCGTTCGCACTGCGCATCGATACCCAACCGCAAGTGCCGCTCCTCATCCGATTCAACGGCACGCCGCTGGCGACACCGAGCACAACCCTCAGCCGCGGCACCCCGCTGCGTTTTACATCATTACCGGGCATCCGTGCCGGCACCAACGAAGTGTTTGTCACAGCCAGCCCGCCCTCGACCGAAAGTCATCTCGAGCACCCCGTCCGTATTCAGGTCCTGCATGGCCAGCGAGTCCTTGCCGACCGAACGGTCTGGTCTGCCGGCGGCTCTCAGGCAAGCGGCGCCGTCGAGTTCACCGTTGTCCAGGAGGACGGCCATGCCCGATAAGCGCCCCTACGTGATCGAGGTGGAACATCTGACGGTCAGCTACCAGGCACGGCCGGCACTGCTCGACGTGAGCGTGCGGATCGAAGGCGATCAACTGGTCGGCGTGATCGGACCGAACGGCGCCGGAAAATCAACCTTTATCAAGGCCATCCTCGGATTCATCAAGCCCGATATCGGCACGGTACTGATCAACGGCCGCGATGCCCGGTCGACCAGGGGTGAGGTGGCCTATGTGCCGCAGCGGGGCACGGTCGACTGGGATTTTCCGATCACCGTCGAGGAAGTCGCGATGATGGGCCGTTACCAGCAAATCCCGTGGTACCGCTCGCCCGCCGCCGCCGATCGAGAGGCGGCCCGGGAAGCCCTGCGCATGGTGCGCATGGAGGAGTTCTGCGATCGGCAGATCGGCGAGCTCTCCGGCGGCCAACAGCAGCGGGTCTTTATGGCCCGCGCCCTGGCCCAGGGCAGCGACATCCTGCTGCTTGACGAGCCGTTTGCCGGCGTCGATGCCGCCACCGAACGGGCCATCCTCGACGTCCTCGAACGGGCCAAGCAGGCCGGCAAAACATTGGTCGTCGTGCACCACGACCTGTCCACCGCTGCCGAATATTTCGACAAACTGATCCTGATCAAGCAACGCCTCTACGCGTATGGCCGGCCGCGCACCGTGCTCAACGAGGAGTTGCTGAGCAGGGTCTACGAAGGCCGGCTGCGGATTTTCGGCAATGTCTTCGGCAAACAGGAGGCCGGACGATGATGTACGACCTCTTTATTGCGCCGCTTACCGAAACATACTTCCAGAAAGCCCTGATCGGCGGCTGCATCGTTGCCACGGTCGCCGGCGTCGTCGGGTGCCTGGTGGTGTTGCGACGGATGGCGTTCCTCGGTGATGCGCTGTCCCATGCGATGATCGCCGGTGTTGCCGGCGGTTATCTGGTCATGAAGCTGCTGTTCGGTTACGAGGCGCATGCCCCGGGGATGCTGCTCGGCTCGCTGCTGGCGGCTATCATCACGGTTGCCCTGATCAGTTTCGTATCCCGTATTTCACGGGTCAAGGAAGATACCGCCATCGGTATCATGTATACCGGTGTGTTCGCCCTTGGCGTCGTCGCCGTATCGATTTTCCGCCACTATATCCATATCGACCTGATGCACTTCATCATGGGTGATATCCTCGGCGTAGCCGACGTCGATCTGTGGGTCAGCGCGTTCGCCGCCGCTTTTGTACTCAGCGTACTGATCCTGTTCTTTCGCCACTTCCAACTGGCCACGTTTGATCCGGTAATGGCCGCTTCGATCGGACTGCCGGTCCTGCTGCTCGATTATCTGCTGACCACCTGCGTCTCGCTGGTGGTGGTCAGTGCAGTCAGCATGGTCGGGGTCATTCTCGTGGTCGGCCTGCTCATCACCCCGGCGGCAACCGCCTACCTGCTCAGCGACCGCCTCGACCGGATGATGTGGCTCTCGGCACTGTTCGGCCTCACCAGCGTCGTCGGCGGGCTCTATCTCTGTGTCTGGCTCGATTCGGCCGGCGGCGGCGCGATCATGCTGTTCTGCACATTCCAGTTTCTCGTCGTTCTTGTGGTTGCGCCGAAATACGGCCTGCTCGCTCGTTGGCTGCGACTGCGCAGCCTTGTGCCGCAGCAGGTGGTCGAGGATATCCTGACCACCATCCTCCGCTATAAACGAGCCACACCGCTGTCGGTGATCCGCACCTATGTCGAAAGCGGCACAGCCCTGCGCAAACCGCTGCGCAGCATGATCCGCGACGGATTGCTTGTTGAATCGACCGACGGCTACCACCTCACCGAGGCCGGAGAACAGGAGGCAAACAAGGTGCTGCGCGCCCACCGGCTCTGGGAAGCCTACCTGGAAACCATCGGCACCCCGGCCGAAGAGGTCCATGCCACCGCCCACCATCTCGAGCATCTCGGCGATGCTGCCGTTGACTATCTTGACGAGAAACTGGGCAGCCCCGATCGTGATCCGCACGGCAAGATCATCCCGTAACCAGATCGCCCTGCAACCATCCAACCACCACCCCGTGAGGCAGGTAGTGGCCGCGAGCGATCGTGCTTATGGTTGACTCATGAGTTCACTACCTTCCGACATTGATTTGACCCGCGTGGTCATGGGCCTGCTTTTCGACCCCACCGGGCGGATCCTGATCGCGCTGCGCAACGAGCGGAAATTGTATGGCGGCCTGTGGGAGTTTCCCGGGGGAAAGATAGAACCGGGGGAAACAGCGACAGCGGCGCTGCTTCGGGAAATGCGTGAAGAACTCGCAGCGCCGGTGGTCATAGACCGGGTCTTTCCCGGGTATCTCTACGAACAAGATGGTGTGCGGGCCGAATTTATTCCCATTTCGGGCACCATTCAGCCAGCGGACATTACCCTGCAGGAACATGACGATTACTGTTTCATAACCATCGCCGAACTCGACCGCTTTGCCATCTCGCCGTATGACCGGCAGGCCATCGAACTGCTCAGAAACGGTCTGGTCTGACCGTTAGCCAGCAAAACCAACCAGCATTGACACCTTTTTTTTGTTTTATTTTCAGATGGTAAAGCAAAACCACGAAACTGCCCTGAGTCGATTCTGCTTTTCTTTTGTACCAGCCCCGTGGCGATCAAATGCATTGATACTTGTTTTCAACCGGTGAAATCGCTTGTGGTAATCAGGAGATGATTATAGAGTACCAGCAGCGGCCACACGTTAATATCCACTGTAGAGGAGGTCTCCATGGATCTGTTTGCATTTTCCATTCAAATGGAAAAGGATGCTGAAGCATTGTATCGCAAGATGGCGGAAAACGCCCCGGCCCCCGGTGTCAGGAAAGTTTTATTGCTGCTCGCTGAAGACGAGGTGAAACATCGGGTCGCCATCGAACAGTTGCAGAAAAAACGTGCGGTACCGGCACAGCAAGGCGTGGCGCTCACGATTCGGACCGTTTTTGACGAGATGAAAGCCAGCGAGGACTTCACGACCATGTCCGTCGATGCCGTCGAAGACTATCAGAAGGCGGTGGAGATAGAAAAGCGCGGTATCGAGTTCTACAAAGAAAAGTTTGCCGAAGCGACCGACCCGGAAAGCAAACGATTGTTCGAGGCCCTGATGAAACAGGAGACCTACCATCTGAGGACCTGCGAAAACCTGCTGGAGATGGTACAGAAACCACAGTGGTGGGCGGCAAACGCCGAGTTCAACCCACGCGACAACGACCAGTATTGAGCCGGGCACACCGCCGTCGGCAATCATTCATCAGAGAGTCGAACCAGGCGAGGGGCATCAGCCCGCTCGCCTGGTTTTTTTTGGCGACTCGCAGCTAAAGATCCGACCGCGCGGTTCCTCGCGCTTCTTGACCGAATCGCTCGCGGTTCTTACGAAAAAACACGATCCGTTCCAGGAGCTGCTGCACCCTCCGGCGTATTTTGCGACGAGCGAAAAATCTGATATAACTTGAAAAGGGGATAGATTCGTTATTATCGAACCGACCCTTGAGATCAAGCACGATGGGGCGATACGCGCCCCGCGCATCTTTCACCAGGGCGATGTTTTTCGGATTCAGATCAAACAACCGGATATCGCTCTCCCAGAGATACTCGCCCAGAGAACGGGCGATCGTCATGATCGCTTCGAGGTCGCAGTGGTCGTCTCGCAGGATGATGTCATAGATGGTCTGAGCGATAGTGCCGTCTGCATTCCGAATGCAGTCGCACAAAAGCCCGGTTCCGCGATCAGTGGCGATGAAACCGTGGCAATGACTGATACAATTCAGGCGCCCATGGCGGCGGAGCAGGTCCCGATATCCCCGGTATTCCTTATCGTTTGCTGAACGTTGGGCCGGCGTGTCGCCCGCCGCCACCTTAACGACCAGGTCACGATCGGCCGGATGGCGAAAGCAGAGTCGCCCTTTGCCACGATTGATCAGCAGGTCGTCGCGAAGAACCAGCAGATCCGGTTGACGCGAGTCGATTGTCTGAACACCGGTCACCTCAATCACCGGTTGCCCCGCCGCTGTTCCGGCATTTTTCCTGCAGAAAAAACACCAATGGTTGCTCCGCACGTTCGACCACGTCCATCGCGGCCGTTTGGACGGATTGTTTACCGCATCTGGCGGTTCTGTCAATTACCAAAGAGCGAAAGCAACACCCCTGCCGAGATCGCGGAGCCGATGACCCCGGCCACATTCGGGCCCATCGCGTGCATCAGCAGAAAATTAGTCGGGTCCTCCCTGCTGCCGACCACCTGCGATACCCGGGCAGCCATCGGCACCGCGGAAACCCCGGCCGAACCGATCAGCGGATTGATACCGGTCTTACTCAACCGATTCATCACTTTGGCAAGCAGCACTCCGGAAGCGGTGCCGATGGCAAATGCCACCACGCCAAGCAGCAGAATGGCCAGCGTCTCGACCTTCAGAAATTGTTCTGCCGTGGCGGTGGCGCCGACGGTTATCCCAAGAAAGATGGTGATGATATTTATCAGCGCATTTTTTGCGGTATCCTCAAGGCGCGCAGTCACCCCGCATTCGCGAAACAGGTTGCCGAGCATCAGCATGCCGACCAGCGTTGCGGCCGCCGGCACGATAAGCGAAACGACGATGGTGACGATGATCGGAAACAGGATTTTTTCTTTTTTCGATACCACCCGCAGCTGGCTCATCCGGATCCTGCGTTCCCTATTGCTGGTCAACAACCGCATTATCGGCGGCTGGATGATCGGCACCAGCGCCATATAGGAATAGGCAGCAATGGCGATCGGTCCAAGCAGATGCGGCGCCAGCTTGGAGGAGAGAAAGATCGCTGTCGGCCCGTCCGCCCCGCCGATGATGCCGATCGAGGCCGCCTCCTGGGCCGTGAACAGCCCGGAGGCGACGGCACCGATAAAGGTAATGAAGATGCCGAACTGTGCCGCCGCGCCGAGCAGCAATGATTTCGGGTTGGCAATCAGCGGGCCGAAATCGGTCATCGCCCCTACCCCGAGAAAGATCAGCGGCGGGAAAATGCCGAGATGATCACCCTGAAACAGGTAATAGAGCAGGCCTCCCGGTTCAACGGTGTGCAGGGCGGTCGCGCTGATCTCAAGCACCGGCGGCTTCATCAGGCCGGCGAACGGCAGATTGGTGAGCAGGACGCCGAACGCAATCGGCACCAGCAACAGCGGTTCAAAACCGCGGACGATGGCCAGATAGAGAAGCACGCAGGCAATCAGCATCATCAGGACGGCCCCGAAACTGAGGCCGTAGATCCCGCTGCTGCGGAAGAACTCCAAAAGAGCTGCAACCATGACAGGCCTCCCGGGTCAGGCAAACATCACTAGCACGTCTCCGGCATTGACGGAAGCACCTTTGGCTGCCCGCACTTCGCCGATCGTGCCATCATGCGGCGCCACGATTTCATTGGCCATCTTCATCGCTTCCAGGATCAACAGCGTCTGCCCCCGGCTCACCCGGTCGCCCGGGGCGACCTCCACCGCTACGATGGTGCCGGGCATCTGGGCAATGACGCTCTGCGCCGAGGCTGCAGCCAGCCGGCTGAGAGCCGGCGCCGCACTGACGCGAGCAGATGGTGAAGCGACCTGCCCAGGAGTCTGCAGGACCGGCTGCGTCGGCGCATTCATCGGACCGGAGCCGGCTTCGATCTCCTCGATCGTCACCTCAAATGCACTGCCATTAACCACCACTCGAAATGTCCGCATGGTTTCATTCTCCGTTAGCAATCGGGTCGCCCTCGCAGTTGCTCGGCGATCCCGGCCTTTCCCCAGGCTGGTGTCGTATCCTCGAGCCGCCTGATTTCTTTGACCACCAGCTTTTCCGGCGAGGTCTTCAGCAGCACTGCCAGTGCCGTGGTAATCGCCGCAACCGTCTCTTTGCTGATCCCGTTCGCCGACATCCCTTGAACGGCAGGTGGCGCGTCCTGAGCCGAAGCCGACGAAACGGCCGGTGCTGCTCGGGGCAACCGACCAAGCAAAACGATGACGACCTGCAGGATAATCAGTGCGACGAAGGTCACCCCCATGCCGAGCACCGTGGTCACCAGCCCGGCAAGCAGTTTGTCGTTCAACGTCAACTGCTGCATCCGGGCCGGATCGGCAAATGCGGCAAGCAATCCGACGATGTCCATGCCTATCCTCCTATAACGGGATATTGCCGTGCAGCTTGGCCGGCCGACGCTCCCGCTTACCGGCAAGCATGACCAGGCCGTCGATGATGCGCTGGCGGGTGGTGCGGGGCTCGATAACATCATCGACAAATCCCCGTTCGGCAGCCTTGTACGGGGTTGCAAACTCGGCCTCGTAGGAACGGAGGATCTCCCGGCGCGCAGCCTCCGGGTCTTCGGCCTTGGCCAGGTCGTTTTTGAAGATGATGTTGACCGCCCCTTCCGAGCCCATCACCGCGATCTCCGCGGTCGGCCAGGCAAACACCAGATCGGCGCCCAGCGACTTCGAACACATGGCCACATAGGCGCCGCCATAGGCTTTGCGGGTAATCACCGTCAGCTTCGGGACAGTCGCTTCACTGTAGGCATAGAGGATCTTGGCACCATGGCGGATGATGCCGCCGTATTCCTGGGCCGTGCCCGGCAGAAAACCGGGAACGTCGACAAAGGTCAGCAACGGGACATTAAAGGCGCTGCAGGTCCTGATAAAACGAGCGGCCTTGTCGCCGGCGTTGAGGTCGAGGCAGCCGGCCATCACCGTCGGCTGGTTGGCGATGATTCCGACCGTCCGGCCGCCGATCCGGGCCATAACGGTGGTCAGGTTGGTCGCAAAATAGGGTTGATACTCCATGAACTCGCCGTTATCGACGATCAGGCGGATGACTTCATGCATATCATACGCCTTGTTCGGACTCGCCGGAATTATCGTGTCGAGGGCGTCGATCTGTCGATTTGGATCATCGTCGCAGGCCAGCTGCGGCGGTTGTTCAACATTGTTGGCCGGCAAATAGGCGAGCAATCTTCGAATCCCGGCCAGACAGTCCTGATCCGAAGCGGCAATGAAATGAGCGTTGCCGCTTACCCGGTTATGGGTCATGGCGCCGCCGAGATCCTCGGCGGAAACCTGCTCGCCGGTCACCGTCTTGATGACCTGCGGCCCGGTGATGAACATCTGCGAACTCTGGTCGACCATGAAGATAAAATCGGTCAGGGCCGGCGAATATACGGCTCCGCCGGCACACGGCCCCATAATCGCTGAAATCTGCGGAACCACCCCGGAATAGATGGCATTACGATAAAAAATCTCGCCATAGCCGGACAGGGCGTCGACCGCCTCCTGAATCCGGGCCCCGCCGGAATCATTAAGGCCGACGATCGGCGCACCAACCTTAACGGCGGCATCCATGGCCTTGACCACCTTGCGGGCATGCATCTCCCCGAGCGCCCCACCGGTAACGGTGAAATCCTGAGAAAAGGCGTAGACCAGCCGGCCCTCGACCCGACCGTAGCCGGTCACCACCGACTCCCCGGCAAACCCGAGCTTATCCATCCCGAAATTGGTGCATCGGCACGCGACAAAGGCGTCAAGCTCGACAAAGGAGTGCTCGTCAAACAATGCGAGCAACCGCTCCCGTGCGGTCAGCTTGCCTTTCTCGTGCTGCTTGTCGATCCGGTCCTGCCCGCCGCCAAGGGCGAGGTGCCGCCGTTTGCGGCGCAGTTGTTCGATCTTGTCTAGTGACATCGACTCGCCTCCGGAATTGACCGCTGTTTGGGGGCACAGAAAACACGCAGAGCAAACACTTGTTACTCCATATTATTCATTTTATCTATTTGTATTTATTTGTTTAAATTTAGCAAAAAATAAATTTTTGAATTTTTTAGAAACATTGTTACCATAACTACCGTACCGCACCTCCTGCTGTCAAGGAAAAACATTTGACCAGATCAACAAAACTACTGGTAACCAATAGTGAATAAAGACAGATTCATCGCCTTGAAAACGACATAACAAGGTGATAACAGAATCTCCTGCGGAATCGTCGGCAGGCTTTTGCCTCTTTCGGTTATGCGGTATACTGCTCCATCAGCCGTGCTGCTCAGCTGCCGAGGATGCAGACGCGATGGGCATGAGCGCAACAAAAAAAGAAACGAGTCATGATAACCGAAGAGACCTACCGGCACTACGTTGAAGTGCTCCTTCATGGCGACAGTGGCGCCTGCCTGGAAACAGCCACTCGGCTACTGAGCACCGGCAGTCCTCCGGAAGCGCTCTACATCGGGCTCCTGCAACGCTCGTTGTACCACATCGGTGAATTATGGGAACAAAACCGCATCTCGGTGGCAACCGAACACCTGGCATCCGCCATCACCGAACGAATCCTTGCGATCATCTACCCGGTCCTGCTGACCAACGCCACTCCCCACGGCCGCCGGGCGATAATCTCCTGCTCGGTCAATGAGTATCACCAGATTGGTGCCCGGATGATTGCCGACCTCATGGAAAGCCGGGGCTGGGACGCCTCCTTTCTCGGTGCCAACACGCCCGTTGATGATCTACTGGCAATAATCGATCAAAAGTCACCAGAATTTCTCGGTCTCTCGGTCAGCATCTACTTCAATATGGCAGAATTGCATCGCCTCGTCGAAACAATTCGCGTTCATTATTCGAGCCTGAACATACTTCTTGGCGGGCAGGCGTTTCGCTGGGGTGGTGCCGATATCGGCAAAAACGACACCCGGATAGCTTATGTGCCGTCGCTCACCGCCCTTGACGCGCTCATCGGCAACGACTGATATGACACACGTCGAACTGCCCCCTGCCAGCGCACGCTATCTGGCCGAACATGCGTCAATCATCTACCTGCTGACCGATGCGAACGGCACGATCCAGCGCACCAACCCGTGCACCCGCACGCTATTTGGCAAACAAATCATCGGCGCCGACGTAACCACTCTATTTCTGTGTTTCGATCAACCGCCGATAGATATCGCAACCCTGCGTCAACACCCGAACAATCCTGTTCTGCTCAGCGTCTCGAGCGATGCCGGTTTACCTGAGAGTTTTCTTTTTCATTTCGTGCCGATCGACAACCACACTCTGATTCTCGGCAGCACCGACATTCTGGCGAACCGACGTCTCCAACAGGAACTGCTCACGTTGAATGGACAGATGAGCGGCCTGACCAGAGAACTCCAGAAGAAAAATCATCAATTGGCAGAACTCAACCAGATAAAAAACCGGTTTCTTGGCATGGCCGCCCACGATCTGCGCAAGCCGGTGTCCGCAATTCTCGCCTACAGCGAATTTCTCCTCGATGAAGCAGGCCCGCACCTCAACGACGAACATCGCGGCTTTCTGCAAATCGTCCACGATGCAACCGAGATGATGCGCCGACTGGTCGATGACTGCCTGGACGTCTCACTGATCGAATCCGGCCAGTTTCCGCTCCACCTAAGGACCGTCGACTTCCGGGAAGCAATCAGGCGGTCCCTGGAGTTGCAGCGGATCATCGCCGGCAAAAGAGCAATTACCTTGCACGTCACCATGCCGGAAAAACCGGCGATCCTGACCATCGATCAGCACAAGATCGAACAGGTAATCAACAATCTGGTCGGCAACGCCATCGAGCACTCACCGGCGCAGGCAGGCATTCGAATTTCGGTTGAAGATCAGGCCGGCGGCCTGCTGATGACTATTGCCGATGACGGCCCCGGCATGCGCGACGAAGATCTGCAGCGGCTGTTTACCCCCTTCGCCAGAGGTCGTGCCGGGAAAGCCGACGGATCCCGCTCCACCGGTCTCGGCCTGGCAATTTCAAAACAAATTATCACCGCCCATGGCGGTGCCATATGGGCAGAAAGCCATCCCGGGCAAGGAGCCCGGTTTCACTTTTCTCTACCAAAGAAGCCCGTCATCCAGGAGAACCAGTTATGACCCGTGACGATCTGATCGCCTCGTCCCGCACCTTGCGAAAACCCTCGAACAAGGCGCTGCAGGAATTTTCCACACAGCGGGAACTGCTCGTAGCCGCCGTTAACACGGCAATGTCCCAAAGGCCGGATATCGACAAACTGGTCGGCATCACCGGAAAACTGATGAGCGAAAACAATAACCGGAACTTTTCACTGTTCATGGAATCGCTCTTCCAGGAGTATATTCCGGAGGTTCTTGTCGATACCGCGCTTTGGGTTTTTCGCGCCTATCGTTCACACGGTTTTGCCCCGATCTACTGGCCGGCCAACCTTGATACCTGGCGAGAACAGTTGCAACAGAATCTTTCAGCTCCGGCATTCGCCGAACTGGCGCCGTTCTACACCTGGCTGATTACCCATGTGCCCGTTTTTACCACACTGACCGACCGCTCCGCCGACGACAACCCGGCGCCACCTCCACACACCGGACACTGATGCTCACTGATCTCCGTATTCTTGTCGTCGACGACTCTCCGGAGCTGCTGCTGGCTACCGTCCGCACCCTTCGCGGAGCGGGCGCTACCGTAGACCAGGCAGTTGACGGCGCCTCATGCCTTGAGGCCGTCGACCGCCTGCGGCCTGATCTCGTCGTCCTGGACGTCGACCTGCCGGATATGCTCGGCCACGAGGTATGTCGTCGTATCAAAGACAACAAAGCGCTGCCGGGAATTTACGTCGTGATGCTGTCAAGCTCAATGACCAGTTCAGCAGATCAATCCCAAGGGCTGGAAATCGGTGCAGACGGTTATATTACCCGCCCTTTGCCTAACCGGGAACTGCTTGCCAGAATAGGGTCGATAGCCCGCATCATCAGCGCCGAACGAGAGCGGGACCGGCTAATCGGTGAACTGCAGCAGGCCTTGGAAACCATTAAAACCTTGAGCGGCATGTTGCCCATCTGCGCCAGTTGCAAAAAGATCCGTAACGATACCGGCTATTGGGAAGAAGTCGAATCCTATGTCAAACGTCACACCGACGCCGAATTTACTCACGGCATCTGCCCGGTTTGCGCAAAAAAACTCTACGGCGACCTGGGTGACATCATAGCGGACTGATACGGCAAGGACCCACGAACACCAAAACAGCTCAACGACCATTTTGCAAAGGTTCCACCTGCGCCGAAGCAGCTGCTAAAAAAACGGACGGTTCGGCACCTTCCCGAAAAAAGACCAGCAACGGTGGTTCGGAAACCCGGAAATCAATTACCTCTTGTCCTGCGGTAATCTTTGACTGAGATCCCCAATCCCTTAATTTTATCATAGAAGTTTTTTTTATGCATTCCGGTAATATGCAAAGCTTTTTTCAGGCTTCCTTGGGCGATAAACAACGCCTTGACGAGATAGTCGCGATCGAAGTCATGCAGGATCTGCTGTTTTGCGTTTTGATAGGTTGGGGGGACCGCATAACTGCCACCTAAGACTCGGTTAAAATCGGCAAGCGAGATTTTTCTCGTCTGGGAAACCTGACAAACTTTGAATAATGTCTGCTTCAGATGGCGGACATTGCCCGGCCAGGATTCTTCGAGTAGGCGCGAGCAGGCATCGGCGGAAATTGAATAGGTAACATTTTTTGCAGCGCCGAACAGGCTGAGGAAATGCCAGATCAACGGCACGATATCCGCCTTTCGTTCACGGAGCGGAGCGGTCCTGATTATCGTGCCTGACAACCGGAAGAACAGATCTGAACGAAACGCGCCTGTCTCGCACATCGTTTCAAGATCACGGTTGGTAGCGGCAACGCAGCGAATATCAGCATGCCGGATTTTCGCTTCGCCAACCTTGCTGAACTCTCCATCATCAAGAAAACGCAGCAATTTTGCCTGAATATCGATCGACAAGTCGCCAATTTCGTCAAGGAACAGGGTGCCACCCTCGGCCGCCCCGACATAACCACCGGTACTTTTCGCAGCGCCGGTAAATGCACCACTCACATGTCCGAAAAGCTCTGATTCGGCAAGCGATCCAAGCACCGCGCAATTGATCGGTATAAACGGTTTATTTGAGCGCTCGCTATTTTGGTGAATGTCCCGAGCGATAATTTCTTTGCCGGTTCCTGATTCGCCAATGATCAATACGGGCAGATCGGTACCGGCCACCGTGCGAATTTCTCGCCGGTTATCTCGGACCGAAATGGATACGCCAACCAGCCCACTGCCCTGTACGTTCGGCGAACTCTCCAGATACGATTGCCGAAGCCGTTTAAAGTGCAGGGCCGCATAGACCGTGTAAACCAACTGCGAATCATTGAACGGCTTAAACAAGAAATGTGTCAACCCCATTTTTAGACAGGGGTCGAGATTCTGCTCGTCCGGGACACCGGTGATGATGATGATCTCCGTATCCGGATGATGATCGAGCACTCGCCGGGATAAAGCAATCCCATCCATGATCGGCATATTAATATCGATCAACGCCAGGTCGAAGCCTCGACGGCCTGCCTCCCTGGCAGCTACCTCCGGGTCGACGAAACAGGAAACGGTGTAGCCGTGCAACGTCAAAGTGTCGCCAACAAAATCGGCAATCGCCGGTTCATCATCGACTACCAGGACACGAATTTCTCTATCGGCTCTGACTGCCTGATTTGACACGGGTGACGACCTCTTCAAGCTGTTGAACAGTAAATGGTTTCGATAAAAAAACTGCCGTATCATCCCTTGACCATGATTCCGGGGAGTCCCCGGACATCATGATCACCCACGGCGTATGGTTGATTTCCCGTAATTGCTGCAAGCAATCATAGCCGTCACTATCAGCGAGGCCGATATCGACAAGCAGCACCGTAACTGAAGCATGTATCACCTGATATTGTTTAACGGCAACTCGGCAACTTTCGGCACCGAAGGCTACATGCCCACGACGCTGGAGCCCGGAAATGATGTAGTCACGAAGAATCTCGTCATCCTCGACGACCAGGAACACCTGCTGTTCAGTGGTCCCAGCAGCCGATGAACCGCTCGCCGTTCTTTCGTGCTGCCCGCTGCCGGCCTGCTCTTCTCCCGGAGCCACCGGGTCACACATCAAGATAGCCGTACACAAGGTACCGCCGTCGACGGCCTCGAACACTATTTCACCACCATGCTTGCGGGCGATAGACAATGCTGCATACAACCCGAGACCAGCCGGCGGAGACGGATGCTTGGTGGAAACAAATGGTTCGAATAAACGATCAGAAATCTGCCCGGAAATGCCCGGCCCCGAATCGAGAAACGACACCGAAACACGCTGCTGCCCACCATCAGGCTTCCAGGCACCAGCACCGATCTGCAGTGTTCCTCCTCCGGGCATGGCGTCAAGCGCATTTTCACCAAGATAAAAAAGCATCATTACCAACTCGCCAAAACACCCGAAAAGCCGAAAGCTGTTCTTAGACCGCCTGATATCAATCCGGATATTACGAGCACAGAGGGCCAGCGCTGACACCGCCTGATCGACGATACGATTAAGAGACTGGTTTTTCATTTCATTCGATGGCTCATAGCGAGCAAAGTCGAATAACGCTCTTGTCCGCTCCGTGCCCCGAAGTGACAATTCTTTGAGCATGCCAATGCGGCGATTGCTCGCGTCACAGCTTTGAGCACCAGTCAGCAAACCAACCTGGCCGGAAAGGCCGGTAAAAATGTTGTTGTAGTCATGGGTTACACCTTTCGTGATCCGGCGGAGCGACCCAAGATACTTGAATTCCATCAAAAAATCGTGGGGGAAATCACCATGGGCGGTGCTAGTGCGTATCGAAACCATGTTTTTCTTCTCCCTGCAAACCAGCGCACATCTCCATCACCCCCAGGTTACCGCCCCGCAATCATGAACATGTTGTGTCCCTTGAACAGAAGAACTCACGATTGCAGATTCGGCAAGACAAGCCGGGTCACTACCGGCTTATGCAATAGTCATTCCACAAAGGATGGCACCACCAGCGTGGCGCCCTGAACAAGCTTCACGCCAACGTATGAAACCACCCCCACACACAAGGAGGTAATCATACCTCCATCGGGGGCAATACGCGAGCTTGGAAATAGGTAGCGATTCGAGGGGGACGATCCATCTGTAAAAGATTGCGCGAAAAAAGATCGGCTTCGAGGAGCGAAAATGGATTTTCTTTAATGAAAGGCACCGTCCTCAGAGAATGCATCCAGGATCGACCGAATCATGGCCGACAGATCCTGTTTGCCGAGCGGCTTATACAAAAACCCTTTGATCCCATTTTGCTGAGCTGTTTTCTTGTCAATCCCGGCGCTGTAGCCGGTGCACAGGATAGTGGGCAGATCCGATCTCACCGAAAGTATTCGAGCAGACAACTCGATGCCGGTCATACCCCCAGGCATGGTCTGATCGGTAATGACAAGATCAAATCCATAAGGGTCTGCCTGAAACAGGTCAAGCGCCTCTTGTCCATTCAAGGCCTTGCTCACCCGATACCCCATCCGGGAAATCATCTGACTGGTCATTTCCAGCAAAAGCGCCTCATCATCGACAAGCAAAATATGTTCATTCCCGCCGACCGGGGTTTGCACGTTCGTACCGATTTCCGTTTGTCCCTGTTTGGAGCAGGGCAAGTAGACACGAAAGGTTGCACCTTTTCCCTCCGCGCTTTCCACGGTCACGGCTCCGCCGAATTCTGAAGCAATCCCATGGACGATGGACAACCCCATGCCGGTTCCTCGTTCCTTGTCCTTCGTCGTGAAAAAGGGATCGAAAATTCTCTCGATTACCTTGTCGCTTATCCCATGCCCGGTGTCACTGACGGTAAGCTCGGCATAACAAACGCTCTCAGATACATCGCTTCGCAACAACCCTTCAGGCAGGTTCCGGGCCGGATGCAGCGCAACGGTAAGCGTACCACCGCTGCTCTCCATGGCATGATAGGCATTGGTGCACAAATTCATCAGAATCTGATGAAATTTGCTCGGATCAGCATCGATCCAGCCACAGTCGGGTGTAACCGTCCGATTGATGGTAATGGTTCTCGGCAAGACGGAGTGCAGCAACTGCACGACTTCTTTAACGACGACTTCCGGCTTGAAGGCGACTTTCTTGAGTTCAGATTGCCGGCTGAACGCAAGTATCTGACCGACAAGATCACGTGCCCGATAACCCGACTGAAGCACTTTTTCCAGGTTTTTTCTTGTCAAAGAGCCTTCCGGAATGTCTTCAATGGCCATGTCGGTAAACCCGATTATTGACCCCAGAATATTGTTGAAATCATGGGCGATGCCACCGGCCAATATGCCGATCGCTTCCAATTTCTGGGCCTGCCGCACTTGGTTTTGCAACGTCTCGTTTCGCTCCTGCAGCTTCTTGCGCTCATTGATGTCTTGCGCAAAGGTCAGCAAAACGCGCCGCGTGCCGACACAGATTATCATACCGGAGAAAAGACAGGAAACAACCGTACCATCTGCTGTCTTTAGCTGCCGTTCCTGTTCGAAAACTTCCCCCGCTTCCCGCAACTCCTTCAGCAAACTCCGGCGATCCTGTTCATCCAATAAACCTAATGCAACAGAACTCTTGCCAATCACCTGATCTTTTCGGTAGCCGGTAACCTCTAAGAACCGCTGATTCACATCCAGATAGCGGCCAGAGTCGATTTCGCTGATGGCCATGAGCAGTGGGCTTCGCTCGAACACGGCGGAAAATATAGCCGTTGTCTGTCGATTATCCATGGGGCCGAAGCAAGCAGATGCGCCGCTTTGACTCTTGTCTCTTGTATCCTGTTTGGCCACAGGCTCCCGAACAAACGTACTGGCGCCGTTATCCTCTTCTTTTTTCCGTGAACTCTCACGCAAGGCGGCTCTTTGGCCGAAATGATTTTCAACGAGCAGGCCGCAAAGCTCAAGCGCTTGCCGATGTTGCTCGGGAGAAACAATGCAAACCCGGTCGAGTGCAGCAAGGTAGTCCTGCACGGGAAAACCGTAGCGGTGCGCTTGGTCGACAAACCTCTCCCTGGTTTCACCCTGCGGCGGCGCGTACAAAACTTGCCCGACAGAGACACATGCCGCCTCGAGGCCGGCGACGCGCACAGGATACGATGCTCCGTGCAGTCCGTGCGGGCAGGTAAAAAATCCAGGGGTCGGAACCGCATCGACCCCACGGCGGTTGACGCTCCCATGAAAAGCGAGACATTGTTGGCGCAACTGCTGGTGCGATTGGTGAAACCGACAACAGAGATCGGAGCCGCCTGCCGAAACGACCACGGAACCGGTGCTATCGACAACTGCAACAGCACCGCCGAAAAGAGCACTGACCCGGTGCAAAACCAAAGACAATGGACCTGCGTCATACAGCAGATCCAAACAATCGATATGCCTATCCATATAAGACCACCCAACAACAATCTGCGGCCGATCATCCTGCCATGCATCGTGCATCGTTCGACGACAGGCGATTGTTCCGGCAAAAACGTGTTGCCCCCCTTTTCCCTGACAAGGATCATATCACAAAGTGCCAATCGCCGGAAAGAAAACAATCACTCCAAGACGCCGGATACCCTCTCAGATCTGAGCCCCTCCCCCCTGCCGGGGGAGGTAAAATGACCACCAAAATCTCACGAAGCACTTTCCGCTTATCTCGTCATACATGGATTCTTTTTTAAAAACAGACCGATAATAACACCCGCCCGCTGCGACTGATGCCAGGCATAAATCATGCATCAAACGGTTCGTCGCCAACCTGATTCCGCTTCCCGAAAACCGAGGGATTGTCCCGGGAGTAGTTCCATGCATCATTTTCTTAAAACCTTTCAACGCTCCCTGCTTTCCCTCGACCGCCTGGCCGCAGAGCGGTGTATAACCGAGGCTGTCGAACAATTTTCTACCATCGAAATCGTTGACCATATCATTGCCGAAGCCCTCAGGCGCATAGGCGACGATTGGAATAACGGCAGCGTCGCTCTCTCCCAAGTCTACATGAGCGGCCGAATCTGTGAAGGGCTGGTGGACCAGCTTTTGCCGCCCGGGGCGACGCAACGCAAAAAGCAGCCTTCCTTAGCTATTGCCGTTCTCGAAGACCACCATTTTCTTGGCAAACGGATCGTTTACGCTATCGTGCGAGCCGCCGGGTTTGACATCACTGATTTCGGGCACGGGTCTGTTGCCGAAATCATTTCCCAAGTTCGCGCCGGCAATATTGAAATCCTTCTGCTCTCCACCCTGATGCTCCATTCCGCACTAGCGGTCCGGGATGTCGTGCATGGCTTGGCTCTGGAGAATCTTAACGTAAAAATTGTCGTTGGCGGCGCCCCGTTTCTCTTTGATCCGCACTTATGGCAGGAGGTCAAAGCAGATGCCATGGCCCGTTCTGCAGGTGAAGCGCCCGCCATCATCACGTCACTGACAGGAGCAGGAGGATGACACGAAGAGAACCCATGACTTCGATGCAGCGTGTCCTCCATTCGCTCAGCCACCAGGAGCCCGATCGAGTACCGTTTTTTCTGCTCCTGACGATGCACGGTGCAAAAGAGGTCGGCCTGTCCATACGTGATTATTTCGAGCGTGCCGAGCACGTTGCCCAGGGGCAAATCTGCCTGCGCGCCAAATACCGGCACGATTGCCTTTATGCGTTTTTCTATGCGGCACTGGAACTGGAGGCCTGGGGCGGTGAAGTACTCTACACAGACAACGGCCCGCCGAACAGTGGTCAACCGCTTGTTACGAGCGCCCAGCAGATCCGCCGGCTCAAGTCGCCGAAAGTAGAGACCAACCCGATCCTGAACCGCGTTCTTGATGCCATCTCGCTGATGAAACGCCGGGTTGCACAGGATTGTCCGATTATCGGCGTGGTGATCGCACCTTTTTCATTGCCGGTTATGCAACTCGGTTTTGCCCTATACCTTGATGTTCTCCACGAACATCCCAAACTTTTTGCCGATCTGATGCATATGAACGAATCGTTCTGCGTTGCCTGGGCCAATGCCCAGCTCGCTGCGGGCGCCTCTGCGATCTGCTATTTCGACCCGCTCTCATCACCAACGATGATTCCCCCGCAGCTCTACAAGCAGACCGGATTTCAGGTAGCCAAACGCACACTCCCGCAAATCAAGGGGCCAACCGCTGTTCATATGGCCTCGGGCCGGATAATGGCCATAATTGAAGATATAGCTCAAACGGGAACTGCGGCAATCGGGGTAAGCTGCCTGGAGCGTCTTGGCGAGATAAAGACTCGAGGCCGAAACAGACTGGCGGTAATCGGCAACCTCAATGGGATTGCCATGCGCCAGTGGAGCACAGAACAGGCAGCTACGGCGGTACAAGAGACCATCACCCAAGCCGCCCCCGGGGGAGGTTTCATTTTATCAGACAACCATGGGGAAATTCCCTGGCAGGTCAGTGAAGAAACGCTCTTCGCACTCAGCGACGCAGTCCACCGCTGGGGAGGATACCCCATCACGCCGCAAACTGCTTATGAGCGCTAGGATCGTTTTTGCCGTCTGCGCCAATTATGTCCGGGAAGCTCAGCAAAGCCTAACGGAAGAGGGGCTTGAAGAGGCAGTAGTCGTCTCCTTTCCGGCACGGTGCGGCCGGCCGATGCTTACGCATGACGAACTTCTTGCCCTTGCTTCCCCCTACGAATCTTGTGAGCAGGTGGTCGTTTTCGGCGGTATTTGCCTGGGTACGGCCGGAACTTTGTCAGCTGCTAATCGCAAAGTGTGTTTTCATAAGCTCGAGCAATGCTTTCATCTGGTAGCCGAACCGCTTTTCGTTCAGCAATTGCTGAAAAACGGATCATATCTGACCACGCCGGGCTGGCTGGCAAACTGGCAGAAAGAACTGTTGCGCATGGGGTTTGACATGCCGACTGCCCGTGATTTCTTCAAAGAGAGTGCACGCGCCATTACCCTTCTTGATACCGGTATCGAGGAAAACAGCCTGGTTCACCTGCAGGCATTTACCGCCTCTGTTGATCGTCCGTTCGAGATGTTCCCGGTTGGCATCTCAAGGATACGGCTGCTCTTGCTCAAAGCATTTTGGGCCTGGAAACAACCAGCCGAACAACAGACTGCTACGGTTGAGCTTTCTGCGCTGCACCAACAAACAGCCCAGTATGCCATGGCGCTTGATCTCCTGTCGAACCTATCCAGAACCATGACCGAGGAAGAGGCCATTCAGGGGGTGCTTGATGTTTTTGTCCAATTATTCGCTCCGGCTCGAATCAGTTATTCACAGGTTCACGGCAGCGCAACGATCTGCCTCTATACAAAACCGCCCGAAATCTCTACAGATGAACAGGAAGCGATCAAAAAACAGTTGGCCGATTATCCCGCTGATCGTGAATACTCTATCATAGAGAACGGCTTTTTGTTGCGTATCGAATCGAGCAACGAGTCGCATGGCATCCTCTTGTTAGAAGAAATTGCCTTTCCTCAATATCTGCACCGCTATCTCAACCTCGCCTTAAGCATAGCACATATCAGTAAACTCCCTCTGGAAAATGCCCGCAGATATGAAAAACTCCTGCGAACTGAAGCGGATTTGCGAAGTGTCAACGCAGAGCTCCACCAGGTCTCCACAACGGATGCCTTGACCGGGATTGCCAACCGGCGGGCCTACGACACATGCATTGATCATGAGTGGCGGAGAATGCTTCGCCATCGGACCTCGCGTGACCTAATTCTTTGCGACATAGATTTGTTTAAAAAATACAACGATTTCTACGGGCACGAGGCTAGT
>CAZSOA010000028.1:0-27523 GCA_964608305.1 uncultured Desulfofustis sp. | reverse complement strand
CATCCCGCTGCTGATAGTACCCGAACAGCAAACGGCTTTTATTATAGATGGCACTTTCCGGAGAATTGAGGTATTTCGGTGTCCCCTCTCCAAGGATCCGTCCACCGAAGCCGGCAACCCGTCCTTGGGAATCAAGGATCGGGCAGACAATCCGATCACGAAAGCGATCGTAGCTTCCTCCATGCTCCTTGGCAACGAGCAAGCCAAGCTGGAGTGCCGCTTCCCGCGCCTCTTGATCAAGTTGGTTGCCAAGAAAATTCCAGCCGACCTGCTCGATCGCCGGTGCGTAACCGAGCCGGTACCGTTGTTCGACCTCCGGATCGATGCCGCGCTCGCGCAGATAACGGCGGGCCGGTTCGGCGGCGGTTGCTTGAAGCAGATAGTCACGATAGATTGCCGCAGCTCGGTCATTGACGGCAAACAGCAACGCCCTCTGCCGCTCCCGCTCCCGCTCTTGTGCTGACTGCCGGCGTTGCGGCAAGGTCACGTGACAGCGATCGGCAAGTCTTTTCAGGGCGTCCTTGAATTCCACATGATAAAAATCCATTATGAAATTAAAAACATCGCCCTTTGCACCACAGCCGAAACAATAGTAAAACTGCTGTCCTGGGTGAACCGAAAAAGATGGTGTCTTTTCCTGATGAAACGGGCAGCGACCGAGATAACGCACACCACTTCGCTTCAAGTCGACATGTTCGCCGATCACCTGCACGATATCGGACTGCTGTTTTACCGTGGCAGTTACCTCTTCCCAGCTTTCCATAGGTCGTGTGTATCGTTGAAGGGTGATGGCATTGTGAAACCGAATCCACTATAATATCGTTACCCGGGCATCGCCACGCTTTTGCACCGACCTAAGGATGGCATCCCGGCAAGCTCCGACAGGTTTTGAGATGGAAGATATCGACAAAGTTCTTGCCTACGAAATTAAAAAAGAAATCGCCGACCGCTATTTCACTTTCCGCAAGCTCATTGAAGTGGACAGCGCCGCCTATCTCGATGCGGTCCTTGCTGCAACGGTACAGTTCGAGGCACACATTGGTCTCGATCTGATCCGACTCTACATTCTGCTCAAGGATCCGGAACTGATCAGACGCTTTCAGCAGATGCTCACCATCGAGCACGATCTGTTTTACGACCCCTACATCTGTTCTTCATCGACTATTCGCCAGCGGCTGTTTGCCGGACAATGCATGGACGGCCTGACCCGCAAGGCACGTTATAAGAAACTGTTTTTTACCACCTATGAACGTCTTCAAGCACACAGCATCACCTATAAAAAAACCTGCGACGAACTGATGGAAGAACATGACGTAATCACTAAACAGATCACCTTGTTCTACCGGAAAAATGATCTTTCCTATATCCTCCCGTTCATTCGTTCGCTCGACCAGAGCACCCAACCGTCAGCGATGCTCGAGGGCGCCCGGGATGACGGCTTCGCCTCCTCCATGGAAAAGAAAATGTTGCTGACGCCACCGGATGATGCGCAAACATTGTTACCGCATCTACCGGTCCTTCCACCACTGAAGGCAATCAAAAAAGAGCTGCTGGTCTTGATCGATAGGGCGCTCCGGAATCAACCGCGGCTCGACGTCAGAATGTTCTGTCACCCTTGAAGCCACCGGACCTGATGCTGAAAAACCAGTTTGCCTGGCCTCTTGGTGGATCTTATCGTCAACTCCGTTGTCGCAATTGGTTCATTTTTTCCTTGTCTTTCTAGGCTTTTTGTCAGATTACTAGAAGAGTTATTGTTTACTGTTATCAGTCAACCCCGCCACCATAACTTTCTTGGCCTCAGTTTATGACGGAATCGGTACGAAAAGTGCTCGTTGCCACTGCAAGCCTCCCTGCTGGTGATCGCTTTTCGGAATTGCTTGCAAAGCTCGGATTTCAAGCGATCATCGCCCCCTCCCCGGCGGCCGTCCGTGCCCAATGCCAACAGCACGATTTTGACCTGATCATCACCGGTCCACCGGCTACCGGCACCGCCGAACACTTTCCTGAATTGGGTTATCCGGATTCCATCCCGTTGCTCTGCTTGAGTGCGACACCGCTGACCCGCGACACTTTTAACGGTATCCTCTGTACCCTGAGCACAACCGACGACCACCTTCTTGTCGATCACCTCGAGACCCTCTCCCAAATACGGGGGCTGCAGCGGCAAGTCGTTGAAAAAGAGCGTATTATCAAAAGCCTTGACCAGGCGCTCCAGCAACAGCAATTATCGATGAAACAGCACAATGAACTCCTTGATGTGCTCGCATCGCGCGACGGTCTAACCGGGCTTTTTAACCGCCGTCAGTTAAGCAAGGTGTTGAGTCGGGAATTTGAGCACTATTTCGAGCGCGATACGGATCTGTCCATTGTGCTTCTCGATCTCGATTTCTTCGACGAGTTGAACCGGAAAACCGGGCGTTCATACGGAGACTTCGTCCTCAACGATTTCGCCGCCCGACTGACCAGCCTGACCACCCCGAAAGGCATCTGTTTCAGATTCAGCGGCGAGGTATTCATCGCCCTGCTGACCGAAACCAGCCTCAGCGACGCCATGGCCATCGCCGAGACAATACGCCAAAACCTTGCTGACAAACCGTTTGTCAGAGGCAACGAGCATCACCATATTACCGTTTCCATCGGTGTCGCCTCACTGATTGAGCACCAGCCCGAGGATCCCGACCATTTTGTAACCATGGCCGAACGCGCTTTATTCACGGCCAAATCCGAAGGGCGAAACCGGGTGGCCGCCTACCAGTCTTCGGACCGTTTCGCCAACGACTGCCACGAGCGCAGCATGGCACAGGTCAAGCAAAGCCTGACAAAACTTCTCGATAAGACTAAGAAAGCAGCCATCGAGTCGCTGCAACTCCTGGCCAGAGACATCGCCGGTCGCGAGAACCAGGCACACATCAAGAATGTCCGGCGCTACACCGAATTGATCGGCCGCCAGATGAACCTGCCCGAGCCGGTCATCAGCACCTTTACCAACGCCATTGCCCTGCACACGTCGATCAGATTGTTGCTGCACAATGAAATGATCAATAAGCGACAGGAGTTTTCCAGTGACGAGCGGGAGTTGATGAACGATTTTCCTTACAAACTGCTTGAACTGACCGAACTTTTTGATTTTTTCTCCAGCGAACGAATGATACTGCTGCACCACGCCGAACGGTATGACGGGTATGGCTCACCCGAAGGTCTGAAAGGTGACGAGATTCCGCTTGGCGCACGATTGTTCACCCTCGTCGACGCACTTGCAGCGATGAATGCCGACCGCCCGTATCGCAAGCGGCTTGCTCCCGATGAGATCGTTACCCAACTGAAAAACAGCGCAGGTGCCCAGTTCGACCCTGAGCTGGTGATCCGCACCCTGGCGACCATCAAAGTGCATCGCCTGTTGCCGGTCGCCACTGAAACAATCGATCAGGCACTTGCTTCTCTTGAAGAAAAATTCTCTGGCCGACCGGTATGAACCAACCTGCCCTGCCCCCCATACTCAACCAGATCGACGCGCTGCCTGCCTTGCCGACGACGGTAACCGCGGTCATGCAGGTGACCGCCGACCCGGAAAGTTCCGCCGAGGATCTGATGACTGCGGTGCTTCCTGACCAGGCAATGTGCGCCACCATCCTGAAGCTTGCAAACTCCGCATTCTTCGGCATGCCCCGGACGGTCGGCAGCCTGGAAAAGGCTATCATGGTCCTCGGCTTCAACGAGATCCGTAATATTGTGCTGGGCAAGGCGGTATTCAACTCCTTTCAGGCAATTTGCCGGAACAACCGTGAAGCAATGAGCCGGTTCTGGAACCATTCCTTTCACTGCGGGCTTGCCGCCAAGATTATTGCCGAGGAGCAGGGTCTGTCAGCCAGCGAAATGTTCATCGCCGGTCTTATTCACGACATCGGCAAACTGATCATCCTGGTCAGTGTCAGCGGGAACAACAGCGACATTATCGAATTATCTGATCCGACCGATTTCACAACCTACCGCAAAGAAAACGAAACCTACTCGATCGGACACGACGAAATCGCCATTCGTCTCCTCAACCGCTGGCTGTTTCCACGCTCGCTCATCAATGCCGTCGGTTACCACCATCGACCGCAGGAATCGCCCTTCACCCAGGTGCCGCCGATCATCATCCAGATTGCCGATGCTCTTTCCAATGCATTCCTTAACCCGCACGGTCCCGATGCCCGCGACGTCTACACCGTCATCAACGACTTTCTTCCGGAACTCAAGGCGTTATGGCGGCATAATAACCTTGACTGGACGATCGACGATTTTGTACGCTGGCAGGAAGCACTGCAATTGAGCAGCGACAGAGATCGCCGCATATTCACAATCATGGCCTCGTAAGCTTTTGCCCGGCAGGGATGATGAAAATCACGTCGATCAGAAAGACCTTCAAAAACACCAAACGCTTAGCGGAGATCATCAAGGTCCTGTCACAATTCGGCTTCCGGGAAGTCATCACCGAGACCGGGTTGCACCGGTTGCTCGGCAAGACCAGAGAAGACATCGAGGCCGACCACCATCCCCATTACGAGAAACTGAGCCGGCCGGTTCGGGCAAGAATGGTGCTCGAGCAACTCGGCCCGACGTTTATCAAGCTCGGCCAGATCATGTCAACCCGGCCGGACCTTATTCCACCGGAATGGGCCGAAGAGTTCGCGCTGCTTCAGGATAATGTTTCGCCGGTCTCCTTCACGGAGATTCACCAGGTGCTGCTCGAGGAATTTCCCGGCCGCATCGAATTGCTGTTCGACATCATCGACGACATGCCGCTGGCGGCCGCCTCGATGGCCCAGGTACACCGGGCCCGGCTGATCAGCGGCGAGGACGTGGTCATCAAGGTCCTCAAGCCGGGCAATCGACAGCGGGTGGAAGATGACGTCTCCCTGCTTGAGGGATTGGCGCAGCTGGTCGAGTCGTATTTCTCGGATCTCGGTTACAGCCCCATCGAAGTCGCCAAGGAGTTCTCCCGGGATCTACTGCGGGAAGTCAACTTCATCCAGGAGGCACAGGCAACGGAGCGGTTGCACCGCTATTTCGAAGATGACCCCGATATTTGCTTTCCGAAGGTTTATTGGCAGGCCACGACACGCAATGTCTTGACCCTGGAGGAAATCAAGGGCGAGCCGCTGTCGCTGATCGACCCGAGCTCTCTCAAGCCCGAGCTGCGCCGTGCCATCGTGGCCAACGCCACCAAGGCGGTTTTCAAGCAATGCCTCACGTTCGGTTTTTTCCACGCCGATCCCCATCCCGGCAATCTTTTCCTGCTCGAAGGCGGCCGGCTCTGCTTTATCGACTGCGGCATGACCGGCCATCTGGACAAGCATACTGCCGAGCAATTGGTCGATCTCGTTGCCGGTGTCATCAAGGGTGATGTCCAGAAACTGTGCCGGGTCGTCATCGAACTGACCGATGTCGATCCCCAAGTCACCGACCGCCGGGATTTTCGCGGCGACCTGCAGCATCTGATCGACCAGGTCCAGGCCACGCCGCTCAAGCATATCGATATCGCCGACCTGCTCTCCGATTTCTTCTCGATGCTCCAGCGTTACAAAATCCGCTGCCCCGGCGACCTGCTGCTGCTGGTCAAGGCGTTGACGACCATCGAAGGAGTGGCCGCCGAAATCGATCCGACCTTTGACGTGTTATCCCATGTGGAACCGGAAATCGAAGAGGTGGTTACGAACCGCTATGGCATCGGCGCCATCAGAAAGCGGCTGCAGAAATCGCTGACCGACTATCTACTGCTGCTCGAAGACATTCCGGGGGATATTCAGCGGTTTCTTGATCACGCCCGGCACAACCGCTTCACCCTCAATCTGGAATTGATGCGAATCGAGCATCTGGGAGAGAAGATCGATCAAGCCAGCCGCCTCATGGGGCTTGCCATGATCATCTCAGCGCTGATCGTCGGCTCTTCGATCCTGCTGCTGGCCGACCGGATTTCCAGCCAACAGGGCTTTATCGGCCATCTCGGAATGATTGGCCTGATCTTCGCGGCCATTTACTCGGCCGGATTCGTCGCTTCTTTTCTGTTGCCGAAAAAGAAAATCAAGTAGCAGCGCCTGCTGCGCGCCGGCAAATATCGAGGAAACCGGCCGGGTCAAGACTTGCAGCGCCGACAAACAACCCCGACACTCCCGCTATCTGCAGGTAGGCCTCAGCATTGCCCGGGTTGATTGCGCCACCGTAGATGATCGGCCGCGCCGGATGAATCTCGGCAATGAAACGAACTGCTTCCGTTACCGTCTCGGCACGCTCCGGCTCACGATAGCGCATTGCCGTCGCCGGACAATAGGCGATAACCAGCTGTTCACAGTCCAGGTCACCAAGGGGGGTCAGCTGCGACATCGCATAGTCGGTATCGACGCAGATGATTGGCCGGAGACCTGCATCGGCCGCCTCATGCGCTTTATTGATTGCGTCCTGGGAAGTTTCATGAAAATAGCGGCGACGCTCTGCATGACCGATGATAACAGAGTCTGCATACCCCTTGATCATATCGGCAGCCACGGCGCCGGTATAATTCCCCCGGGGGAACGGTGAGACATCCTGCGCGGCCAAGCCGACCCGGGGCAATGCCAACTCCCGGAGTCGCTCAGCCAAAGGCACCAGCCAGATAAGCGGCGGCGCAATGACTATCTGTACATCATCGAACGGCTGGTACCCCTTGGCAAACGATTCCAGCCAGGAAAGGGCCTGATCCAGGGTTTTACCACATTTCCAGTTACCGATGATCAACCGGCCGGACACAATATCGCTGCCCCTTTCTCCCATGGATCACCCCTCCATCCGTTTCGCGCCGGCGGTTACCGCTCCGTCTGCAGTGCTGCATCTATCTTTTCCAGCACTGTTGCAGACGACAACGTCGTCACCCAGAATACCTTTTTCCGGGAGGTGGCGCCGGAGACCAGCTCGATATCGCGGCGCCGGACATCCAGCAACTCGGCAAGGTAATCGACAACCTCCTGGTTGGCCTTGCCATCCACCGGCGGTGCGGTAATTGCGACTTTCAGGGCATCGGCGTGGATGCCCCGACAACAATTCCTGGCCGATCGCGGCTGCACATGAACGCGCAGGATCGTCTTGCCGTCTTTGGTCCGGCCGACGGGACTGCTCATCAATCACCATCGCTCAGATAGGCGATCCCCCCCGCTTCCAGTTTTTTTCGCAAATCGTCCGCTTCGTCGTTGTCAGATTCTTCGTCTCCCGACAACGGCAGGTCAAGAGACAGCCCGTCGAGTTCACCATCCGTCTCTGTCTCCTCTGCTTCAAAAAATTCGATCTTCTGAAATAAATCGTCATAATTATACTGCACGACGTCTTCATCGATCATCGAAAACGACTCCAAGTCCTCCAGATGACGGGTCAGCGTGGCCTGCAATTCATCACGCGCCTGACGGCGTTGCCGGCGCAACCGCTCGATCTCCTCAGGGAGCTTGGATAACTCCGCGTAGGCCTCGCTCCGCAACCGCTCAATTTCGTCGCGGGCGAGTTGCAGTGCCCGAGCGCTTTTTTCTTCACTGACACGCAGCATCTCCTGAGCACGTTCTTCGCTCTGGCGCAGCAGTTCCTCGGTTTCTTCCCGCGTCTTTTCCATCAGGTCGTCGGCGAAGCGCTGCGCAACGACAATGGTCCGCTTAAAATCGACCTCTTCTTTCTTCAACTCGCGGATCTGTTCTTCGAATAGCGCCACCTTACTACGAAGGTTATCGATCTCCAGGCGGCTCGTTCGCACCTGGTCGTCCCGATCCGAGACCCGTTCCTCGGCCTCGCTGAGTTCCTCCTCAAGTTCCTTGCGCTCCTGATCGAAATCGGCCAGTGCCGTCTGCAGTTCTTCCAACTCTTTGCTGAGCTCAGCCTCTCTGGCGTCCCGTCCGGCCATGGCAGCACGAAGCTCGTCGATAGTTCTTTGCGCCGCCTCAAGATCGGCCTCGAGACGTCCGGCAACCTCTTCGGCCAGTTCTTTCTGCCGAGCCGATTCACCATTGAGTTCTTCTTGTTGGCGAATCTTTTCCAGAAGCTCGAAGAACTCTTCGGCAATCAACTCCAGGTAGGCCTTTACTTCGACCGTATCGTAGCCCCTGAACCGTGTCTGAAATTCCTGATCTTTGATTGCCTGCGGAGTGATTGCCATAGTCGGCCTCCCTTTGCTCCAATAACGGTTCCGTCCCGGTTACCCGAGGCCATGCGCCATCTGTCTCAGGGTCGGGACAAGAAAGCTCTGCAAAAACATAATGAGGATAATCAAAATGACCGGTGACAGGTCCAGTCCGCCAAAACTGACCGGCAGCAGCCGCCTGATCCGCCCGAGCAGCGGTTCCGTCACCTCGTAAAGAAAGCGAACAATCGGATTGTACGGATCGGCATTGACCCAGGAAATGACCGCCCGGCCGATAATGATCCACATATAAACCGTCAGCAGAAAATCGACGATCCCGGCTATCGCCGCCAAAAAATTACCCGCAACATACATAACCGTCCTCTCTTTTCACGTCACCTTCGCGCCTGGTGCCACTTCTCCGGCAATGGTGACCAGGGTGAAGCGTTCACCGCCGTCATCACGCCGCTCTTGTGCCGTCAATACCATTCCCTGGGAAACAATCCCCATCAACTTAGCAGGTTTCAGGTTGGCGACCACCAGGACCGTCAGGCCAACCACCTCCTCCCGCGCGTAGGAACGGGCTACACCGGCAACAACGGTCCGCTCCTCCGGAGCGCACACGGTCAGTTTGAGCAATCGATCCGATTTGGGAACCCGCTCGGCGGCGATGACCTTGGCCGCACGCAGATCGAGTTGCTGGAAATGTGCCACGTCAAGCAGCGCTGCTTCCGCGGCGCCAGCTTGGGCCCGTCGTTTCGGCTGCGAAGGTGCTTCCTCGGCAGGCCGCTCGCCGGCAGCTGCTTCTTTTTCTGCTTCGACGCGAGGAAAGAGCGACTCGTCGCGGGCGACCTGCGTTCCCGGTGCAATCATGCCCCAGACGGCGCCGGCGGCAAGCGTCTGCATCATCGTCGCCGTTTCGTCAATACCCAGAGAGTGCCGCATCTTTGCCGCGGTCAGGGGCATGATTGGTTGTAAAACGAGTGCCAGCAGCCGCAGGCTTTCAGCGCAGTGATAGAGGACCGTTGCCAAACGTGGTTGCTGGTCGTCCTGTTTGGCCAGCGACCACGGTTCGTTCTTGACGATATAGCGATTGGCCGCGCCGACAAATTCCCAGACGGCCTGGAGGCCGCGATGAAAAGCGAAACCGTCGAACTGTCGTCGATACTCGGCAATCATCTGCTCCGCCTGTTGACGCAGTTCACGATCACCGGGACCGTCAACCGCAGCACCGGGAATCCGACCGTCATTATATTTGACGATCATGCTCAGGCTGCGGCTGAACAGGTTGCCGAGATCATTGGCGAGATCGGCATTTCTCCGGGCAATGATGGCCTCACCGCTAAACGACGCATCCAGCCCGAATGCCATCTCCCGCAGCAGAAAATAGCGCAGCGTATCAATACCATACATCTCAACCAGTTGGGCCGGACGGATGACATTGCCGAGGCTTTTCGACATCTTCGTATTTTCCACATTCCAATAACCATGCACATGCAGCTTACGATAAAGCGGTACACCGGCTGCCAGCAGCATGGTCGGCCAGTAGATGGCATGAGGCTTGAGGATATCCTTGGCGATCAAATGCTCGGCGCCACTCCAGAAACGCGGATAATCCGTGCCGTCCGGATAGCCGATACCGGTCAGGTAATTGATCAGGGCATCGAACCAGACATAGGTGACGAACCGGTCATCAAACGGCAACCGGATGCCCCAGGTCAGTCGGCTGGTCGGCCGGGAGATGCAGAGATCCTCAAGCGGCTCACTGAGAAACGAGAGGACTTCATTGCGATACCGCTCCGGTGTGATGAATTCCGGATGAGCCTGGATGTGGTCGATCAGCTGCTGCTGATACCGCGACATCTTGAAAAAATAATTCGCCTCGGTAATCTCCTTCGGTGCCACGAGATGATCGGGACATTTCCCGTCCGCCAGTTCCCGTTCCGTCAGAAAGCGCTCGCAACCGGTACAGTAGAGACCCGAATACTGGTCGAAGTAGATATCGCCGGCATCATAGACCTTCTGCAGGATGGCTCGAACCGTTCGAATATGGTCTTCTTCGGTGGTCCTGATGAACCGATCGTACCGAATATCCAACAGCGGCCAGGTCTGCCGAAACTGTTCCGCGATCCGATCGACGTAGGCCCGTGGCTCGAGATTCTCCCGGGCAGCGGCCTCGACGATCTTATCGCCATGTTCATCGGTACCGGTCTGGAACCGAACCTCGTCACCGCACAGCCGGCGAAAACGGCTGTAGGTGTCGGCAACAATGGTGGTATACGCATGCCCGAGATGCGGTTGGGCGTTGACGTAATAAATCGGGGTAGTGATATAGGTGGTCATGTTTTACTCCCACCGTCGGCCGGATCTTCGCCGGCTCCTGCCGCCGCCGCTCCGGTCGGCGTTTTCCGACCGTTTTTCTTCATGGTCTTCTCCACCTGCAGCACCTCGCCGGTCGACCATTCGGTTTTGGCCACCAGCTTCTCTTCGCCATCGGAGGTGCCGACAACCAGGGTCTGCTGCAGGGGGTTCTGTCGTTTCACCCGGTAAATTTCATTGCCGATCCTGATCTTCCGGCCGACCTTCGGCATTCCTTTGCGTTGCCGACGGTACGTGTCATATTCATACGTCAGGCAGCACAGCAATCGATTGCAGACCCCGGAGATTTTCGCCGGATTGAGCGGCAAATCCTGCTCCTTGGCCATCTTGATCGACACCGAATCGAATTTCTTCATAAACGACGAACAACAGAGTTCGCGACCGCAGATACCGACGCCGCCGATCATCTTCGTCTCATGGCGGACACCAACCTGGCGCATTTCCACCCGAGTCCTGAACTCCTGTACCAGATCTTTAACCAAGCCGCGAAAATCGACCCGATTATCGGCAGTGAAGTAAAATATCATTTTGCTGCCGTTGAAAAATTTTTCAACGTTGATCAGACGCATCACCAGCTCATGCCTTTCGATCAGCCGCTCACAAACACCAAAGGCTTCCTCTTCCTGCGTTGCAAGATTGGCAAATCGACTCTCTTCGTCGGCGGTGGGCCGCCGGGAAATTTCGCAAGAGACCTTGCAGGCCATACCCGCCGGACAACAGATCGGCGCCGGGCCATAGACCCGGGCCGGTTCAAGACCGTGATCGGTTTTCACCATGACCGACTCGGTACGCCTCAGATCATGCAGGCCGGCGGATGCGGTGAATTCCTGACCGTCGTCGCGAAATCTGATCCGGTAAAAAGAAAGAGGTGTCTCGTCGGGCGATCCGCCCGCTGCAGGTATGTTTTCTGGCAGTGCTTCGTGCTGAGTCATGAGTTTCAAACCGCTGAGATCGGCGTTAGGCCGTTATAGCTGCCGAACCTGTAACGATACCTGAGGGGCAGACGGTTGTAAATCAAAAAGCAATACTTCGGCGGTCAAGGTCCGGTTGCAATTCCGGGAAAGACATCGTTCAGCATGGTCGATGGCGGCCAGACGGGCTCTCAGCCGTTCGAACTCGCCCCCGCCCAAGCGTCGATCCTGATTGGCCAAATCGTCACGCACCCGGCGACGCAGCAGACCAAGCAGCAGCGGCGTATGTTCTTTCAGCGCGGCGATACGCTCGGCCGTCTGAAGCACCGCCGAAACGGAGGCGGAAACGGTCGCGCCGGCATCGCCGAGTACCACCTGCACCTCCCGCCAGATTGCAAGGATATCGGTCTCATTGATGGTCAGTGCCCGTCCCGGGCTGCCGTCGGCCACCGCCGCCAGCGCCGCCACCTGTTCCTCGCCCAGCTCAGGCAGACGCATACGCAGCAGATCACGGACCTGATCATCGCTCAACCCATAAAAAGGGATCAGCTGGCAGCGGGAAAGAATGGTCGGCAGCAGCGCCTGGCTTGCTTCAGCGGTAAGGATGAGCAGGTTCTGCGCGGGGGGTTCCTCAAGGGTTTTGAGCAGGCTGTTGGCCGCCTCACTACGCATGGTGTGGACATCTTCGAGCACGACGACTCGAATCGAGGACTCGTAGGGCGGATAAGAAAGGGATCGACACACTTCTCTGATTCGATCGATCTTAATACCCACCCCTTCCGGACTGATGACGCTGAAATCGGGATGGTTTCCTGAAAGAAACTTCCGACACGACAGGCATGCGCCGCAGGCCTCCCAGCCCGCCGGCTGCAGGCAATTGAGTCGAGCTGCAACGAGCCGTGCACACAACCGTTTACCGACCCCATCGGGACCACGAAACAGGTAGGCATGCCCGAGCCGGTCAGAGGTAACTATTCGTTTCCATACCTGCTTGGCTTGCTCCTGACCGAGGAGCGTCGAGAAAGACAGGCTGTTACCGCCCATGCGCCGATACCCCTGTTAAAACAAGCGTGGTTGCCGAATCGAACTATCCCGATCCACCCCATCCGGGTCTCGCCGCCGATCATTGCCAAGCGGCCTGAGCAACAGAAACCGCTCCAGGCTCCGCTGATATTCGCTCCATTGCGGTGTTTCCGCTTTGACTTTTCGGCTGAGCTGTTCGACGAGATTCATCTTTGCATCCATGTCATCGATAAAACTGAGCAACAATGCCTCGGCAGTCATCGGCACAACCGGCGATCCGAACTCAAGGCGACCGTGGTGACTGAGCACCAGATGCTGCAGATGGGTCAGCAACTCATCGGGAAACCCTTCGATCTCCCGCGCTACCCGGCCAATCATTTCGCAACCGATCAGCAGATGCCCTTTGAGACGACCAGCGTCGGTATAGTCAATCACCCCGGAGGAGATGATCAGCTCTTCTACCTTGCCGATATCATGCAGCAACGCGCCGGTGACGAGCAGATCCCGATCAATACCCGCATAATGATCAGCCAGCGCACCAGCGACCCGGGCCATCGACAGGGAATGTTCGAGCAGTCCGCCAAGATAGGCGTGGTGAATTCCTTTTGCAGCCGGAGCCTCCTGAAATAAAGGGCCTGTTCGACCATCGCCGAAGATCCGCTTGAGCAGCGTGCGAAGATGCGGCAGGCGGACCCCGCTGATCACCTGTTCGAGTTCTTCCTGCATCACCGAGCGATCACGCAGGCTGGTAGCAAAAAAATCGTCAGGCTCCCACGAACCGTCTTCAGCGGGCACCACGTCTTTGACCTGTATTTGCAGGCGGCCGTCATAAGTCTGGACCTGACCGCTCACCCGGACGATCGCACCCACTGCACAGATCGGTTCAAGTGCCTCGGCATTCTCCCAGGCGGGGCCGCCGATCTCGCCACTTCGATCGGCAAGGCCAAGCCGCAGGTAAGGCTTGCCGGCTCGTGTTTCTCCGCGTCGGCAAATTTTCACCAAAAAAAGATCGTCAAGCTGGTCCCCGTCAACCAGATCCTCGACAAATTGTTTTTTTCGCATCACTGCACTCCTGGCGCCGCCTGGCCCTGGAACTCACAACCAGGCGACCGGCCGTCTTCAAGGATACGGGAACGGAAATCCGGCCCGCGAGGTTTTTCGTCTTTCTATTTCACATCCGTCATCTTATAATCGCCTGCCAGAGACGATTCAACCGGAAACGTCCCCGGTCCCTCTGTTCTCAACTCACGCTTCATGGCCCACGACCTGCTGCTCATCAATTGTCGACTGTTCGCCGCGCATGCGGCCCTGTCGACACTGCTGCATTATGTGGAGATCCGCCGGGGACGCATCGTCTCGATCGGGCCGATGTCGACCTGCCTTGACGGCGGCCACCTGCCGGTCATCGACGCTGCCGGTATGCTGCTCATCCCAGGACTGGTGAACGGCCACAACCACTGCGCCATGACCTTGTTTCGCGGTTTGGCCGACGACCTGGAGCTATCCTCCTGGCTGCATGATCATATTTTCCCTGCCGAGGCAGTTCACGTCAGCCCCGATATGGTCTATTGGTGTACTTTGCTGGCCGCTGCGGAAATGCTGTTATCCGGGACCACCACCGTGGCCGACGGCTATTTCTTTTCCGACCGGGCTGCCCAGGCTCTTGACGACGCCGGGATGCGCGCCGTCGTCGCCCATGGAATTGTCGATTTCCCGGTGCCCAGCGTTCCCGATCCCGCCGACAACATCGCGACGGTCAGCGCCTTCGCCGAGCGCTGGAAGGACCGGTCGACCCGCATCCGTCCGGGTGTCTTCGCCCATGCACCCTATACCTGCTCACCGCACACCCTTCGCCGTGCCAAGGCGCTTGCCGACAAACATTCCATCAGGTTCTTCATCCATCTTGCAGAGACCAGGGACGAACAGCAGACAATCATCGATCCCCAGGGGGAAACCCCCCTGCGTCACCTGGCCAATCTCAGAATTCTCGATGAGAACTGCACCCTGGTGCACGCCACCTGGCTTGCCGATGACGATCTGGCGATCCTTGCTGCCAGCGGTGCCTCGGTTGTCACCTGCCCGCAGAGCAATCTGAAGCTGGCAGCCGGTATTGCCCGGATCACCGACCTGCTTGCCCGCAATATCCCGGTGGGTATCGGTACCGACGGATGCGCTTCGAACAACAGCCTGGATCTGTTTCGTGAGATGGATATCCTGGCAAAGATCCAGAAGGCAGTGCCGCTCAATGCCACTGCCCTACCGGCCGGCGCCGTTCTTCGCTGTGCTACCGTGGACGGCGCCCGGGCTATCGGCGGCCTGCCCGATCAGGGCAGGATTACGCCGGGAGCACCGGCCGACCTGGTGCTCATCGACTGCAGACAACCCCACCTGACACCGCTGTACAACCGTGATCTAATCGTCTATGCAGCCGCCGGAAGCGATGTGCAGACCGTTATTATCGATGGCCGGCCGGTCGTCGTGAATCGCCGGATACAATGCTTCGACCTGGACGAGGTTTTTGCCCGGGTCAAGCACTATGCCGCTGGCCTGCACCGCTAATCGGCCGCATCAACGGCGGGCATGAACCGGCAAAAAAAGCGTGCCATCAGCCACCGGTCTATAGTATATGCATAATCCCCTAATCGGCACCCATGCCGTTTCTTCTTTCCCCACACCGGATAACCACACCATGAGCAATCATTATATCGTATCGGTCATGTCGGAGGATCGCCCGGGCATCATTGCCGATATTACCGGAGCTGTCTACGAACTCGGCGGCGACTTGGCTGAGTTGAATCAGTCCATCCTCCGCGGTTATCTGACTATGATCATGATCGCCTCCTTTGACGACACCGTCACCGCCGCCGATGTGCGGGCCCGAATCGCTGCCATCGACAGCCCAACCCGGTTCGACACCATCATCAGGGCAATCGCCAGCCCGGATTCCCGCCTCACAAACAGTCCGCCGGAAGAGACCTATATCATGACCGCCCAGGGGCAAAACAAAAAAGGACTGGTGCATGGGATCAGCTCGTTCTGCTATCGGCACAACATCAATATCCTCGATCTGGCCACAACCCGAACGGCAGACACCTACACGATGATCCTGCAGCTTGACCTGAGCCGGGTGGCGAGCCTCGCCGCGGTTCGCTCAGCCCTCGACGAAGCGGCGGCACAGAGCGGCCTGCAGGTAGTGATGCAGCACCACGATCTGTTCAAAGTGACCAACGAAATTCCGTTTTAACCACCGCTTTTACGTTTTTTGTAAACAGTTCAACCGAGGATTTAATCCATGCTCCGTTCCGATCATATTCTCGCTACCGTTGAGATGATCCAGAAAGAAAACCTCGATGTCCGCACCGTGACCATGGGCATCAACCTGCTCGATTGCCGGGCGGCAACGGTGGCGGAGACCTGCCGGGCCATTGAAGACCGGATCATGGATCGGGCCGGGACATTCGTTGCAACCTGTAACCAGGTATCACGCCGACTCGGAATACCGGTCGTCAACAAGCGCATTGCCATTACCCCCATCGCCTTTGTCGGCGCCGGTTTTAACCGCGACGGTTTTATCGAACTGGCCTGTTCACTGGACCGGGCCGCCGATGCCGTCGGCGTCGACATTCTCGGCGGCTTCTCCGCTCAGGTGGAAAAAGGCATGACGCACACCGACCGGGAATACATCCTGTCGTTGCCCGAGGCACTAGCCTCCTCGAAAAAGGTCTGTGCATCGATCAACATCGCCTCATCCCAGAAGGGAATCAACATGGATGCACTGGCGATGCTCGGCAGAACCGTCAAAGACATTGCCGACCGGACCAGCAGTGAAAACGGGTTCGGTGCCGCCAAGTTCGTCATCTTCTGCAATCAGCCGGGGGATAACCCTTTTATGGCCGGAGCGATCCACGGCATCGAAGAAGCCGATACGGTGCTCAATATCGGTGTCTCGGGTCCCGGCGTTATTGCCCGGGCGCTGGAGCGGCTGATCAACAGCCGCAACGGCAACGGCGCCCGGTTGGGTCTCGACGAGATTGCCGAAGAGATTAAACAAACCACCTTTCGGGTCACCCGGTGCGGAGAACTGGTCGGCCGACAGGTCTCGGAGAAGCTTGGGGTAGCCTTCGGCGTGGTCGACCTGTCACTGGCTCCGACGCCGACCATCGGCGACAGTGTCGGCGAGATCCTGCATATCCTCGGTGTCGATGCCATTGGCGCCCCCGGATCAACCGCGATTTTGGCTATGCTCAACGATGCCGTGAAAAAAGGCGGGCTGTTCGCATCAAAGTCGGTCGGTGGCCTCAGCGGCGCCTTCATCCCGGTGATGGAGGACGCGTTGCTGGCCGAAGCCGTCGGTAAAGAGGAACTCTGCCTTGAAAAACTCGAGGCGATGACCTGTGTCTGCTCAGTGGGCCTTGACATGGTGGCCATTCCCGGGTCCGTCGACGCCGACACCATTGCCGCTATTATCGCCGACGAGATGGCCATCGGCATGATCAACAACAAAACCACCGCCGCCCGGATCATCCCGGTCCCGGGCAAAGAGGCGGGCGAGATGGTGAGTTTCGGCGGCCTGTTCGGCGCCAGCCCGATCATGGCCGTTAGGAACGTCGGGAAATCAAGCCGCTTTATCGGCTGGGGCGGCAGAATCCCGGCGCCGATCCACAGTTTCAAGAACTGAGACCAAACAGCATCCCGGGATCTTCACCGACGGATTCGAGAATCGGCCAGGTCATGGGTGTCGGCGGCGGTGCACACAGGGTAAACAGCTCGCCGCTGTGCGGGTGCTGCAGCCGGAGACGCCAGGCATGCAGTCGATGCCCGGCAGAAGCGGCATGCTCGTGTACGGCAGGCCCACCGTAACGGACATCTCCCAGCAGCGGGTATCCCGCCGCGGCGAAGTGAGCACGGATCTGGTGGGTACGGCCGGTCACCAATTCGACAAGCACGAGGCTGGAAGACGTCCATTCCTGCAACACGCGATAGCGGGTCTCAGCGTGCCGACCGCCCGTCTCGACCGTTTTGACGCGGTTGGCCCGCCGGTCACGGACAAGCGGGCTGGTGAACACCCCCGACGGCGGCGTCGGCACGCCGGACACCAGGGCCAGATAAAACTTGCGCACCTGCCGGGCGCGAAACTGATCGCTCAAAGAACCATGCGCCCGAGGATGGATCGAGAAGACGATCACCCCGCTGGTGTCCCGATCCAGGCGTTGGACCATGCCGATCTCCAGTCTCCGCCCGAAACGCCGGTCACGGTCGAGCCATACCTGAACCGCCTCCCAGAGCGTCCCTTTGTAGCGAGCCGGCGTCGGCTGAGTGTCGATGCCGGCAGGCTTATTAATCGCCAGCAGATAGGCATCTTGAAAAACAATGTGCTCGGGCAGCAGACGAAACGGTTCAAGCGGCGCCCGGTCACGATGCACCTCGATTCGCTGCCCAGCCGCAACCAGCAGGCCGTTTTTCCGCGCCCGGCGGCCGTCCACATGAACACCTCCGATATCGATCAAACGACGCACGATGCTCCGCGAGACATCGGCGAGCTGTTCGCCGAGGAATTGGTCAAGGCGGCGTCCGGCATCGGTGGTCGTAACGATAAAGATCTGCACCATCGAAGTCTCCCCTCTCGCCACCTGATCGGCCGGCGCTCCTCTCGTGGGTTGTTCGCAGTTCCATCTTTGAACCCTGACGAAAAACGGGTACAATGAAGGTCGAACACGTGCTTTCATTACGAACGTCTCACGGCCACCCGGAACTATGTCACGAAGCCCGCTCCCCGCTCCCGATCTTTCTCTCGCTGCCGAATATCGCCGCCTTGTGGCTGAAATCGACACGGCCGTCCGCCAGTTGAGCCTGGCCCGCTTTGCCGACACCTTGCACTGCCGGCCCGGCTGCTCATCATGCTGCATTCCATTCCGGGTGCTTCCTCTGGAAGCCGCCATGCTGCGCGAAGCCTTGCGAAATCGGGCGGAGATCGTACCGAACACCGGATCCTCCTGCCGATTGCTCGTCGATGACCGGTGTATCGTCTATCCACACCGGCCTATCATTTGCCGGACCCAGGGCCTGCCGATCGGCTATGTGGACGAAACATCCGGCAGCATCGAGGTCTCCGCATGCCCTCTCAACTTTGCGGACACCTATCAATTCTCCCATGAAGAGTTGTTTTTTCTCGATCGTTTCAACAACCGCCTGGCCGAGTTGAATCTGCGCTATGGTCGCATGGCCGGGCTCAATCCGCGCGGACGCATCCCGATTGCGCTCATCGCGGCAACGGTCTAGCTGCCGCATCCGCGTCAGTTATTCTTGCGGAACAATCCCATATCGGCTGTCTGCCGCAGGGCGTAAAACAATAACGGTAACGCTGCGCAACTGAAGAAAGCAAGCCAGGGCCAACGGTCGTAGAATAAATGCCTGACCCCGACCACAACTATTACCAGTGCCAGGCAGCCCAAGCTGAGATACCAGCAGATCCACACCGCACGCCAGGCTGGTGGCTGCCAATCGTCGCCACGGTAGCGATAATCTCCCTGTTGCCAGTCAACCACGCGCAAGCCATAGAAAAACAGACAATGGATGAGCATCCAGCCGGCAAAGATTGAAAAAAACACATCGGACGGCCAATGGGCAATGCTCATCACTCGAGCGGTGGCCATGGCACCGGCAAAAAGCAGGACGGCAACCAAGAGCACCAAACCACCCCGGCGGCGCCGCTGTTCGGGGAAGCTGAATATAAGCAGATAGGCCAGTCCGAGCAGCGTTACCGCCAATGCGGCATGGCCGCTCGGAAAACTGGCACGATACAGGCCGCCGTCGAGGAAAAACGGGCCGAACTCAAACCAGTTCGAAAACGACTCGTTACCGAAAAGGACCAGCTTCGGCCGGGGCCTGGCCATGATCCACTTCAGGGTCTTGACCATCAGGATAGAGCAGCAAAACGACGAGATCACGAGAAACTCGAGCCGCAGCCGATGGCGGCGCAAAGCGGCGCAGATCTTCGGTTTGGCCAACAGCACCTGCTGCAATCGTGCAACCGGCGGCAACCGCGAACAGTTGCTGTCCACAAGGCTCGACATGAGGTAGAGAACACTGGAGATGATCAGGAAGATCACCAGCAGATCGCCTCCGCCGGGCTGTTCCAGTTCAAAGAGAGAGTCGCCCATCAACTCGACGAACCAATTGGCGCGGTGAGCTGACACGAACTTGACCAAGGCAATTTCGTAGGGGAGCAGCAGGGTCAGCACGGCAGCGGCGGCACAAGCGATCGCCGCCAACAGCAGATGATGGGGTAACACCTTTTTTGTCGCAGCCTTCACAAGAAACATACGGTGATCTCCGGAACGAACGAGTGCTGATGTGCACTACCTTATTCCAAAGCGGCATGCAAGCAGATTTCTCGGTCGCCAGGATGTGCTGCCGACACAGCGAAATGGTTGCGCTTCCCGGCGGTTTCCTATATGGTCTGCGGCTAACCGTCATCGTCGCCGATTTCTTGGTGCTTGTACCTTTTACCGCAACAGGAGCTGCCGCGTGATCCTCATCGTCATTCCGTGCTACAACGAAGCCGGACGGCTGCGCACAGAACCGTTTTGCGCACACCTGGCAGCGCGCTCAGACACCCATCTGCTCTTCGTCGACGATGCCTCTACCGATCAGACGGCGGCTATCACCGCGGAGTTCGTGGGCCATTACCCGAAACGCATGTCCCTGCTGTCCTTACCTGACAATCAAGGCAAAGGCGAGGCGGTGCGGTGCGGCATTCTGCACGGCCTACAACAACCCTTCGATCATGTAGGTTTTTTCGATGCCGATCTGGCGACACCGCTCACCGCACTTGACGACTTTCTTGCTGTATTCGATCATCTCCCCGCTATCCGCATGGTCACCGGCGCACGCATCCAGCGACTGGGCGCCACCATCGATCGACGCTGGTATCGTCACTATCCCGGCCGGATAGTCGCCACTGCCGTCAGCCTGCTCCTCGGTTTGCCGTTGTACGACAGCCAATGCGGCGCCAAACTGCTCGACCGGGAACTGGCCGGCCAGCTTTTTGCCGAACCGTTCTCTTCACGCTGGCTCTTCGATGTCGAACTCTTCGCCCGCACCATCGGTCTGGTCGGTCGACAGGAAACCATGCGTATCGTCTATGAATACCCGCTCAGTACCTGGACCGATGTCGGCCAGACCAAGATAACCGCCGGCTATCTACCGAAGATTCCACTTGAGCTGTGGCGCATCGGACGGCGTTATCGCAGACATTTGCGGAGGCCGTAGCAGATGCAAGGAATACTCCGATTACTCTACCCAACCGTTTTGCTTATCGTTTTTTCGATTTTCTATGGTGCCGGACTGGGCGACCCGGTGATCATCGACTATGACGAAGGAATCTATGCCGAGGTGGCACGGGAAATGTATCGGGCCGGCCAACCGCTTCTGCCGACGTACAACGGCACCGATTTCTTTGAAAAGCCGCCCCTGCTCTATTGGTTGCAGATGAGCGGGTATCACCTGTTTGGCGTGAACGCCTGGGGAGCGCGTGTCTTCAATGCCGCCTGCGGGCTGCTCACCATCCTCGTCCTCTACTTCGGTGCCCGCGGGCCGCTCGGCGACCGGATCGCCTTTCAGGCCTCCCTTGTGCTCGGCAGTACACTTATTTTTACCTATCTCTCCCGAGTGGCGATGACCGACATGCCGCTCACGCTGTTGCTCACCCTCTGCCTCGTTGTATCCTGGCACGGTGTCGAACGGGCGCTTCGGCAGCAAGGCGGCACAGCGCTGTTCTGGCTCGGCTGTCTGTTCGCCGGGTTGGCAATGCTCGCCAAAGGAATCATCGGCGCATTGTTCCCGCTGTTGACGGCGCTGATCTATCTGCTGTCGATCAGACGCCCCGGTATCCTGCTGCAGAAGCACTGGCTGCTGCCCGGCGCAGCGATTATCGCTCTGGTTGGTTTTTCCTGGTATCTGGTGCTCGGATTCGTTCATCCAGGCGGTTTTTCGTTTATGCAAGAGCTTTTTGTCAAACACCACCTCGGCCGGTTCTCGGCGCCGATGGAAGGCCATTCCGGTCCGTTTTATTTTTACGTGATCGTCCTTGCGATCGGCTTTCTGCCCTGGTGCGCCTATCTACCCCACGCCGTACTCAGCGCACCACTGACCGATCGTCGGCAACCGGCACACCGTTTCCTGAGGCTGTTTGCAATTTTTTCCGCCCTGGTTCTGGTCTTTTTTTCCATCGCCGCGACCAAATTGCCCAACTACATCCTGCCGGCACTTCCCGGGCTGTCCCTGCTGCTGGCAGTATTGTTCGACGATAAAGCCGCCGCCGGATCACGAAGCTGGCGGGCAGCGGCTTGGTCTGCCGCACTGCTCATGGCCGCCATCGGTCTCCTGATCGCCGCACTGCCACTGCTTTTTCCCTACCTGAATGAACTGCTCGGCAAAGATGCCCGCAAGGCGCCGATCCTTGCTGAGCCGGTCGGCCTCGGACTAAGCCCATGGTTGATTGCCGCGTCGTTTCTGCTCGCCGGTTATCTGCTGGTCAAGATACGAGGCATCACCCAGCGCCGGCGGATTTTTGAAACCCTTGTCCTGACTGCGCTGATCACCGGTACCGCCTTTTTCCATCTCGGCATCCCGCTCTACGACCGACTGATGAATGCCCCGCTCGCCCGCATCGCACGCCAGGCTGCAGAGCTAACCCCGCCTGATGGAACCGTCGTGGTCTTTGTCGTTGATGGTCGCCCGAGCATCAATTTCGTTGCCGAGCGCTTCACCGTGCGGCGGGCGGAACGTGACTTCGCAGAGATTCCGGAATTATTCCTCCGTCCCGGCCACGTCGTCGGCATCACCACATCCTACTACCTTCAGCGCCTTCAGACTGCCGGGATCGGCACTGAGGAACTGGCTCGCGACGGAGGTTATGTTCTCTTCCGAATTATCGGCGCGCAGCAGCCGGAAACAGAATCAGCAGAATTCAACCAGCTGATCTATTGATGATAAAAACGATTTTTACCGCAACCGGTTTGCCCAATGACGTGTCAGACCAGAGTCCGCTCAGTTCGCTGGAGCGACGATCATCAGGTCAACCACACAAGGCCCCCAAACAGCATCCCGGCGGAGTCACCGCGCCTGATAACGACGAAGCAAACGCAGGTGGTCCGGGGGATGTCCTGTAGTTTCCCCGCTGAGGGTTGTGTAGGGGACACGCCGTGCGGCGGCCGTCCCCCTGTCAGGCGATTTCGATATGCAACCGGACGGCGTGTTTCAAGGTGTTGGCGACAATGCAGCTGCGTTCGGCAATAACAATCATTTTTTCCAGATCGGCGCGGTCGTCGCACCGTGCCGAAACCCGCATGGTGATCTCGGTAAAACGAGTCGGCGTACCATCCTGAACACCGGTAATGGTCAGCGCAACGTTTTCGATGGCAGCCGACCTCGCCTTGATCGCCGCCAACAGATTGCTCATAAAGCAGCCACCCAGACCGAACAGAAACAACTCGCCGCCCATCGGGCCAAGGTTCTTACCGCCTTTCGCTTCGGGCCGATCGCAGTGAATTTCAAAATCCCGTGCCTGGCATCGCGATGCCGAATCATTGACTTGCGTGACTGTAACCCGTGCTTCCGCCGCCATAGGACCTCCTTCTTGAGTTTTTCTCACCAGAACTGGGATATCCAGGAGTGCGCCCGCATCGCCGGTCACCCCGCCGCCCCCGAACAGCTGCCACCTCCCCGCTCGGTACCGAACCGTGTGGTACCCGATGGCAACAGTCATACGGTAAGCACCGGCTCTTCCAGGGCAACCATCAAGACCGGCAAAACGAAAGCTTTTCCATTCGTCCGGTTAGGCCGGCGCGGACCGGTCGCAGGGAATCTGAAGAAAAGCCGCCTCGTCCAGCACATCGGTGAACTTCAGATGCACATGGTAGTCGTTGAGCAACAAGAACGAGGCTTTGACGATCGTTCCCCGGAACCGGTATGTCTCGGAATCGTTTTCCCCCTGCACCACCTGGAGATCAACCTGCCGGCCGAGCAAGGCCCGTGCCGTTTCCTGCTTCGAGCATTTCATCGAGAAACAGATGCCGGAACGGGACAGATCGACCACCGCTCCCTTGAAATACGAATCAGTCCGGTTCCCGGATGTATCGAGAATCACCGCGGTGGCAACTGCCGTCAACGGGTATCGCGGGAAACGCCTTCGATCCAGATTCTTCTTCTTGATCGCCGCTTCAGCGACACCGCTGCGCCGGCAAAAATCCCTCAATTTGTTATAGAGTCCCGGCTGCTGATCCGGCCAGCCGGCAATGTCTGCACGACTGAGATGACGCAGCTGAACCGTCGAACGGGTAGCCGCTGAAAACGTGCAGAACGAAATGCCGAAGACCGTATCCTCGCCGAGAATCGCTCCCTGCTCTACCGTGGTGATTACCACGTTCCGCTCATCCTTTCGGTAAAACAAAACAATCTCTCCGGCCTCCACAAAGAACAGTCTGTTGTTGACCTTCCCTTGCAGAAACAACATTTTGTCTGGAGGTATCCGATCCTCCTTCAGACAATAGAACAGGCAGTTGGTCTCTTCTTCGCTCAGGTCATCATAGAGCAGGCCCCACCGTTCAAGGTGCTGGGGGTCGAGCCGCTTGGTTTTTTCTTCCTCGATAAACTCGCCGGTGGCGACAATCAGGCCAATGGCCGCTGGATGGGAGCGCACGAGTTCCTCCCGCAAGGCATCCGCCTTGGCAAAGTTCCCATCACGCGCCAACTGCTGTATGGTATCCGCCAGCGATTGACTATCGGTTGGTGGAGATTGCTCGGAGCCCATCGTCATGTCAGCCCTCCTGTCGGGTTGCGCTGCGCCGGATAGACAGCTTGTCGGCCATTATTACCAGGGCGATCCAATCGTGTCAAACCCGACAGAGGCCCGACCTGCCGCTTGGGCCTTTGCCGACACGACTTGCCAACCGACGATTAAATCGCTACGTTAAGACAGCATCGGCACGACACCCGCTCCTGAACGCAACCGTTTCCCAAACCGCCCATCATGCTGACCATCATCGCCTCGTCAAAAACCCAACAGCGCACCCTTCTGACCGGCGTACCGGCAACAGAACCTGCCTTGCACCACCATGCACAGCGCCTTGCCGCCTATCTGCAAGGATGTAACGAATCCCAACTGGCTTCATTGATGGGCATCAGCGAGCGCCTCGCGCAAGCGACAGCAAGCGCCTACCGGGCATTCACCTTGCCGCACCACCGGAAAAACGCCGGTCACGCCCTGGCAAGTTTTACCGGAGATGTCTTCGCTGCCATACAACCGCACCGCTACGCAGCCGACGACCTGCTGTTTGCCAATCGTCACCTGCGCATCCTTTCCGGACTCTATGGCATTCTCAGGCCGCTTGACCTGCTGCAACCGTATCGGTTGGAGATGGCATATAAGATCCCGGTGAACGAATCGTCCAGTCTCTATGACTACTGGAGCACTGCGGTCACCGATACATTGAATCGTGAACTGGCCGACCATCGGGATCCGGTGATCGTTAACTGCGCGTCACAGGAATATGCCCGGGTAATCGATGGCAACCGTCTCACGGCGCGGTTGCTCACCGTGGTCTTCAAACAGCGAAAAAACGATGCCCTCAGAACCATCGCCCTGCATGCCAAACGGGCCCGCGGGCAGTTCGTCGACTGGTTGATCGTCAACCGGATCGACCGGCCTGATCACCTGGTGCGGTTTGATCGCCTGGCCTATCGGTTTGCCCCCGACCAGTCACGTGACGACCAACTCGTATTTATTACCGAGCTGCCCTAAACGCGCAGCGGATCGACATCACCGATTCCTGGAACGTTGCGACCGCTCCAGCTGCTCCTGGGCTTCGACGGTCAAAGTGGCCAACGGTAAGGCGAGCAGTCGTTGCAGGCCAATCGGTTCGCCGGTCAGCTCACAATATCCATAGGTGCCCCGGTTGATACAGCGCAACGCATGGTCGATCCGCGTGATGAGCAATTCATAGCGCCTCGTTGCCTCCAGGTTCCGCTCTTTTCCTGCCTGCAGGGCTCCGCAGTCGATCGGATCAGGAGCGCTTCCCTGGCCTTCCTGAAGGCCGGCAATCGCCGTCCGTGATGCACTGACCAGTTCGGCCCGCCAGACCAGCAGGCGATCCCGGAAAAACGTTAGCTGGTCCCGATTCAGGTACACACCATTACTCGAAACGCCTTCCCGTACTTGTTCGCACCCCATAACACCCTCCGACGCTCATGGTTATCAATCAGCTCCACGGACCGGCTTATCCGGCCGCCTTGCCCGACAAGCCGGCTGAACCTTCGGCGACGCGCCCACTGCTGCCACATCTCATTACTACGGCCGCACTGAATCCTCGGCACCCAGCTGATTCTTCTCCATTGATGTTTCTTTTCCGGTAAAAATACGTTCGGAAAATCTTGCCACATTGACCACAACAATGGTCCATTACGGACTGTTCGACCAACTTCTCAGGGGCTGCCGGTATCGCAACCTTGATCTTTTCGAGGAACAAACACTTTATGAATGACTGACAATCAGGTACTGTGAGTCAGTTCAATCACGACGAGGAATGCCGACAAGACACGGGGACCGCGGAGATGCTGCTGGACAACGCCTTGTACCTCCCGGCACGAATATGACGACCGATTTATCAGCACGTCGACTGAGATGATCGATATCGAGAATCACCATGAGCTTATCGACTATCTCACGGTATCCGGTCTGCTGGCAGGGCGACCCCAACCGGTCTGCGTCAATCTGCGGGGCGGGGTCTCCAACCGGACAGTCAAAATCAGCTTCACCGACGGCACCGGCTGGGTCGTCAAACAGGCGTTAGCCAAGCTCAGAGTCGCCGCCGACTGGTATGCTGACCCAAAACGAATTCATGTCGAGGCCGAGGGCTTACGCTGGCTGGCCCGCCTGCTCGGCAGCGACGCAGTCCCGGCCTTCGTTCATGAAGACCACGAGCAGCAGCTGTTTATCATGTCGGCCATTGCCGAACCGCATTACAATTACAAGCACCTGCTGTTCGAACACCCCCCCGAGTTGCAGCACGCGGCAGCCTTCGGGCACATGCTCGCCTTGCTGCACGACCAGTCATATAATCAGCGGGAGCAGTTATCCGCGGTATTTGCCGAGACCTCTTTTTTCGAGCATCTGCGGCTCGATCCCTATTATCATCATGCTGCCCGACAATTACCGGACGCCGCGCCGTTCCTGTTCAATCTGACCACAGACACGAGAAACCGCCGGCGGACTCTGGTCCACGGTGATTACAGTCCGAAAAACATCCTGATTCATGACGACCGGCTGATTTTGCTCGATCATGAAGTGATCCATTTTGGTGACCCGGCATTTGACGTCGGTTTTTCACTGGCCCATTTCCTAAGCAAGGCCCATGCTCGAAAACCACTCCGCTCCGCGTTCATCACCATAACTGAACACTATTGGCAAACGTATCGCTCCCGCTGTATCGATCGCCCCTGGGCAGATGATCTTGAATCGATGTGCATCCGCCACACCATCGCCTGCCTGCTGGCCCGAGTCGCCGGCAAATCGAGGCTGGAATACCTGACCGAGGAACAGCGGGCAGCTCAGAAGATGGTGGCCAAGCAACTGATCGATGAACCGCCGCTGCGTATGATGCAACTGATCCGTCAATTTCCACCCCTGGTAGCTACCTATGAGTGAGATAACAAACCTGTCCGCCCTGGAGATTCTCGACAGCCGGGGCTGGCCGACGATCAAGACTACGTGCCGACTTGCCAGCGGTGCACAGGCCACGGCTTCGGTACCGTCCGGGCGCTCGACGGGCGCCGCCGAAGCATGGGAGTTACGTGACGGCGAACCGCAGCGGTACCGGGGGCGCGGCTGCCGACAAGCAGCAGCCAATGTCGACACGGTGCTGCAAAGCGCTTTGCGCGGCAGATCGTTTGCAAACCAGCAAGAACTTGACGACACCCTATGCGCACTTGATGGCACCGCAAACAAGAGTCACCTTGGCGCCAACGCCCTGCTCTCCGTCTCCATTGCCTTCGCCCGGGCCCAGGCCCGGGAAGCAGGTGTACCGCTGTATATCCACTT
>CAZSOA010000027.1:0-27876 GCA_964608305.1 uncultured Desulfofustis sp. | reverse complement strand
TGCGTGACGGCTTCACCAATCCTTCGTTTTCATAGATCCGCAAGGTTCGCGGATGGACATTGAGCAGCTGGGCAGCCACGCCGATCGAATAGACCGGTGTATCAGCGGTAATCGGCTGTACTTCAACTTTTTTTCTAAGCCTCATCGTTCCTCCAAGCCACGGTGGGCAAGGTGATCCTCCGCAGGGACAGTTCCACGGAACCCGTCCCCAGCGGAGCATGGTTGACAACCTTTCCCGACACCGCCTCAATGGGCTTCGCTTACATGTCCCCGGAACAGACGTTCACCAATCAGAAACAGCAGCAGACAAAAGGCGATGCCGGCAACCGTCACGAGCCATTCATGGGCAGTAGGCACGTACGTGAAGAGCTCCGGATAGTCGACCAGTCCCATGCCATGATAATGGGGGATCAATTGACCGATAATCACCAGATCGTAGCGCATGAAGAAGATACCGATCATCCCGGCAACCGAGGCGGCAAAGATGACGCGCATATTACCGCCGCGAACAGCGAGGATAAGGGCAAACGGCAACACCATCCCGAGCAGGATCTCACCGCCCCAGAAATTCAGCGCATACGGTCCATTCACCAGGGTCATGATGGCTTCGTATTTGCCGGGCGGGTTACCGGTGATACCGGCAATCATTTTCCACGATGTGAAGAACAGAATGACCGCCATCATCAACGCCCCGAGTTTGGCAACACTGCTCAAGGATTTCTTCATGTCCTCGCTCATCTGCCAATTATTGAAGCGATATGCCATATATGTGAAAAAGACGATGGCTACACAACCGGACATGGCCGCTGAAATGATGAAATAAATGGGCATATAGGGACCATGCCAGAATTCCCGACCATTCAGCAGACCAAAAACGGCGCCGAGATTGGAATGGGCGACAACACCAGTCAGCAGGCCGGCCAGCCCGAACATGGTCGCTTTCCGATGCTCCTCTTTCTGCAGCATGACGAACTCGATCATCATGAAGAACAGATAGGCGCCGTACAGCGTTCCCATCCACCAGATGTTAGACGTCAGATTGGCGCCGATGACGTTGCCCACCGGCATCCGCCAGGAATTCTGAATTTCAAAGGCGATGACGAGGAAACCGGCGACAATGGTGACGATCGACAAGAACACCGCCCTTTTGGCTATCGGGGTGAAATTCTTAAAGCCAAACACATGGCCGATGGATGACACGATGCAGAGACCGGTCGAGGTGACAACGAAGAAAACATACGCGGCAATCAGCAGCCCCCACGGTACCTCACGAGTCAGACCGAAGGTGTGTTCATGACCCGCGATAAACGAATGGAGTCCAAAGGCCACACCAATCAAGGTCAACAAACCAAGCAGAAACAGCGCGGCCGTATACTTCCATGACGCTACGGACTCCAGTCCCCCTTCCTGCGGGATCACACCCGCCAGCAAATTGTTCATCTCCTGCACTCCTTATTGCTAACGTTTTATCTTCTGACTCCCCACCACAGCCAACGTTTACTTCACGCACTTCTCTTGAGAACCGACTTGAACCAATGCTTGACCTTCAGATCGTACAACGTGTGAAGAATCGCACAACCAAACCAAAAGACGAGAAAAAGCAGACCTTCCATCTCAGCACCCTCCTTGCGTTTTGCCGGAAACGCCGGAGGGCTCATCCCCCTCCGGATCATTCTGATCTGTAGCCGATATTATAATTGCACATATCTGTTGTCAAGTTATTTGCTTTATTTTCTTACAGCAAACCTGAATAAATTTATCCGACAAAGCAGTATGTCCAGTATTTTTTATATTATTTCAAGCATGTTAAATGCTTTTATCCAGAGCAACTCATCGACCGCCGGCAAGGACGCATTTTTCTCCCATTGGCAGCGAGGTTCGATTAAGACGCAAAATACGCCCGTTTATCAGGGGCGCTCTTGGGGAGCGTAAGGCGCTTCGAGGAAACAAAAAACCCCCGGCCGGAAAATCCCGGCCGGGGGCTCGAACAAATCAGAAGCGGAGCGCGCGTATTAAAAAGCCACGACCTTCTTTTTCTTGCGCTGGGGAACCGGCTCCAGTCGTCTGATTTTGCTGGGAACCATCGTATTAGAGAAAAAAGCGCTGCACCGTTGCCGCTTCTCGAACGGACAATCGATGATATTCCAGCACGGGGTATAGGCGAGCAATTTCTTTACCGCATTGATACTGACACCGTGTTCATGAATCATCTCTCGCAGACACTCGATCCATTTGATATCCCGCATCGAGTAGTATCGCCATTTTCCTTTCCGCTTCGGCAGGATCAACCCGCTGTCCTCGTAATTGCGCAGCGTTCGCTGATGGATGCCGAGAATCTTTGCAGCCATGCCGATCGTGAATATTGCTTCATCTTCAGAGATCATGGGAACCTCCTTGCGTTTCTTGCTCGTGGCCCGACGATCGATATCAATGTTCATGATGGTGCCGGAAGCTATCGCCAAGATAATATTCACCGATCAGAAAACAGGCTCCGAGTACGCCGATCCCGCTCAGAGCGATAGCCAGTTCCGGAGCTGTCGCGGAATAGTGGTAGTAAGCGGGCATGCCTTCGTATCCCGGGTATTGCGGCAGCATCTGGCCGGCAACCACGAGGTTGAGGCGCGCAAAAAACTGTCCGACAAGAATCATCAACGCCGCCAGCGACATGGCCTGAATCGACTCCAGGCGGGTCATCAGCAGGACGACAAACGGCAGTGCCAGCCCGATTCCGATTTCGAATACCCAGAAGCTGTTCGACAGTGGCCCGGAGGTGAGCAGTGCCGCAGCATTACCAAGAGACTCAGAACCTACCAGGGCATTCAAGAACTTCCAACCGGTGGCGATACCGATCAGAAAGATCATCAGCATCATGACCTTACCGCCGGTCTGAAGCGCGGCCAACGTCTGGGAGCTGACTTTTTTATTGCGCAACGCAAAGGAAACATGGGTGAACAGGACGATGGCGGCCGCACCGGAGAGAAACGCGGAGGCCAGGAAAAAGATCGGCAGCTGGGAGCCGTACCAGAAAGGGCGGGCGTTTAAAGATGCAAAGACGGAGCCGAGGTTGCTGTTGGCAAACAACTCGGTAACGGCGGCGCAGACCCCGAGAATTACCGCCAGCTTATAACGGCTGGTCAGGATCAGAAACAACTCCACCATCATGATACCGACGGCCATGCCATACAAGGTGCCCATCCACCAGATATTCGAGGTCGGATTCGGATAGAGAATAACGCCAAGCGGCATTCTCCAAACATTCTCCAACTCCAGCCCGATCACGAGAAAGGCACCGAGAATCGAGGCAATCGACAGCCATACCATCCGGTTGGCCAGCGGTGCCAGGTTGTTACCGCCAAACAGGTGGCTGAGCGCTGCCAGTGCACATAAACCGGTGGAAATGATCGCCAGGTAGGCGTAGGTGCTGATCGCAATGCCCCACGGTATTTCACGGGTTACCCCCAACGTATGGTGGTGCCCGGCATACAGTGCGTAGATACCGGCCGACACACCGATGGCGACGAGGGCGAGCATAACGCCAAGCAACAGATTGAACTGCAGCTTGCGAAATTCCTTTTCAGGAAAGACAGCGGTTTGGGATTGCAGAGACATGGTTCCTCCTTTCACAGATGATAAGGTACGTGCCTGTTTGACGGTTATTCATCGATCCGGTCCGGCTCGACCATTGCCGTCCCGCTCGCGTGGTTACTCAAGACGAAGCCAAGCGCGATCGGCGCGGCAAATGGTCCAAGGACCATGAACAGAACAAGACAAACGGACAGCCAGAAGTATTCGCCGGCTTTTTCGCGCCATCGCTCAACGCTGATGGGCAACGGCCTCGGAATCGGGTGTGCGGTGTGGATTGCGGTAGCAGCCATGATGACCTCCTCGTCGGTGATTAGGTGCACATCGTCTTTGCCGTTTCTAAAGCAAGCGACATGCCATCCTCTTCCGACAACGGCCACAATGGTCGGAATTGCAACTTATTATGCTGTATTCAAAAGAAATAAATAATTACATTAAATAATGTATCGAACAAAGCTTCCCCGGTTTTTCCAGGAAAACCTTACCGACAGGACGCATTATTAGCCCTGAACCAGAAACGGAAGGACGCAAAAATCGCCTTCGGTTTTTTCTGAATAAATATAGTGTTTTTAGATGCTTACAATGAACTATCGTTCATTGCTCGCGTTGGAGACTAGAAAATCTCAGCAGGCATGCCCAGCGATCGAGAAAAAAGAAATGAAACCAACAGATTGGAAGGGAACAACGAGAAGGGCGTAAAATGCGTCCCAGCGCAACCGATATTTAGGAGAATAGACCAGAACAGGAGAGGAATTGGAAAAGATCGCGGGGTCGACCGCGCAACCAGCCGATCGACCCCGGATAAGAACAAATCAGTTCTGGGTGTGACCGCTTGCTCCGATCTCACCCATCAGTCGGGCATAGCCCCTGACACCGATATGACAGGTGGCGCATCGCGTATCTGAGGCAAAGGCGCTGCTGCCGTCGTGACAGGCGCCGCAGTACAGGCCGTCGTAGAGTGAGGCCATGATGAAATCATCATTGTGCTCAGCTGCCCCGGCCTCCATCTTGAACAAATCGTCATGACAGGACTGACAATCAAGACCCATCTCGGCCGAATGGTTCGTGTGCTCGAAAATGACGGCCTTGACCGGTTTGGTCCAGACGATCGGCTGCTCCGGTTCGTAATGGCAGGACGCACATTGCGAATTGACATCGAATGCGGAACTGCCGTCGTGACAAGCCCCGCAATACATGCCGTCGCCCATTGCCGCCATCGTAAAATCGTCCTGATTTTCAGCAGCGCCGGTCTCCATCTCGAACAAATCGTCGTGACATGAAGCGCAGTCAAGACCAATATCCATCGTGTGCAGCTTGTGGCTGAAAAACACGCCCTTGACGGGCTTGTTCCAGACGATCAGCGCTTCCGGGCCGTACGCATCCTCGTCATACGGTTCCGGAGACTCCGCCGGCTGGTTGGAAGCCGATAACACCAGGTAACTGAATATAACTACGGTGGCTATCGAAAGTGCTGCTAGCTTTTTCATCGTTTTCTCCCGCATGCTCCATTCTGCGTTTGCGCATCCAAAATTGTATCTGGGCCGACGATCTATTATGCCCTCTCCACGCTAGGTGTTGATATAGAAAACATTCGGGACAGCTCCTGTTTCCGGCCGCAGCACCCAGACAATTGTTCCCGGTGCATGCAATAATTGAAAAACCCGACTTTCCGGATCGCTCAGGTCACCGAAGACCCGTACGTCGGCCGGACAGGCCTCGACACAGGCCGGAGTCATGACACCTTTGGAGAGGCGGCTCTCCCAACAGAAATCGCATTTATCCGCCGCCCGTGTTTCTTCGTTGAAATATCGGGCGTTGTACGGGCAGGCAGCCATGCAGGTCTTGCAACCGATACAGCGACTGTTCTTCATGACCACGATACCGGTCGTTTCATCTTTCCAGGTGGCCGTCGTCGGGCAAACGCGAACACAGGGGGGACGGTTGCACTGATTGCAGAGAACCGGCATGAAAATCGTTTCCTGGCCGCCACCGACAATATCGCGCCGGCGCTCCAGTATCGTGGTTCGATATCCGTATTCCGGGACATGATTGGTTTTGACACAGGCATCTTTACACAGTTCACAATCGATACAAAGGTGTTCCCGCAGGACCATCGTATAGTGCGGACTGTACCGATAGCGGCCTCGCCTCGGCACCACACCATCGGCCAGGACATTGGTTACTGAGGTCAGCGATAAAACGGTTCCGCCGAGGTACACCCCGGTCACGGCCAAGCCGATTTTCAAAAAATTCCGCCGTTCTCTGGACGGCAGGGTGTCCGGTGACTCCGCCGGCAATGACTCAAGTTCTTTGATTTTCATCGTCCACTCTCGTTATGGTTCCCATCAGATCAGCTGCCGCGCCTTCCTGACTTTCAGCCGTAAAGGCTTTTTATAGTGACAGATCAGCTCGGCAAATGCAACCGCCAGTGCCCCTTCAGACTTCTCGAAAACCTGCCGGTCTTCCGACCAATGTGGCACGGCCAACCGGAAACTGAATGCTTAATAGATTAGTTAAATTGCTCGACAAAGCCTAGTCGAGTACCACATCCGTGTCAAGGGTTTTCGTGCCGCCCGACAGCGGTGAACAACCGGACGGACAGACTGTATGTTCCTGTTACCGTGGAAACCGAGAGAGCCGTTCGGCTGCCGGCGCTGCATAGACCCAGGACCGGTCATCCGCGGCAAGCAGCTCATCCGCTTCGGCCGGCCCGACTGATCCGGCCGCATAGCTGGTCACCGGCGGCATTACTGCCCTGAGTCGATCCACATAACGCCAGCTGGCTGCCAACCAATCCCAACGGGTGAAAAGCATTGAATCACCACGCATGACACTGGCCATGATCGCCTCATAAGCTTCCGGTGTGTTGGGGCCGAAGTGGCAGTGATGGCAAAAATCCATCAACACCGATTCCGATTCATTGTCCGATCCAGGTTTCCGAACATTGAAAGCCAGAGCAATACCTTCATCAGGCTGAATCCTGATGATGATCATATTCGGCCGGTCATTGCGGACCAGCCCGTCGCAGCGATGCTGCTTGTAGATGATCCTGATCTCCGCATAACGATCCTGCAACCGTTTGCCGGTCCGCAAATAAAAAGGAACCCCCCGCCAGCGAGGGGTATCGACAAAGGCCCGCACCGCCACATAGGTTTCTGTCGTGGACCCGGTCGGCACGCCGGGTTCCGCGCAATAGGCTGCACACTCCCGGCCGACGCAGCGCCCGGAACCGTATTGGCCGACGACCACGTCTTCCTGCCGCGGTGCCCTGAGCGCCTGGATAACCAAAGCCGCCTCGTCGCGGATGGCGTCGGCCTGATCACTGCGCGGCGGCTCCATGGCGGTGAAAGAGAGTAATTGCAGCAGGTGGTTCTGCAGCATATCTCGAATGGCGCCACTTCGATCATAGTACTCCGCCCGATTCTCGACACCGAGGGTCTCACTGACGGTTATCTGAATATTATCGATGGCATCACGATTCCACGAGCAACAGAAAATCTCGTTGGCAAACCGCAAAAACAGGATATTTTGCACCAGTTCCTTGCCGAGATAATGATCGACCCGGTAAATGTTGGGCTCCGGTAATACCGATGCGATCGCCTCGTTTAACTGCTGTGCCGACTCCAGATCCTCACCAAACGGCTTTTCAAAGACCACCCGTTGCCAGCCCGGCCCCTCCAGCAGCGGCTTGAGCAGGTGCGCTACGGCTGTAAATGCCGACGTCGGCAAGGCCAGGTAGAACAACCTCTTATCTGCCAGGCGGGAGGAGTCGCCGACGCCGCGCAGGAGCGCCTGCAGTGTTTCGGGGCTGCCCTGTGCAAGATCGAACCGAACATAATGCACCAGTCGGGAGAAACGCTCAATGAAGGGTTGATCAGGACCCGACATCCCTGTCGTCAGTCCTGTGCGCTCGAAATACTCGGCAGACGTCAGCATCCGTCGACCAAGGCAGACGATTGCCGTTTTTTCGTTTATTGCACCGCGCTGAAACAGACGGAGCAGCGCCGGCAACAGCTTCCTTTTCGCCAGATCGCCGGTCGCCCCAAAGATTACGATAAGTTGTTGTTCCATAGTTACGGCGGGTTGTTCCCGCAATCGGTCAACACGAATCGTTCGGCAACCTGCTTCACAAGCTTTGCCGGACAGCCAACGACATCGTCCCGCTCGCTCAGAAAGTCAAAAAACGCCGTCCGTTTCTGAGCTCCCAGAAAAAGCAGAACCGCCGTACCTGCTGCTTCAAGCAGTTGCCGCGAAGCGCTCATCCGGCCGGGCGGCGGCTTCGGTGCGGTGGCGGTCACCAAGAAAAATGTTTCATCACTTAGAATGGTTTCGTGCCCGGGAAACAGCGACGCCACGTGCCCATCCGCGCCGGCTGACAGCAAGATCACGTCAAAGCGGCCGCCAAGATCGACCAGGACCTGTCGATACCGCTGCAGCGACCCGGCAGTGTCATGCGGATCATGGTGATACGGATGGAGATTGGCTGGCGGGAGAAACGGTTCAACGAACGAAGCAACCAACTGATAATTGCTGTCCGGGTGGTCAAGCGGCACAAGCCGCTCGTCGGCCATCAGCAGATGAACACAGGGCCAGTCCAACGGTTCATTGCCAAGCTGGGTGAGTATCGGTCCGACACTGGAACCACCGACAATGCCGAACACGGCAAGCGGCTTTTGTTCAAGCGTCATACGGAGTGTTTCGGCAACGATCCAGGCCGCCCTCCGTTCCAACGCAACTCGGCCGCCGCGAATGATCATGGGTGATTCCTTATGGATTTTTCTTCGGGCAATTCGTATCATCCGTATAGCAGAACATCGGTTAAAATACAACCAGCAGGAACAGCACCCGACCGGTGGGACAGCAAGCCGCATCTCGCAGCGATTACCGCGTCGGGCGGACCACGAACCATGAGTGAACATCGACCACCGCTGAGCGTATTCGGTATCCCAGTCAAGCTGATTGTCTGCGGTGTCGTCATCATGATCGGCATCCTGGCGGACTTTGACAGCCGTATCCGGCATGACGCCATCACCCGCTTCACTCCGCCGCAACATGAGGCTCCGTCAGCAACCACATCCGGCGAACGCAATCTGCTCATCACTCCGGAAATGATCGAACAGGCCCGTCGGGAAATCATCATGAACCGGCTGGCACAACAGGAATTCGCGGTTCCCGACGACCCGACGGATCGCTTTCTCTATCAGATAGAGCTTCACTCCGGCGGTACGATCGACACCTTCGACTTGACGATCCGCCCTCAAGAAGTCATTGTGCTATCGCCATCAGGTGTACAAACAAGCCTCCCCCGTGAGGCAATCAAGCAGATCCACCGTTTCAAGCTGCCTGCCGATCAACCGTGAGTCGATCCATGGTCACGACGCCGCTGTACGAACCATCGTTATCCCGGCCACCGGGGCGACTGAAGGAAAAGATGGCCGATTACTCGTCGCAACCGGAGGGGCCGATCATGGCCCGGCGCCTCGGCCACAAGGAGTGATTATGCCGACACATCATTTCCACGGTGTATTTCCCTACCTGGTTTCACCGGTACGCTCATCCGGCGCTATCGCCGAAGACGTCCTCAGCCGTCTCTGCGACGATTTAATCGCTGCCGGTGTCCACGGCCTGACCCCGCTCGGCTCGACCGGCGAGTTTGCCTATCTGTCATGGCCGCAACGGCGCAGGGTGGTCGAGATCACCATTGCCGCGGCCGCCTCCCGGGTACCGGTTATTGCCGGTGTCGCCGCAACCACCATCGATGATGCCGTGCGGCAGGCAAAAACCTATGCCGAACTCGGCTGCAACGGCATTCTGGCCATCCTCGAAGCATATTTTCCGATCAGCGAAGATGGCGTCTATCGCTATTTCGAAGCCATCGCCGCGGCCGTGGATTTGCCGATCGTCCTCTATACCAACCCGGCTTTTCAGCGCTCCGACCTGAGCCTGCCGGTCATCGAGCGGCTCAGCCATATCGACACGATCGGTTATATCAAGGACGCCTCGACCAACACCGGGCGACTCCTGTCCATTATCAACCGAGTCGAGGGCCGCCTGCAGGTGTTTGCCGCCTCTGCGCATATCCCGGTCTGTGTCATGATGATCGGCGGTGTCGGCTGGATGGCCGGCCCGGCCTGCCTGATACCGCGCCAGAGTGTAGCGCTGTACGATCGCTGTCGCCACGGCGACTGGCATCAGGCGATGCAGCTACAACGCAACCTCTGGCGACTGAACCAGGCCTTTGCCACATTCAATCTGGCCGCCTGCATCAAAGGCGGGTTGCAACTCCAGGGGTATCCGGTCGGCGACCCACTACCACCCCAGGAACCGCTATCACCGGAAGGATATGCCGAGGTGGCCGACGCGCTGCGCGATGCCGGCGCCCTGTAGGTCGATACCGCCATGCAGCTCAACCTCTTCGAGTGGGATCTCCTCGCCGTCGGTTCGGGGCTGGACGCTCTTTCCCGCCTTGATTTCGCCGAAGCACATCGCTGCCTTAACCGGGTTCTCGAACACTTTCCGAGCCACCCCGGTGCAACAGCGGCACATCAAGAGTTGCTCTTCTGGCAGCAGTGCATCGCGCGACTTGACTCGATGGCCAGGCAGGACGCTGCCTATGAACTCTGGTTGGTGCTCAACGAGTATTCCTTCTCACCGGCTCCCCCGCAGCAGCAGTTGCACCGTTCATTGCTCCGCTATCTGCGACACCTGCTCAACGACCGACCTCAATTCTTTCAACCGCCGGACCTCTGCCTCGGCTCAATTGCGCTTATGGCCGGGGACCTGGAAGATGCTGAGTTACGTCTGCGGGCGATACGTGCCCAACGGCCCGATGACGGTATCCTGTCACTGTTGCTTGCCGAGGCCCTGTGGAGACAAGGGAAAACGGAGCCTGCCACCATTTTTTATGCGCAGGCTTTGCTGCTGGAGCCGGGCGGGATCGCTGAACGAACAATCAGCAATCAACCCCTTGCAGCGATCATCAACGAATATGGCACACCACTGGCGCCAATCTACGGCTATTTTGCCGGCATCCTCCCTCTCGTGCCGTGCCGACACCGGATGGAATCGCAGACGACTGTCTGGTATGACCTGCTCCGGCAGATTGAATTAGCTCGTCAGGCGGGTCGTCACCAGGAAATGATCGCAAGCAGGCGATCCCTGAAACAGCAGGCACCGGAAATTTTTACGGATTACCTGGCTTGGCTTGAGGGCAGAACCGCCGGTGATAACCACCGACCATAACCAGCCGGTCGGAGCAGGTCGCCAGGCCCGGAAGCCTGTCGACGAAGAGACTACCGAGATGTCAGTGCACTTACCTTGCCGCCGACGATACTGCCGACAACCTGGTTGCGACCGCCTTCTTTCGCGCGATAGAGATTCTGGTCGGCGGTGGCGAGGAACGTTTTTCGCGAGGCGTCCACAGCCGGATGGATGGTTGACAAGCCGATACTGACCGTCACATAATCAGCCGCCCGGGAATACTGATGGGAAATCGCCAATTCAATGATTTTACGCAACGCGTGTTTGGCGACCTCCATCGCTCCCTCATGATCGGTTTCCGGCAGCAGCATGACAAACTCTTCACCGCCGTAACGGGCAATGAAATCAGCGGGACGGCGCAGCACATCAGACAACGCCTTGGCGATTCGCTGCAGGGCGAGATCACCCATGGCATGACCATAATGATCGTTATACTGCTTGAAATAATCGACATCAATCATGGCCAGCGAGAACGGGTTTTTATTTCGTAGAGACCGCTCCCACTCTTTCTTAAACTCTTCCTCGAACCGCCGGCGATTACATATTTCCGTCAGTCCGTCGAGATGCGCCAACTGATCGAGCAATTTGTACTGATGCACGATTCGCAGATGGTTGCGGATCCGAATCTTGACGATAGGCGGGGAAAACGGCTTGGTGATATAATCCACGGCACCGAGCCGCAAGCCGAACTCCTCATCTTCACTCGAATTGAGAGCAGTCACGAAAATGACCGGGATGTTCTTTGTTTTATCATTGTTTTTCAAATACTTGATAACTTCATAACCGCCCATCTGCGGCATAATCACATCAAGCAGAATCAGATCGGGCGGGGTATCGTTCAGGGCATGCTGAATCGCCTGATCACCGTTACGGGCCAGAATCGGGATATATTCATCTTTCAGCAGGTCAGCGAGGACCTTGAGGTTCATTTTCTCGTCATCGACAATGAGAATGCGGGGATTTTCGTACATCATGCAGCTATTCCGTCGGTTGTTGTTCAAGCAGATCTCGTACGTCGCCGGCGACCTGAGCCGCCTCCTCGTAGGCAATATCATCAATCGCCTCACCAATACGCACCAACAGTTCATCAACGCCGGCACCGGAGAGATGGTTGCGAACCGCGGCGAAAGTGTCTTCGGCCGCCGCCTCCCCCCGTTGCAGCTGGCCGATAAGTCGTTCCAGCTCCTGCTGCTGTTCTTCTCGGGTAGCGGTCTTTTTCGCTCCGTTTTCCCCGCGCTCCGCCGCTAACTGACGAGGCGGCAGACCCGACAGCGAGGACAAAACCGCATCGAGTGCATCAATAAACGTGACGAGCAAACCGCCGGCTTCATCTCGTCGCTCGGCCTTCAACGCATCTTCGAGGCATCGGGCCGCCGCCCCGAGATCCGGCGCACCGATATAGCCGGCCACCCCTTTGATGGTGTGGGCAAACACACCGATTTCCGACCAATTGCCGGTTTCCGACAATTCCCGAAGCCGGGTCGGCAACAGGGCGTATTTCTCTTTGAATTCATAGAGCATCTTGACAAACAACGAGACATTGCCACTCAATACTCGCAGCGCCTGATCGCTCTCGATGCCAGGCAGATCGGGTAGTGCGTCAAGCGAATCAGCAGCACCGGTCGGCACCGGTTGAACAACCGCATCGCCGCCTGCGGCAGGCAGCCATTGCTTCAGTGTCTGATAGAGAATCTTCTGATCGATCGGCTTGGTGATGTGATCGTTCATTCCGGCCGCCAGGCTCTTGTCACGATCTCCGGTCATGGCATGGGCGGTCATGGCTATGATCGGCAGGTGATTGAATCGGGCCTGCCGACGAATTCTTCGCGTGGCTTCCAGTCCGTCCATTTCAGGCATCTGGATATCCATGAGCACCAGATCAAACGCTTCCCGCTCAAGCATCTCCAGACAGGCCCGGCCGTTGTCGGCAATACGCACCTCCATGCCGACCGCCTGAAGAAACTCGGCAGCTACCTCCTGATTGATACTATTGTCATCCACCAGCAGAATCCGGGCCCCGCGCGCACTGTGCAAGTCGACCGTCTGACTGCGCGTTCCAGCCGATTCGGTGGGTGTTTCATGCTCAATGCCGATAATATCGAGTAACGTATCGTGCATGATGGAGGCATAGACCGGTTTGAGCAGAAAGGCGTCGAGCCCGGCGTTCTTCGCCTCGACATACGCCTCCTCCCGTGCGTTGGCGGTGACCATCAGCATGGCCGGCACCTTGGCCATTGCAGCATTGGCCCTGATTCGTCGCGCGGTTTCGATTCCGTCGATACCCGGCATGATCCAGTCGAGCAGCACGACATCATAGGACTCACCGCTCTGCGTCATCTCGATGAGCCGTGCCAGGGCCGACTCACCATCGACAGCGGTATCGACCTCGATCTTCAACGACCGCAGCATCGACGACAACACATCGCGGGCGATGGCATTGTCGTCTACCACCAGAGCACGCAACCCGCGTAATTGTTCGACTGATTTGATCCGCGTCGAATGACGATGCTCGGGGCACTGCAGCCGGGCGGTAAAGAGGAACTCGGCACCCCGGCCCGGTTCGCTCTCAACCCAGATGGTGCCGCCCATCAGTTCGGCGAGCTGTTTGCAAATGGCCAGCCCGAGACCGGTTCCCCCATATTTGCGGGTGATGGAATCATCGGCTTGGCTGAAGGCGGAAAACAACGTCTCAATCTGTTCGGGTGCCAGGCCAATGCCACTGTCCTTCACGGAAAAACGCAGGGTCAGATCGTTGCCTTGCCGCTGCTCGACGGTTACGGCAATGACGATTTCCCCGCGTTCGGTGAACTTGACGGCATTGGCGGCCAGATTCATCAGCACCTGGCCGAGGCGCAACGGGTCGCCGATCAGTTGCGCGGGTACCTGCGGATCGATGCGAAAGAGAAACTCCAGGCCTTTTTTTTCCGCCTGAATACCAACGACATTCCCAACATTGCCGAGGATATCCTCGAAATTAAAAACAACCTGCTCAAGCCGCAGCCGACCGGCGTCGATCTTCGAGAAGTCCAGGATATCATTGATCAGATGGAGCAAGGTGTTGGCCGATCCGATCAGCTTTTCCACATAGCTGCGCTGTTTCGATTCAAGAGCGGTTTTCTCGAGCAGCGCCGCCATGCCGATGATGCCATTCATCGGTGTGCGGATTTCATGGCTCATTCTGGCCAGGAAATCGCCTTTCGAGGCATTGGCCGATTCGGCGGCCTCTTTGGCCTCGATCAACGCCCGCTCCATCTGTTTCTGCAGGGTCATATCCATCGCGGCAAACAGATAGCCCGTCATCCGCCCTTCCGGGTCATAAAGGCTGGTCACCGACAGACTGACCGGCAGCCGCGTGTTGTCCTTGCACCGATACGACCATTCCTGGGCCTTGCTCTGCTTCTGCTTAACGAACTGGTCAAACACCTCCATATCCTGCAGGCTGGAACCGGCCACGCCGCTGACCATTTCTCCGTAATGAATCAATTCTTCCGGAAGATGAAGAGACAGAATGGTTCGCTTGCCGATCATCTCCTTGGCACGATAGCCGAGCAGGGTCGATGCCCCTTTGCTGAACAGCCGGATCGTTCCGTCCAGATCGGTGGCGATGATCGATAGTTGCGTAGCGGCATCAAGAACGGCCTGACGCTCGGCATTGGCCGCCTGAAACCGGTGCAGCATCCGCTCCGTCTGCTCGAACTGCTTGACCACGAAATCCGCCGTGGTCTGCGCAGCTTCCCGCGCAACCCGGATTTCCTGGCGCAGCATATCGATTTCCTGCTGCAGTTCTTCTCGTGTCTTCTCCATCGTCAATCGGCCTGAAGGCCGTGCTGTGCGATCGTCAAACTTGCCTGGGCAGCCTGCTCGACAAGGTGTGGTGAGCACGCTCCCTCAATACCCACCAGGACGATCTCCTCCGGCATGGTTCCCTCACAGACCGCGGGAAGAATAGCAAGCAGATAAGCCAGGCCGGCGTCATGACCGAAATGATCCGAGCCGGCCGACGCTCGAATCTGCTCCTGATTCAGCAGGACGATATGGCCAGGTTCGGCGAAGCCGCTGACCGCATCGACGAACACAACCCGGCCGCCGCGCTCCAGCAGCGGCAGCAGGTTCAACCCCTGCAGGCCGCCTTCAACGATGTCCAGATCATCGGGCAGCTTGTCCATTTCCCGCAACCGTTCATATACCGCAGGACCGGCGGCGTCAGCGGCGACGAAACGGTTCCCGATGCAAATGATGGCAGCTTTCACCCAACCCCTCCGGCACCAATCCGCAGGCGTCCTCTCCTGCGCCCGTTTTGCACCGTGTGGACCGCACAGACCAGACAGGGGTCAAACGAGCGCACCACATGCCCCGCTTCCACCGGGTTACCGCTGTCACCAATCGGCGTGTCGATCAGCGCCTCTTCCCAAGCGCCGCGCCGCCCCTCGGCATCCCGGGGAGAACCGTTCCAGGCGGTGGGGGTGATGATCTGATAGTGTGTGATCTTCTTGTTCTTCACCGCAATCCAGTGGCCGAGCGCTCCCCGTGCCGCCTCGATCATACCGGCAGCCTCGCCGTCGGGGATTTTTTTCACCGAACGATAGAACAGGTCCATACTGTGCTGCCGTAGCTCATTGACCCATGCATTCATAACCGGCAGCAGGAAAGCGGGGCGAACAAACCGCGCCAGTTGCCGGGTAAACACACTCGGCCCCTGCCGATCCACCAGATCGACGAACAGCGGCTGGCCATGAACGATCATCTCGGCCAACGGCCCGGTCTCCATGACCTGATTGTCATAGCGTGGCGCCTTGACCCAGGAGTAGAGCTTACCACTGTGGCCGGCGGCATACGGTTTTGTCACCCCTTGTGACGGATGCCGGGCCCCTTTCCCCGGCTCAAACCAGGAATGTGACGTATCCTCGGTGATTCGTGCCGCATCCAGCGATGTCACCGTCGTTCCTTCAGCCGAACCGGAACGGAAAACCAGCCCATCCACCCCGGTTACCAGGGTGTCTTCCGGGAGCGGGAGGCTGCCGTAGGAAAGAAAACGATTGGGTCCCCGACCAAGCCGCTCCATGCCGGTCTTTCTGGCGATCCGCAAAAAGAAGCCAAGTTCACTCTGGCGGTGTTTGTCGTTTTCATCAAGCCAGTCGTCAAGTTGGTCGGCACTTTGTACCGCAGCCCAGCGCTCGAGGCTGCAGCCGAGAATGGTTCGCTCGTACCAGGCGATGAAGCGTTCGACGATGATTCTGCTCTGCAGGATTTTTGAAAGATCAGGCATCGAGGTCACCCCGCCGGGGACCATGAACGAGGTGTGCGGCCACTGCCCGCCGATAATTGCCACCCCCTGCAGAAGCCGTTTCGTCTCCCGCACCACTTCTATAGCCGCACGGCCGGCCAGCGGCTGGTACCGCAGGGCCGCCTCATCAAACAGCGTATCGTCCCGATACGCCTGGCGGTTGGCGAAATCAACCATAAACATCAGGATGCTCTGCCGGATATCGCTTTGCACGGTCTCGATCATCAACGCCAGATTGCGCAGGCGTATCGCGTTATCGGGTGGAACAACCCCGGCCAGGCTATCAAGCGCCGCAACGGCGGCACTCAGGTGCGTCACGCTGCAGATCCCGCAGATTCGCGGGGTAACGACCAGGCCATCAAGTGCCCCGCGCCCTTGCATCATGGTCTCGAAGCCGCGATACATGGTGCCGGCGCTCCAGGCGTCCTTGACCACACCGTCGACAATGTCGATTCTGATTTCCAGATCACCTTCCGCCCGGTTCAACGGAATGGTCGTACCCTTCGTTGTCATCATCGTGCTACCCCACCTGCCTCAACAATGAGGGAACTTTGAAAAAGTGCCATTTCGTCCCATCTCATCGTTGCGCAATCACATTGTATCCTCACAATATCATGTATATGCCTGCGGCAAAATTCTCTTGCGCGCCTCGATCTTGAACGAAATTTCGAATTTTCCAAGGCCCCCATTAAACTTTGGATGTCCGCTTTTTCAGATGTTCCGGTGCCGCAGCAGCAGCCATACCCTTATAAACCATGTAGTGGGCACGATTGACACCCATCGGCAGCGCGATCGGTATGCCTTCGATATTGGGTGTTTCGAAAAAAGGCGTGGCACGGGGGAAATCGGGGTCGGTGCAGCCGAAACACGGTACGCCGGCCCGTGGTTTTGACGACTGCTGATTCCAGAGCAGCTTGTTGCAGGCACCCGGCACGAGTGGTCCCGCACAGCCCATATGAAAAAACAGGCAACCCATTTCGCCGAAATCAGACTCTTCCACCCGGTATTCATGATATTCATTTCGAGTACAACCCTGATGGACGGTGGTTCCAAACCACTCGATGGGCCGCTGATGCTGATCCAGTTCAAGCCGCACCCCGCTGGCTGTCGAGATCAGGGCGCCGGCAATGACATCGTGATGGCAGGGACAGCCGGCGAGATTAATGACCGGTTGTCCGTCTTTGCCGCGAAAATCACTGCCGAGAAATCCACCTTGCTCTTTGCGAGAGAACTGTAACCCCGTTGCCTCCACCACCTGATCGGACCCAAATCCGCCGAAACAGGCACAGGTGCCAACCGCCATTACCGTGCCGGCACAGGCAGCCAGGTTGTAGATCAGTTCTTTTTTCGTCTGTCCATCCCTGGTATCGAACATGCCGGTGCCGGCCGGGCCGCAAATGACCGAACCTTCCACCATCAGGATATCGAGCTGCTGCCGTCCGGCCAAAATATTCCGGAGCAGCTGTTCATGCTCGGCAGGCGAACCGTTGGACAATGACGGATGCCAGAGCAGGTCCATGTCCAGGCGACGAAAAAGTTCAATGATGTTGGGGAATTCACTACTGAGAAAGGAATAGGTGTCGCCACCGCACCCCCCGGCTTGCAACCAGTACACCGTCTTCTGACATTCCATAACCACCCCACACTGAAGTCTGGTCGCCGGCCTCTTTGCGTCGTCCCCGGGACCCTGCCAACACGTGCGAAAAGGCTATCTGATAGCGGAAAAATTTACAAGCGTTCCGTGGCGGGAAACGGCAGTTTTTATCTTTTGTCTGCGTTTTCCTGCAAAAACAAGAGGGAAAAACGAGAAAGGCAACAATAGTCAGCGAAATTCCCGTTGCTCCGGGAACTTCGCTGGCTGGTATGGCATGACAAAGATCAGGCGGCTTTGCGAAAATGTGTGGTCGGTTTATTATAGGGTTCGGTGGGAATGAAATCTCCCTCGATCACCTTCCCCTGGTTCTTCTTCTCCTCCTCGTCATAAGCCGCAAGCCGCCGGGTAATATTGAAAAATCTGCACCCTGCCGCCGTACCGAGCAGTACCCCGGCCGCCCAGAGAAAATCGGCAGCGCCAGGTTGCTGAATCTGAAACGCAAGAAACATGCTGATCAGTCCGCTGAACAGACAGGTGACAACCGTCAGCGACACCAGATCGGCAACGGCCGAGTACTTCTTCAGCAAGGACGGTTTTGGATTTCTCGAAACCAGCAGTGCAGCGACGAACAACAGGACGGCAAAACAGAAAAGCACAGCACCCAAGAGAAACATGGCAATCCTCCTACGATAACAGCGGCGCATCCCGCTCGACAGCCGAAAGGGTCGGCTCGCCCAGCTATGGGGGTGGTTAAGGCTTACGCCGCGCCATACTTCCCATGGCACAGAGTTGACGATTGGATTATAGATATGCGCTGGGCGGTTGTCGAGAGAGATTTTTTGATGATCGACGATAGTTCTGCGACAAGCGCTCCGGCCGGAGGCGGGTCAGAGGAAATACGCGGATCAACAACAGCAACAGGAAACGGGAAAAGATGTACCTGATCGGCGGCTCTCGACCCACCTGGCTGAGTGCAGCGATAATTCTGCTGCTGGCGGTCGGTATCAGCCTGCTCCCGCAGGAGGCCGGGACGGCAGTCATCCGTGAAGGCGGTGTTGTCGAGACACTTACGGTCATTCTTTATCTGGGAGCGATCATCTGGCTCGTGCAACGCGGCCGCCTGCACCATCAACGCCGATGGCACCTTTCAGCAGGTTTTCTGCTGTTGTTGCTGGCATTGCGCGAACTTGATTTCCAGGCGCGCTTCACCACCATGGGGGTGCTCAAATCCCGCTATTACCTGAGCCCCGACGTTCCCGGTCTGGAAAAAGCTATCGTTTCGCTCGTGATGATCACCATTCTGATCATTGTCGCACACTTCCTCTATCGCAATACGGTCCCGTTCTTCCGTGCGCTGCTCCGCGGCAATCCCGCCGCGACGGCAATCGCTTTTGCCTGCGGGGCTGCCGTACTGAGCAAACTGCTGGACAGTTTCTCACGTCCGCTCAGGCAACTGGTCGGCCCGCTTTACGCTGGTTCAACGACCTATCTGCGGGTCTACGAAGAGATTTTTGAGCTGGGCATCCCGCTGTTCATCCTGCTGGCCATCTGGTATGCCGGCAAAACCGGGGACCGTTCCCGGTAGCGTAATCTGCAGCGCCCCCAATCAACCACACGCGGTCACGAGTTCGCGCAATCGTTTAAGAAGTTGCTCCAACCGGCATGGTTTGAAAAAAATATCGTCTTCCACCACGCCGACGCTGCGCAATTGCTCACCGAGTCGCAGATCGACCGAACCGGTGTGAATGAGAAACCGCCGGGCCAATTGCGCCTCTGCCGCCATGGTGATAAAGGTTTCCCCGCCCATGCCGGGCAGTCGTATATCGACGATACAGACATCGGCCCGCTCCTCGGCCAGCATGCCAAGAGCCGCCTCTCCACTGGCCGCTGACCGGACACGATACTCGTCGTAATCCTCGAAAAAAATCTTCAGATGATCTCTGAGCCGGTCCTCATCTTCAACGATAAGTATCTGCCATAACGCGGCTTTCATACATCATCCCCCGCCGCCGGTTGCAGCGGCAGCTCGATAACAAACCGGGTCCCACCGCCCGGTGGCGATTCTACCCGAAGGCTGCCCCGATGATTCCTCGTTATGATGAAGTATGATACGGACAGGCCAAGTCCGGTACCGATACCGGGAGACTTGGTGGTAAAAAATGGCTCAAAAATTCGCCGCTGCACTTCCATCTGAATTCCCGGCCCATTATCACTGACGGCAAGACACATCACATCCGCCGTGGCATGCGCCTCGATGCCGATGCGCGGCTCGAGAATCGGCGGATCCGCTGCAGCAATTGCCTGTGCGGCGTTGCGCAACAGATTAAGCAAGACCTGTTCAATTTCGGTCTCGACACACAAAATGCTCGGCAACGACTCATCAGCCGTTATCGCAACGCGAATTTTTCTGAAATCATAGCTTTTTTTCAAATCATAGTCGCTCCTCGCCAGATTCAAGGCCCGTTGCAGCAACTGTTTGATATCACACCTGGTGCACTGCGCGTCGCTGCGGCGACTGAAATCGAGCATGTGCCGAACAATGGCGGCGGCGCGCAGCGCGGCCCCTTGTATATCCTCAATAAAGACATCGATCTTCCGCTGCCGAAAGTAGTCGTGCAGCAGCTGCAGATCGAGACCCAGATCGTCGGCAACCTGCCGATTCTTCGGGAAATCGCTGCGCACCCGATTACTCATATTCTGAACGGCCTGAACGATGATGCCAAGGGGGTTATTGATCTCATGGGCGATCCCCGCTGCGATGCCGCCCATGGAAATCATTTTCTCCGTCTGGATCATCATCTCCTGCATGACCCTGGCCTCGGTGATATTACGCATGACCGTCAGCAGAAACTGTTCATTATTGATGGTCAGTGAAACACTCGACAGTGAGCAGAGCAGTGCGTTACCGTCTTGGTTTTTGACACCGACTTCAAAATTTTCAACGGCTTCACCGTTACGCAACCGCACAAAGATCCGCTCTCGCTCGGCGTTGTCCTGATAGAGGCCGAGTTCTCTGGTCGTCCGCCCCAGACATTGCTCACGCGGGTAACCGAACAATCGGATGAATGCCGAGTTAACGTCCTGAATCTGCTCATCGCCAAGGCGTACCAAGAGAATCGCTTCCGGTGACAATTCAAAAAGTGTCGCAAACTTTTCCCGGGACACCCGGAGCTCTTCCTCAATGTGCTTCTGTTCGGTAATATCCACCGTCATGGTCAGCAGACTGGGAACGTCACCAAAAGAGATGGGCACGCTCGCATAGAGAATCTGCCCGAAAGAGCCATCCGGACGCCTGACTGCCAGCTGCCGGTTCAACAGAGCACCATGCTCGAGTGCCTCGGCCCTGATTGAAGCCGCCTGATAATCAGTTATCATGGCTAACGATTCTGTTCGGATTTCCCCGACGTCATGGTCGTGCGTTAATCCCCAATGGTTCCTGAAGGCCTCATTGGCATCGAGCAGCCGGCCGTCGTCCTGCCGATTGACAACAATGGCAAATGGTGCATAGTCAAAAATTGACTTGAAGCGCCGCTCACTTTCCCGCAACGCCCGGTTTGTTTCATCCAACTCACGATAAGAACGATTGAGGCGGTCGGTCATTGCCTGAAATGCATCACCGACACGAATGATTTCGCGAGCCGCACCGTCAAGCCGCTGCATATCCGGCAACTGGCCGGCTTGCATGCGCTTCATGGCCTCGCCGAGATGCTCCAGCGGTACAATAACCGAATTATGCAGGCGTCTGCGCAACAAGGTGAGCATGCCCAGCAGCGTCACCAGCAGGATTCCCGCAAGAAACATGAAAAATCGTTGCAGTTGCTGGCGGAGCAAAGACAAGTCATAGCTGATGACAATCCAGCCGAAGGTCTCGCCGACTGCAGTAATCGGGCGAACAAAAAGAAACGTGCGGAACACGCCCTGCACTTCATAACCGGGCGAAGCCGGTACGTCAGAGGCGGAGAACGGTTTGTCGCCCGGCCCGAACGACGCGGCTACGGCGGTAATCGGTTTACCGATTGCAACCACCGGCCGCCGTGTAGCATCATAGAGCTGAATCGAAGTAATATGCTTGACGGTGAGCAATTCCTGCAACCGCATTTCCAATGCGGAAAACCGCTCCTCGAACAACTCGTTGGCCAGGGCGTCCTGCTCTCGCGCGACAAGCGAATCAAGCAGCTGAAACACCGTTTCCACGTTGTCGTTTCGCCACCGCACCTGCATCAAGAAACCGATCACGATAAAGCAGATAGCGATCATCGCAAAGGTGAGCAGGATATCGCGATTGACCCGGTGGGACAGACGACTCTTCATCGCGGCGGGTCGATCTGTTTGACGAACCGTACACCGGCAGCCGTGAGCTGCAGCACGACAATCGGCTTGCGCGGGTCCCGGGCAGACCCGTAGGAAATCGTTCCCGTTACTCCCGGATAATTTCGGGTTGCGGCCAGGGCGTCACGAACGGCACCCCGTTCGATACTGTTGGCCCGGGTAATGGCATCGGCGATGAGCCCAACCGCGTCGTAGGAGTTGACGTTGCCGACCGCGATACCGGCCAGCGTCTCGTTGCCGAGCAACGATCGAAGCACCTGCGCAAAGGCGCGGGAAGCTTCGCTGTCTATATCCGGGTGCCAGTGTGAAACATAATAGTTTTCTCCTTCGGCGAGTTCGAGTTGGAGATAGTATTGCAGCCCATTCCAGCCATCACCGCCGAGAAACGGCATCTCCAGTCCGATTTTCCGTGCCTGCTTCAAAATCAGTCCGGAATCACGGGCATAACCCGACACAAAAACGAGATCCGGCGCCGCCGCGTGCACCGCACGCAATTGCGTGGAAAAATCCATCGCCGACTGCAGGTAGCTTCTGCGTTCAACCACGCTCCCACCAACAGCGGTAAATGCCTCGGCGAACCGGTTACTCAGTCCTTCGCTGTAGACATCGCCGGCAATAAACAACAAGGCGGCCCGCCCAGCCCGCAGGTCTTGGCGGGCAAAACCAGCCAGAGCCGAGGCCTGAAAGACGTCCGTATAGCAGACGCGGAAAATGTAATCGCCGATGTGGGTTATCGGCGGAGCCGTTGTCGCTGTTCCGAGCATCGGAATGCCGGCCTCCTGCAGAACCGGTCCCATGGCCATCGCCTGCGAACTCCAGGACGGGCCGATCACCGCCGTAACCCCTGCAGCGACTGCCTGTCTCGCGGCCTCCCGCGCACCGAGCGGCGTACTCCCGGTATCAAGTTCGACGATTGCAAGCGGCCGACCCAACACCCCTCCCCGTTCGTTGATCTGGGCCGCCGCCAGGTGGGTGATGCGAAAATTGGCGGCATCCTCTTCCGCTCCTACGCCGGTTGCACTGAAAACCGCTGCTATCGGTATCGGTTCTGCTGCCTGGCATAGCACCCCGGAAAAGCAACAGAGCAGTATACCCCACAGCACCGGACACACCCTGTCCCGCAGGGAGCGCCCTCGGGTCCGTCGGCCATGCACCGCCGACCACCGCGCACGCCGGCTTGTGCTGTCATGGGCGGTCAGGCAATGGCTATTTCGCAGGGCTCTGATCATAGTCGACAAGACGAGCCACCTTCTCAAGCAGTTCGTTGAGCAAGAACGGCTTTGCAATGAAATCGGTGGCTCCCGCCGCACGCATCTCATCGACTTGATCGGGCGCCACATAACCGCTTGCAACGAGAATCCGCACACTGGAATCAATCGCTGCCAATTCCTGTAAGCATTGATAGCCGCTCATGCCGGGCAGATTCAGGTCGAGAACAACGCCATCGATCTGCCGCCCCTGCTCCCGGTAGATCCGCACCGCATCTTCTCCGGTGGCGGCCTGCACCACCCGGTAATCGAAATCCACCAGGGTCTCCCTGGTCAACGCCCTGATTTCCGGTTCATCATCGACGACAAGAATGGTTGCCACCGGTTGCTATCCCTCTAAGGCACACGGATCATCCCGAACCGCCGCCCGTTCGTATTTTCACAGCCGCGCCATCATGCCCGGCCGGACATACTTTCTTGTATCATGGATACAGCGAAAAATACAATTTTCGACACCACCTTATGCGGCAGCCGCAGTTATGGTTTCAGGAGTGTTTCGGCGTGCTCGATCGCATCATCGATCATTGCTCCGACGAGAAAGATCTTTTCTTTCTCGGCCAGCAGATACGGGCGAGCCCCGGCAAACGCCGAATCGGTCTGCGGGGGACGATAATCTCGCATCCACTGCATCATCGCCCGGTGTGCTTCCTGCAATTGAGCCACAGCCGCCGCTCTGTCTGCCGCCGAAACAGAGTTGTCATCGGTTGCTTGCAGGTGGAGTCGCAATTCGTGCATCGTGGTCATTTTGGCCATGGCACTATCATGAATCGCCATCACCTCCTCAGCCAGCAGGCGATTGTCATCAACCTCTCGTCCCTGACATCCGCCCAGAACAAATACCAGTACCGCCAGACACATCTGCCAACGCATATCTATCCTGTCCCTGTTTCCTATGATCAGTCACATAACCGCAGCCAGTGCGCAACATCGCGCTCGCGAGCGTTTGCCCCCCAAGAACGCACCATATAGTCGATGATGGCATCCATATCGTGCACCGACAACTGTCGATTGCCGGGCATGATCTGGTTGAAAGTCTGCCCGCCGACCTGTATTTCTCCGCGCAGACCGTGGCGCATGATACAGGGCAATTTCTCCAGGTCGTCATCAAGGAAGCGGCTGGCGATCAGCGGCGGATAGAGCGCGCGGAACCCTTCGCCGTGCTCGCCATGACAGGCACCACAATGACGAAGGAACATGGCCCTCCCGGTATCTTCGAGCGGCTGTTTGGCGCCGGCAGTCTTCAGGCCCCCTCCTGCTGCCAGCACCATCAGCAGGACTGCAACCAGATAAAAGCGCCGGTCAGCGGGCAGCCAGCAAGATCTTGACATCTTCAATGAGCCGATCGACGGCCTCGCTATCGGTACCATCATAATAACCGCGAATCCGCCGCTCATCGTCCACCAGCACAAACGAACCGCTGTGCAGATAGCCGCCGGGCGCTTCATCATACTTCATCGCCGCCAGCATGTAATGCTTAGCCATGGCGAAAATCTCATCCTGGTCACCGGTCACCAGATGCCATGTGCTCGTGGTTATCCCGAGACCGGCGGCGTACGCATGCAATACTTCCACCGTGTCATGCTCCGGATCAATGGAATGGGATACCAGCACCACCGCCGGCTCATCCTGAAACGCTTCATAGACGCGTACCATCTGCCGCTTCATAATCGGACAGATCGACGGGCAGCTGGTAAAGAAGAAATCGACTATAGAGATTTTCCCGGCCACCAGTTCCTGGGTTACCGTTTGATTATCCTGATTGATGAAGCTGAACGGCTCACTGATCTCGCCGATGATCGGCAGAGATCTGGCGGAGTGGTTATCGCAGCTGGACAAGAGTGAAACCAGCAACAGGGAACCCACCAGTGGCGCCCATCGCAGCTTGTCTATGATTGTTCCCATGGCCAACCTCCATTGCGTCAGGCTGATCATCAGCCTTCGTTCCTCCTACAGGTAATACCGCTGCCTGCCGCACGCAAACAGGTCGGCGACCTATTCCGCCTGCAGCACCACCGAGAAACCGGTGAAGAGCACCCAGACCCGATCTCCTTCCCGCCACCTTCCTGCCGTGCATGCTGCGGTTGTAACAACGGCACAGACCTCAATGTCGTCCGATACGCGCACGATGCACTCGGTCGTCACCTGCCCGGTACGCAGCCTGGCAATGGTTCCGCGCAGGCGGTTATCGGCACTGCTTACCGGCTCATCCTCTCCACCCTGCACCATAACCGAGGGGGCCTTTACTTCGGCCGCCAGCAAGCGGCCTTCTTGCAATCCAAGGCGCTCGGCGCTGTCGTTGGTAATGACGGTTGTTATCGGCAGCCCGTCGACGGTGATCAGGGTGATCTTCGACTGAATCGTGCCGCGGACGATTTCACGTATCTTGCCAAAAAAGATATTACGGGCGCTGGTCCGTCGGCGGGACTCCTTTTCCAGGTAGTGCCGTTCCACCCGCCGGAGCTCTTCGGCAGAAAAAGAAACATAAGATGATGTCAGATTCGGTGTGGAATGCCCGAGCATCAGCTGCACCGCAGGCAACGGCACATTTCGCTGCAGCAGCTCCACCGCCCTGGCCTTGCGCAGCATCTCCGGACCACCGAGGCGTTTGGCGAAACCGCACGCTTCCGCCCGCTCGTAAAATTTCCGCCGAACAAAGCCCGGATCGAGCGCCAAAGGCTTCTGATACACTGCCTGAAACGCCGGCTCGGCCAAAATCGCCCTGATTTCATCGGCAAGCGTTGCCGCGATAAGCACCTCACGTTTTCCATTCGCATCACCCCCCTCCTTGCCGGAAAAGGTAATCGTCTCATTGTGCCAGTTCATATCAGTTGCCGGACACAGCGCGAGGACTTCATTCAACTTGGCGGCAGTATAACGAATCAGCAGAAAGACGAGCAGAAGCCGGTTTCGGGAAAACCGAACATCGCTGCGCTTGGCAATTGCCGACCAGTCTCTGAACGACTGCTCCAGTCGGCTCAACTGATCCGAATCAAGACAATCGTGTCCGGCAGTCGGCGAGATGATGCTGCCGTGATTATGATGCTCGCTCCGCACCGCGGCAGGTGGAAACAGGGTTTTATCAGATTTTTTCTTTCTCATCCGGGTATTCGCAAGGAGTGAAAAGGTCGACGATTTTGACGAAATGCCGACAGACATGACAGGGGGCTCCGCCGAACGTTGCTTCTGTCTCCCACGCCATCACCGGCAAATTCCCTTGACGTCGCGGGGGTCGGAATCTATAATCACGAATATAATTTTTTTCGTGTCTAAAGGCAATGGGATCACCGAACCATTTTCCTGAACTGTTTACCGATCACGGTCGTGTGCGCGGCACCATGCCCAACAGGCAAACAGCTTCCGGGCACTCTTCAACCCGTGGGTCGCACTATGTATTTTCAGACAGCCGATATTGAAGTGGCACTCTGGGTTCCGCCCCTGGTGGCCTTCGTCATTTCCTTTTTCACCTCCATGGGCGGTGTTTCCGGGGCTTTTCTATTGCTTCCCTTCCAGGTCTCCTATCTCGGTTATACCCATCCATCGGTCAGTGCCACCAACCAATTGTTCAATATCGTTGCCATCCCCAGTGGCGTCTATCGCTATTGGCGGGAGGGACGAATGATCTGGCCGTTGACCGTGGTGGTCATTGTCGGCACCCTGCCCGGTGTATTTCTCGGCGCCCTCGTCCGAGTCCTTTATCTTCCTGATCCTCGTCATTTCAAGATATTCGCCGCATTGGTGTTGCTCTACATCGGCTTGCGACTGGTCCGGGATCTGACTTCGCGAGCGCAGCCGGGTGCATCTTCCCGTGCTGAAGCAGAGCACACTTTCCAGAAACTGGTTCAGCAGCATCGCCGCGAGCAGGCCGCAGCGGGAGCGCACACCATTGCCCCGGCCGTTACACTCGATTATTTCACCCTTCGTCGGCTCGGCTATACCTTCTACGGCAAATCGTTCGATGTTTCGCTGCCGGGTATCTTCTCTCTCAGCCTTATCGTCGGCATTATCGGCGGCATTTACGGCATCGGCGGCGGGGCAATCATTGCACCGTTCTTTGTCACCTTTTATAAATTGCCCGTCTACACAGTCGCCGGGGCGGCACTGATGGGAACGTTTGTCACTTCGATCGCCGGGGTCATCTTCTATCAGGCGATCGCCCCATTTTATCCGGAGCTGTCCGTGGCTCCGGACTGGCTGCTCGGCCTACTGTTCGGTCTCGGCGGGATGGTCGGTATGTATTGCGGCGCACGCTGCCAGAAATTCATGCCGGCAACTGCCATCAAGGCGATGCTGGCTGTCATCATTCTCGGTACTGCCGGCAGCTATCTCATCGACGCCCTTTCACTGCTGTCGAGCTAGCCGGGAAAACGAGTCGTCTCCGTTTTCCCTGATAATCCTATTAATATCAATAAATCAGATAGTTGCATCCGGTCGACCGGGGCATGATCTTCATGCTCTCGTGCGACGTCCCGTCATGGCGGTCAAACCGTCGCCCCAACCGAGCACGCTTTTCCATCTGATCAAAAAAGCCCCGAATGCGCCGGCGCATTCGGGGCTGTTTT
>CAZSOA010000026.1:0-28148 GCA_964608305.1 uncultured Desulfofustis sp. | reverse complement strand
GGCCTGCGAATACTGGCGCAGGTGCAGCAGTCCCTGGAGGACGACTCAGAAGTCGTGTCCACAGCTGGTGTAGCAGCACCGATCAAACGAGCAAAACCCTTCAAACTGGAAGATATCCCGGCCCGCTGTCTCGCCCCTGAAGCAATGCTCTGCCATGCGTATCGAAAGATGATCAGCACGGATATCAGGGTAATCCACTTCTCCGATGTGATCAGTGTCGCGGAACAGTTCGTCGCCGAAATCAATTGGCAGAAACTGCGCAACAATCACCCGGGGCTCGTAGCCGCTCTGACCCTGCTGGACGGGATAGTTCGGCTCGATGAAAAACTCACCCAGGCCGCGCAACTCCCGGCGATGCCGCCCTTGATCGAGGTCGAAGATGAATTCTCTGCCCGCCTCGAGATATTCATGTCGCAAGCAGTGGCCGACCGATACGGGGCCAACCTGGTGAAGTGGGGACAGCTCCTTGCTGGAAAGCTGATTGGCCCGGAAGCACACCGGCACCTTCCGGCAATCCACCACCGCCTGCCGGATACACGGATACAGCCCGGCACGGAACCAGGCGTTCAGGCCGTTCTTGACAGCAAACTGGCAAGCAGGAGATTATCCAGGCTGACACCGGAGATACCTGCTTCTGGCACCAGCCCGCTGAACCGTCTTCCGGAAGGTGACGCCGGCGAGACCATTCCCCGGATCATTCATCAGACCTGGAAAGACACGTGTATCCCGGAGGACCTTGTCCTCTATCGGCAAACCTGGAAACAGCATCATCCCGACTGGACGTTTATCCTGTGGACGGACCAGGCCAACCGAGAACTGATCCGACAATGTTATTCCTGGTTTCTGCCTTTCTACGACGGCTATCCAGAGCCTATTATGCGCGCTGATGCAGCCCGCTATTTCATCTTGCACCATTTCGGTGGGATGTATGTGGACCTCGATTTCGAAGCCTTCCGGCCCCTCGACCCGCTTCTTGCGGGAAAAGAGGTCGTGTTCGGCCTGGAACCACCCGAGCACCTGCTGCTGCCGCTGGCGACGGAGAGACATCTTGCCCAGATTGTCTGCAACGCCTTTATGGCCTCACTGCCGGAGCATCCATTCTGGCGGCATGCTTTTCAGAAATTGGTTGAATATTCAAACAATTCCGGACCGCTTGATGCCACCGGTCCGTTTTTGTTGACTCGCGCCTGCGCTGCTTATGAAGAATCAGATCGAATTTCGCTTCTTCCCAGCCGGCTGCTGTATCCGATCAGCAATACCGTCATTTTCAGGGAACTTGACTTTGTTCAGCAACAACAGATCCAGGAGGAAGCCTATGCCATTCATCATTGGCGGGGCGGTTGGTGGCGCAAAGATGGTTTTCCAGCGGGAACAGTCAATACCGGCGAACTGATAGTAAACGGCACGAGTGTTCGTCGGCTTACTCCGGCGATTGATACGTCTCATGCTCTGTTCGACAACGAAGCCGATCTGCCGCTGGTCTCCTGCATGATGGTCACAAAAGCCCGACCTCACCTTGCTGAACGAGCTATCTTCTGTTTTCTCAGACAGACCTATCCGGCGAAAGAACTGGTTATTCTTGATGACGGTGAAGATGATCGACTTGAAAAAAGGATAAGCGATTTTAATGACCCCCGATTGCGCTTTTTCCGGCTTCCTTCAGAAGCAAAAACCTTGGGCGAACTACGCAACCTGGCCCTGGACCGAACCCAAGGTGAATACGTGGCCCAATGGGATGACGACGACCTTTCGGACCCGCAGCGCCTGGAATTTCAGATGGCAGCCATCCTGTTATATCAGGTGGATGCCTGTCTGCTCCGGCGACAGATGATCTGGTATCCGCACTGCCGGCGCCTGGCAATTTCCAATGTCCGTCATTGGGAAAGCTCTTTTATCTGCCGCAGGACGAAAGTCCCGGATTACCCGCTGCTTCCCCGTGGTGAGGATACTCCGGTGATAGAAGAGATCATCAAGGGTACGTATTTGTGGCTGGATTACCCACCATTATATATCTACACCTTTCATGGCCTAAATACCTTTGATCGTGATCATTTCGATCAGTTCTGGCGGGTGGCCAGCCAGTGTTTCGAAGAAGATGCGTACCGGATGCGCATAACGGAACTGAGCAGGAGGCTGGACATAGACATGACAGCGACTGAAGCCGCAGCCCCGACAAGGAAGCAGTCTGATCCAGACGCAGCCGTCGTTGCCCGGGGGTTTTCTGCGGCGTTTTCAGAAACGGGGAGCCTCCGGATGATCAACAACGCGAAAGAGCAGGCAGAAAAGGCGACCGCAGCAAAAGTTTTGATCCTGATACCCGTCAAGGACGCTCTTTCGTACCTGCCGGTCTGCCTGCACAATCTGCGCCGTTTGACTTTCCCCCACGCCCTGATTTCGCTCGGATTTCTTGAAAGTGACAGCCGGGATGAAACCTATTCCTGGCTGGCAAAGGCATTGCCGTCTCTCCAGAAAGAGTTTCGCCGGGCAACCCTTGTCAAGCGGGACTATGGCTACCGGTTGGAGGGATGTCGCTGGGCGACAGGCAAACAGCGCAAACGGCGTGAGATATTGGCCCGTAGCCGCAACTATCTCCATTCCCAGGCCCTTCGAGATGAGGACTGGGTGCTCTGGCTTGATGTTGATGTTTCCCGCTACCCGACAGGTGTGATCGAGACCATGCTGGCGTATAACAAGGAAATCGCTGTACCAAACTGTCTGACTCCGCAAGGCGAACAATATGATCTGAACACCTACAAGTTAAAATCAGAGGCAGCCAAAATTGACTGGCGCGCCCATATCATCGACGAGTTGCTTCAGCCGCCCGCTCGTCTGGGTCGCTGGTATCTGAACGATCTCAACTTGTTTGACGCAGTCGAGGTGGATGCTGTGGGTGGGACGATGTTGTTAATCAAGGCGGACCTGCACCGTGATGGCCTGATCTTTCCGTCTTTCCCGTACCGTTATACAATTGAAACCGAAGGACTAGCTGCAATGGCTAAGGATATGGGATATCGTTGTTGGGGGTTACCAAAGGTGATTATTCATCATCCTGCATAGTATGTTGGCCACACCTTTGCGAACATACTTGTCATCAACAGGGACCGGATGACCTGACCTGGGGCAGCTGGACTTGGCGCCTGAACCTCACCAATCAGCTACACCTCATAGCAATCCAGGATCTCGCCGAAATAGAGCGTATGATAGTCCTTTTGTGGGTAGAGTGCCTCCAGTCGAGAATCAAGCAAGGCATTATCCATCGGGCTCTTGTAGACGATTCTGCACTCGTAGTGAACGCCGGGTATGTCGATGAGAGGCGAGTCTACGTGCCGTGGCGCCCGCTGCTTCAGGTTACACTCCTTGAATTTGTCGTAATCCCTGCCGGACTTCGACCCACAGAACAGCACTGCATCCTTAAAAGAAGCATCCAGGGGAATGCTGACCGTGAAATTGTCCGTCTTTTCCAGCAGCTGAAATGTATATCTTGAATCCCTGACCGCCACCATGAACACCTCACGTTTCCAGATGAAACCAATCGTGGCCCAGCCGATGGTCATGGTATTGACTTCGTTATCAGCCTTGACGGTGAGAAAGGCGCCTTTGGTTAATTGCGCCATCACTCCGTCGATATCTTTGAGATACGCTCTCTTCTCCATGCTCCTCCTCTCTACTGATCTGTTTTGCTCATCCGGGTGAAGTACTTTTTGTGAACTGAGGGGCATTGCTCAGAAACGAGCGTTTCCGACCATTGCATTCCTCCATGATCGCGGCTGCATCGTCGCTCACAGCCATGAATGCCTGGATTCCCGGCTTTCCGTCAGCTCTGAAAGCTTTGCCTGCACTACTGCCGAGGAGAGGAGTCCTTTCCCCTACGGGGAATCAGCCGGGTTTTACTCGTCTCCATCGGGGTGCGCTTTGTCATAATATTCCGGATAGAGTTTTTTGAAACAATCGGGGCACACCCCGTGGGAAAACATGGTATCGGTTCTTTTGGCGATATAGGTGTCTACCCGGACCCAAGCACCATCGTTATCTCTGATGCTCTTACAGCTGGAGCACATGGGAAGCAATTTTTCCAGTGTCCTTACCTGGCCGAGCGTTTCTTCAAGATTGGCTTTTTGGCGCTTCAGCTGGTCGATATGTCTGCTGTTCATGAGAGCGATAGCCGCCAGTTCGCCAAACACGGTGGCCACGTTTGCATCATCTTCGGTGAAATCAGCCGGTTTGTTGGCCAACCCGATGATGCCCACGGTTTCACCCTGCAGGTTCAGCGGGGCAAAAAGCACGTTACGCAGGATCACATGCCCTTCCGGCATAAACTTGACCCACCTGCTTTTCATGAAATCGTTATCGTAAACGGTCTTTTGTTCTTTGTAGGCTTTCTCGCGCAGGCCGCGAATGGGCATGGGCAGGTCATGGGAGACCGTGCAGGGCAGGCCGCCATCCTCGAGGAAAAGCAACTCGTTCTCCCGCTTCTGTTCGTCGAGCAGAGCTACATATCCCGAGATGGCGCCCGTCAGCTCACAGCATTGGTCGAAAATGGCGCGAGCTGCTTCGTCAAAGGAGTCTTTTTCCAGAATCGCGCGAGCCCCTTTTATAATTGCCCGCAATTGCGTCTCAGAGTTGTGCATAATAGGCGGGTTTGTTACGATTTTTGGCTTTGGGCAATCCAGCAATAATTTTCCAGGAGCATCCGTTTTATCATCGACAAATCAATCCGTTGCGGCCGATCGCCGCAGCCTCGGTCAGAACCGATCTAGCCGAACCCCAATGATTTCCATGTTTCGTTGTGACGCCCCGTCCTGGGCGATTATATCGTATGGCGCCTCGCTGGACTTGTCAAATGAGGAGCAGTGGTGCACTATACCGGTCCGTCGACTCCGGGCTCACAACCAGATGAAAGCCAGGCGTGTTGTTCTCTTTGTCCGCGGTTTTGGTTGAAGAGGTTATTCCATAAACATCGACCGCTCCAGGCCTCACTCGAAAAATCGCGATACCTGAAGACACCATTGTCCGCTTCGATTACATTCATCGCTGTCTCGTCAGAACAAAGAGGTGTTCGAACGCATTGCTCTTCGATCAAAAATATGGGCTGAAACGGCCGTCCACACATCAATCTAATACGATACATATTTACTATGTCTTTTGAAATATTTGAACCAACACAGAACCAGCAGGCAACCATCGAATGGAGTGAATTGATCGGAAGCTGCTGCACGGTATTTCGATTGCAGGGAGCATTGGACACGGCACGCCTGCGTGCCGCAGTGCATGCGGTTGTACAACGATGCCCGGCTTTTGGTTACCGCTTTTTGCATATAGACGGTTCCTTGCGTATTGTTCAGAGCAAAATAGTCGAGGGCGAACTGGAGATTGTTCCTCACGGGGAGAGCGAGGATGCGGCCCATTCGCTGATCGAGACCCTGCGCAATCGACGGTTCCGCCTTGATGGCGGCGCACCGTATCTGTTTTGCCTGCTGCAAGGGCGGCAGGAACATCATCTGGTGTTCGTCTATCATCCGGTACTCATCGATCGTTTTTCGCTCAAGCCCCTGTTTACTGCCATTTCAGCCGCTTATAACGGAGAGGCATTGCCCGAGTCGCTCGGGCTCTCGCAGCAACTACTGGTCGACACGGAACGATCCCGTTTGCAAGCCTCATCATACGAGGAAAGCCTGCGCTTCTGGCTGCAGCTATTCCGGGATTCGGCCTTCGAGTGGCGGCCCGCCCGTATCGAGAGCCACGTGGCCGACAGGTATTTCCAGGTCGCCTTGCCGGAACTCACGAGCGCCGCACTGCGTCGGGTCGCAGAACAGTTCGGTATCGGCCTTGACCAACTCCTGTTGTTTTCGTTTCATCTTTTTTTGTATCGTGTTACCCGCACGGAGACGGTACTGACCTTATATCACCACCGCATTCGTACCGGAACGCCCGAACAGATCGGCTTTAGCATGAATCGACCGGCGTTCAAAAGCCTGCTGTCCTCCGGCCAGTCGGTGGCCGGCTTTCTGCGACAGGCTGCCCGCCTCTATAAGCAGGTATTGCATCATTCGGACCTGCCGCTGCGCGAGGTCATCAAAGAATACCGCAAGCGCAATCCCGACGGCCGGCCCACCAATGTGCTCTTTGACGAAGATGTGCAACCCTATCACGAACTCACGTTGGCCGGCGTCAGAGCAACGCTGCTGCCGAATTATTCACATCGTCTGCAGCTTGAAGACATCGCCATCTATTTTGATCTGCGCGACACCGTTTCGTTTCATGCATTGACCCGTTCCCCGCAGGAAGCATCCGGCCTGCGCCTGGCGTTTGATCATTATCTGGCCATGCTCGACCATCTTCCCGAAGATCTTGACCACAGCGTCGACACGATTCGGCTTTTCGATGAACCGCTGCGTGAACAAGCACTGGCATTTGCCGACGGCGGCGAACTGTTGGCGCCGGTTGTCGATGTTGTGACGCTGTTTACCCACGTCTGCGCCCGAACGCCGGATGCCCCGGCCCTGCGCTTCAACGATACCGCGATTTCCTACGCACAACTTTCGGAATCCGCCGGATCGGTGGCGGCACACCTGGAGCCGCTTGTCGCCGGAAAGAACGATGTCCTGATCGGCATGTGCCTCTCCCGCAGCGAACGGATGATCCAAACCATATTCGGCATACTCGCGGCAAACGCCGGCTATGTCCCGCTCGACCCGCAGATGCCCGCGGAGCGGCTCCGTTTTATTGCCGAAGACGCCCAACTGACAGCGGTGATCGCCGATGCAACCACGCGCGACCTCATCTCCTCCATAGCTGATTGCCCTGTACTCAACGTCGCAGACCTGTTCGACCAACCCATGCCCATCAAGGCGCCGCCCGCCTCCGTCTCCGAAACAATCGCGTACGTCATCTACACCTCGGGCACGACCGGCAAACCCAAAGGCGTCGTTATTGAGCGCGGCATGCTCGCCCATTTTATCGCCTCACTCGAAACCGTCTGGGAAAACGGGGTCGGGAGTCGGTGGGCCCAGTTCGCCTCGGTGAATTTCGACGCCAGCGTGCTGGAAATCTTCAATGCCCTGACCCACGGGGCGGAACTGGTGGTCGTCCCGAGTGAGATGCGCGGTGATCCCGAAGCGATTTTCAGTCTGCTGCGCGATGCGCGTATAACGCACGCCTTTCTGCCACCCGCGTTGTTACGTCTGCTGCCGCGGCGTAGCCTGCCGGAATTGCGGGCGATCTTCTGCGGAGGAGAGGCAAGCGACGAAGACACCGTGCGTTTCTGGTCAAAAGCCGTGGATCTCGCCAATATTTACGGTCCGACTGAGGCGACAGTCATGGCCACCATCAATCGCATGGGCGGCTATAAAGCCGCCAACCACCTTGGCCGGCCCCTGCGCGGCTACCATACCTATCTGCTGGAAACCGACGGGGCATTGACCCCTATCGGCGGTATTGGTGAAATCGTCATCGGCGGCGGCACCGTAGCCCGCGGCTATCTGGGGCGGCCCGAACTCAACGCCCAGAAATTTCTTGCCAATCCCTTCGGTCCCGGACTGATATACCGCACCGGCGATTTGGGACGTTTCCTGCCCAACGGCGAGTTGGAATTCCTGGGACGCAGTGATTTTCAGGTGAAAATCCGGGGCTTTCGCATGGAGCTGGGTGATATCGAGGCTGCCATCGCCGACCAGCCCGAAGTCAAGGGGGTTTATGTCGGTGCCTTCGATCAGCCGGGAGGCAAACAGCTCTTTGCCTGGTATATCGCCCCCGGACTGAAGCCGGATATCCTGCGCGAGCGTCTCGGAAAGCGTCTTCAGCACTACATGATCCCGAGTTTTCTGATACCGATCGACGCCTTTCCGCTCAACATCAGCGGGAAGATCGACCGCGCCCGCCTGCCCATGCCCAAACCCGGCCCCGGTGCCCACGTCACCGCACCGCTCGATGAACTTGAACGGCAGATACGAGACATCTGGGCAACCACGTTGCACCTGCCTCCCGCATCCCTTAGCAGTGACAGTCATTTCTTTCATCTGGGCGGGCATTCGCTGCTCGCCGCGCAGGTCTGCGGCAAACTGTCCGCCGCGCTCGGCAATACCTTCCGGCCCAAGCAACTCTTTGAGCATCCCGTTTTTGCCGATTTCTGCGATCAGATACGCGGTACGGAGCCGGACACCAATCCACTGCTACCGCTTACACCAACCGGTAAGACCGCGGCAATAGTGGCCAACCGCTTTATCGGCATGCTTTATAGCCGCACCTTGGGCCGGCCGGAGGACAATACCTACAACATCGTCGTCCGCATCGATTTTTCTCGCGAAATAAATCCCTTATCATTACGCCGAGCGTTTTCTGAACTCCTGGCGGCCAACCCTATTTTCCGGGCCGCTTTCACCGAAGAGCAGGGTGATTTGTGGCTACGCGCCGCCGGCGACAGCCCTCTGCCCGCCATCCCCCTGGTGGACACTGCCACCGATACCATTACCGAACGCGCCGAAGCGCTGCGCAACGAGCCGCTGGGGATGTCCGCAGCGCCCCTCTGGCGGGGAGAAATCCACTGTACCGTCGAGGGCGATACCACACTGCTCTTCTGCGTCCATCACGCTCTGTTCGACGGTTGGTCGCTGAACCTTTTTTTGGAGGAACTCGCCGCTCGCTATGAAGGCCGTTCCTGTGCACCGCGCCTGACCTGGTTCGATTACTGGCACTGGGCTCCCTGCCTGCCAAAGAGCCGACCCTTCCTCAATTCCATCGCCTACTGGAAGAAGAAACTCGCCGGTGTCGATGCCCATACCGAACTGCCCACCGATTTCAGACGAAAACGGCCGGACGCCAACGCCGCCATCGACCTGCGTATTGAGCCGTCCACAGCTACCGCACTCAAGGCCTTTGCCGACACGCAGAACATAACACTTTCGCCGCTGCTGATGGCCCTTTTCGTGGCCTGGATATGGCGACTGACCGGCCAGGAAGAGCTGGTCTGCAGTTATCCCTATGCCGCTCGCGACATCCCCGGCACTGAAGAGATGTACGCTGCCTTCGTCACCATGGGTTACCTGCGCCAGAACGTGCGGCCGCGTGCGCCGTTCAGCGAGTTGGCCCTGGCCGTTCACCGCCAGATGCTCGACGACAAGGAACACTTGTTTGCCACCCCGCACGACGCGGAAATCGCCGGGCTCGAATCTCTGAATCTTATTTTCTCTCTGCAGAGCGGCATCGGGCTTGAAGGCGGTTTCGGCGGGGCCACTTTTCGCGCCGACGAACTACCCTCGAAAACCTCCAAGGCCGATATCGCCGGGATCTTCTATCAAAGCAACGACGGCGCCATTGAGGGGCGGATCGAATACGACAGTTCGCTTTTCCGCCCCGAGACGATCGCCGGCTTTCTCGAAACGTTCACGACACTGGTGAGCGATTGCGCCCGCCGTCCTGAGGCCCGGATCAACGAGCTGGCCTATCAGTCCGAAGCCACCCTCGCCCGCTTCATGGATTTCGCCTGCGGCGACCGGATCGACCGCCCCGATACCGCCATCCCCACGCGCTTTCATGAGATCGTGCAAACCTGTCCGGATCGGCTTGCCCTACTGTTCAATGACCGCCGCCACACGTTCCGTGAACTGGCCGAGTGGAGTGATCGCATCGCCGCCGGCCTGCTCCGCCGTGTTGTCCCCGGCGACTGCGTCGGCCTGAGCATGCAGAAGAGTGACGGCCTCATCGCTACCGTTCTGGCCATCCTTAAACTCGGCTGCGCCTATGTCCCCCTGGATCCGAGCTATCCAGCGGACCGGGTCCGTTTTTTCGTCGAAAACGGGGCTGTCAGGCATGTTGCCGCCGATGCTGAAAGTCGCACCGCACTGAGTGCCATCGGGCTTGGCCACCTCAACTACATCGATCCGCTCGCTGAGGCCATCCCACCTGATGCGCCACTGCCTTGCGTCGCCCCGAATGCACTCGCCTATATTATCCACACTTCCGGATCAACCGGCCAGCCCAAGGGTGTGATGATCGAACAGGCTACCGTCGTCCGCCTGGCGCAGGGAGCAGCCGCTGCGTTTGAGCTCTCCGAAGACAGTATTTCCTCACTCATCGCCTCGATGAATTTCGACGCCAGCGTACTCGAAATCTTTCCCTGCCTGCTCGAAGGCCATACCCTCGCCGTCATCCCCGAGGCTGACCGCAAAGACCCCGCAGCTCTGCACTGTACTCTGAGGCGCATCGGCGTCACCCACGCAATCCTTTCGCCCGTGGTCCTGCAAAACCTGCCGCGCGAAGCAATCCCGTCACTGCGCATGCTCGGTTTCGGCGGTGATGTCCTCGATGAAGCGACCGCCGACTGGTGGTGCCGTCACGTCCGCCTGTTCAGCCTGTACGGGCCAACCGAGATCACGGTCATGTCCTCGCTCGGCCAAATCCTGCCGGACACCAATCCACGCATCATCGGCAAGCCGCTGGCGGGTTATCGCATGTATCTGCTGAACCGATTCAAACAACCCGTGCCCCTCGGTGCAGTCGGTGAAATCTGTATCGGCGGCCAGAATCTGGCGCGCGGCTATCTCAACCGCGACGACCTCACCAGCGAACGCTTTGTGCTCGACCCGTTCGAAAGCTCGCCCTACGCATTGATGTATCTTACCGGCGACCTCGGGCGCTTTCTGTCCGACGGTACGATCGAGTTCTTCGGGCGTAACGACGCCCAGATCAAGTTGCGCGGCTTTCGCATCGAGCTTGGCGAAATCGAAGCCTGCCTCAGCTCGTTCCCCGGTCTGCACCAGGTCGTCTGCGCCGCTAAAGGAGAAGGCGAACACCGCTATCTTGCCGCCTACTATCGTGCCGATATGGAACTCGATGACGACGCGATGCGCGACCACATCGCACAATTCCTGCCGGACTACATGACGCCCTCGTTCTTTGTCCGGCTTGACGTACTGCCCGTCTCGCCCAACGGCAAGGTGGACCGCAAGGCCCTCCCCGCCGTTGCCGGAAAAAACAGTACCAATCCTCCGCACGACGGGCTCGAACAACAGATCGCCGAGATCTGGGAAGAGCTGTTGCGCTATCGCGGCATCGGACGAACCGACAGCTTCTTCCACGTCGGCGGCAACTCCCTGCTCGCCGTTCGCATGCAGAACGAATTGCACCACCGCCTCGGCCTCGATTTTGCCATGGGTGAATTCTACGGTGAGCCGACCATTGCGGCGCTCGCCTCCGGTCACCGGAGCAATCACATCCAGCAGGCGATTTCCGATGCCCGAGCCGGAATCGAGATTGCCGACCCGGCGCCGCGCACCGCCATGCCCCACGAATTGGACCAGGTACTGCTCACCGGCGCACGCGGATTTCTTGGCTGCTACCTGCTCGACGAACTGACCCGCAGGTGCTCCGCGGTCCACTGCCTGCTGCGCTGCCGTAACGAAACCGAAGGGCTCGAAAGCCTCCGCAAACAGGCTCGGGCAGCCGGTATCAGCCCCGATTTCGATCGCGTCAGCATCCTCATCGGTGACCTGGCCGAACCCGGGCTTGGCCTGTCAGACGAGACCTTCCGACGCCTGGCTCACGATATCGACGCCATCGTTCATAGCGGCGCCTTCGTTCATCATCTGCACAGCTACGCCACCATGAAGGCGGCCAACGTGGATGCTACCGTCGCACTGCTGCGGCTCGCCCTGGCCGAGCGGCAAAAATCGTTCTGCTTTATCTCCACGCAATCCGTCGCCACCGTTCTTGAAGGTATCACCCAGGCCGACGAAACGATCCTGCCGAACCCGCCGGTGGTCGACAACGGCTACCTGCTGACGAAATGGGTCGGCGAACAACTGGTTGCCCACTGCTCGGAGCGGTACGGGCTGCCCGCCGTCATCGCCCGCGCCGGCAACATCACCGGCAGCAGTTCCAGTGGATTCAGTAATTACGCGAACAATCACTTCTGGCTGTTCAACAAGGGGTGCCTGCAACTCGGCGCCTTTCCCGATATCGCCGAGACGGTTGAAATGACGCCCGCGGACGTGCTTGCCCGCGCCATTACCGGGTTGGCCCTCAAACCTCGCGACGCGCTGTTCGTCGCCAACCTGACCAACCCGAACACCCTCTCCATTCGCGCCTTTTTCGAAACGATTGCCGCCTGTGGCCCCGCGGCCAAGCCCGAATCGCCCGCCATCTGGCAGCAGCGCCTCGCCACCATCGACGAGAATAACGGCCTGTCCCCGATCAAGGGATTCTATGAAGGCGACCTCTCCGGTGAACCGCTGCCGACCGTACAGTCGAATACGCTCGCCGCCCTTGCGACCCTCGGCATTGACTTCGCATCCGATTACGAAACTCTCATCCCTCTCTATATCGACTATCTGCGGCGTGAGGGGTTTCTGGCATGAGTGCGATAGAACCAAAGGACGCACCGAACCCAGCTCCACCATTCAACGAGTGGGGCTGGATTCTGACCCTGTTCGGCACGGCCGTCGGTGCCGGCATTCTTTATCTGCCCGTACAAGCAGGTACAGCCGGTATCTGGGCCCTGGGGTTTCTCACGGTACTGCTTTTTCCGTTGATCTACTACTCCCACAAAAACGTGGTCATCATGTTGCTTGCCTATGGCGGTAATGAAAATTTCGCACAGGTTCTGGCCGGACATTGCGGGCGATTTTTCAAAAACGGGATCGTCCTTGTCTACTTCCTCACCTTTTACTTCCTGCTCTTTGCCTACCTGATCGGGCTGAACGCCAACCTGTCTGCTTTTCTCGTCAAGTTGGACATTTCAGCGCTCGAGCGGCTCAAGGGTCCCTGGCTCAGTCTGCTTGTCGTCACTTTTTTCGCAGCGCTCCACCTGATCGGCGAAAAAACCATCCTGCGCGTGATGAGTGGGGTTTCCTCCGTATTGATCGTTTTGCTTTTCGGTATCGCCGTGTACCTCATACCATTCTGGGACATCACTCCCTATTTCCGGGAATTTTCGCTGCTCCATTCCATTGATGACAGTTTGCTGATACTGCCCATTCTCACCCTGTCATTTGTCTTTTTTCCGGCGTTGTCCTCAATGGTTCTCGCGTATTACAGCTCAAGCGCTGCCCCCCACGAGCCGGAACGACAAGACGACCGCCTCAACCGGATCGTGCTCAAAACCACACTGCTCCTGCTACTCTTTGTCCTGTTTTTCGTCTTCTCCTGCCTCCTCAGCCTTTCTCCCCAGGCGTTTGCTGGAGCCGCCGACCGCAATCTCAACTGCCTCGCCCTGCTCAGCGATCGCGAAGGCATCAATCCCGCTATTGCCGCCTTTGGCCCATTGCTCGGACTCGCCGCACTGGTCACCTCGTTCATCGGCGTCTTTTTCGCCGTTCGCGAATCCGCTCTGCACCTCGTTCACCGTGGCCTTGCCCACCGAGGCCGCGGCGATACCACAAGCAAAACACCACCCGATCGCCACCGAGGACTCGATGTCATTGTCCAACTCGCACTCTTCGGCAGTCTCTGGTTTCTGACGCTGGTCAACCCCTCCATTATCTCCCTGTTCGGTCTGGTTATTTCGCCGCTTGTCGCCATTTTCATCTTCATCATGCCCACCGTGGTTCTCATGCGTACCCACGGTCTCGGGGTGCTCAGAAAACCTTCTGTCCCCCTGGTCTTTCTGACCGGCATTCTCGTTCTTTTTTCCTTTCAATTAGGGACGATGGTCAAACACCACTTCGGCTTCTGACCCGTTTTTTTGCCGCCATCAACGATCGATATAAATGACAGGGATGTTCGGACCCACGTCGGTGTCAGAGTGGCAAACCCTCCCCTCCGGGATTCGAGACCGCTGACTGATCAACAGTGTGATAGGCTTTCCATGGTCACCTCCTCCACGAGGACTCGAGAGGGAAAGACGTCCATGGCAAGATGGCAGCTGTTGTGTTCTCCCCCCAGGGAAAGCCGACGGAGATACCAGCTTGTGCCCGCCGCATAAATTACGTCTTGCCTGGCATCGATCTGCGCAAACGGCAAGGCGAGGCCGAGACCGCACGCTTTGGCAACCGCCTCCTTTCGGGTCCAACACTGGTAAAACAATTGAAGGCCGTCGTCACCTTCGGCCCCATTCGCCGCGTTTGCCAACTCCCGAAAGAGGGGGCGAAGGGATTCGTAGTCGATCGGGCGAATCTGCTCGATATCGACACCCACCCGGCCCTGCGTGCACATGGCGAGCACCACCGTTTCTCCCGAATGAGACAGGTTGAAATCAAGACCGCCGGGAATAAACGGTCTCCCTGCTGGTGTCTGCTGAAGCATGTGCAAGGTGTGCTGCCCGGCTCCGCACCACCTCATTTGCAGTGCTCTGCCCAGGATCATCTTGCCCAGTAATGAGGCCTGCCGATCCTGCCATCGTTTCAGGCGGAGCACTGCCTGCTGCTGAGAAATGGGCAGTTTGGATAGAAAATCTTTTTCCAGACCCTCAGGCAGCGGTTCAACGAGTTGTACAAAGAAGATTCTGATTTCATTCTCGGAAATGGCATCATCGTTCATCGTCATACCGCATTATAACCGCCATGACGAGACGTCACAACGAAGCATGATTTTCGGTTCTCATTACATGGGGTATCTTGTTCATGGTCTCTGGGGTGACCATCTTGACCGTGCGGTCGGCGGTGCTGCCTGCGCGGTGATTTTCAACGGTTTGACTTGCTGTTTTCCGATCGTCAGCGGTGCGGTCGGTTTGATATTGGCATGGGCCGCGGCCGTCGGCGGCAGGTGCAACTGGTCAGTCATCGGAGTGCTTCCCTTGATCTTGAAGCTGACTCGATCGGAGATGGATATGTATTCAGATAGGTCGACCGTCGCTGTCAGACGCCAAATGTCTTCTTCCGTAAAAGCGGAGCGCGAGATGACCAAAGCGTTTTCTCTTCATGGTATCCCTCTTTAGTCTGACGGTTAAAAACAGGAGGTTGGGACCGATTCATCACGCGTAGCCGAGATGTTGGCATCGTTGTTAGCGGCTGGCAGTCGGCACCTTCCTGACCACTTTTTTGTTCCATGATCGATAATCTCAGCCAGGAAAACCATCTCCCCGATGGCAGGTTCCCGCACTGCTCTGAGAGCTTCAATGCTGCGGGAAACCATAATCTTGGTACCTTGAATCACCCCCTCGGGCGCACTGGGTTGACGGCGACTCTCATGGTATGGATACCTGCCGATGACGAAAGAGCCATTATCTGAGATAGCCGACTTCGACATGGCTCGAGTTGTTTGCCTGGTTGCATTCTTCGCCTGCCTGAAAATTTGACGGGCCGGCCGGTTTGACCGACAGGGTAAAGAGTCGCCTGGTGTTTTCCCGGAGGGACGGATGATCGGCCCACCTCTTGAAGTCGGGAATCTGGTAAGTACAGACCACCGGCCGGGACGCGCCCTTTTTTAACGGGGCACATGACGCGGGGCACAGTTCTTCAGATATCCCGATCTGGTTATAGGTCTTGGGCAGATAGCGCACGTTCATGACGAACGAGGTCCGTGCCGCGGCAGTAAAATCGGCGTTGCCGATATTGGTGACGACCCCGTTTAAGGTGAGTTTGCCGGTGCTGCTTTTGGTGAGCTTGAGGCTGACGCTGAGGTCGGCACACGGCTGACGTATCGGGAAGTTCGCCGAAGCTTTTTGTGGTTTGTTCTGTTGAGCAGGAATGGGTTGCTTCGTCTCGGCCAGAGTAGTGCTTACCGACAAAAGGAAAATGGACACAAGCAGTATGAGCGAACAATAGTGTGAGAAAGGTGTCGTGTTCTTTGATCGCATGGCCGTCTCCCTGGTGATTGTTATGATGGTGGAATACCGTGGACAGGATCGTCCCTTCCGAGTTCGTTGATGATCGGTTGCCGGTGCACGGGTAAGACGCCGTGGAATCCCGAACATATCTGGCTGCATCGGCACTGTCCATCCTCTCGATGGAGTTTACATCACGCTCTATTGCATTGCCAGGGCAAAGGCGATCGGAGCAAGGCGCTCGCCGTCTGCGGCCACCCGCCCTGGATTGTTTGAGACCGTTCATTAGGCAACGTGCGCCCGGCAGATGCTGCCATGCTCGTCGGCCCGAACTCTTTGTGCTATGGCAGTGGTCACAGCGCTCGTCATTTTTTTTGCCAACCGGATTATCGACCAGGCACAGAGCATTCCCAGCGGAACAGCGACGTACAGGGTTACCGGAAGCAGCCACAACGTAACGATCAGATCAGTCATTCCAAACATGTTCACTCCCCCTCATTTTTGTTGATTGCTTTGACGCCGGTTGGTTCAGCGTCGCCGTGGTGTGGCAACCGTATTTCAGCATGTTTCTCGTTTGCCTTTCCCATCAGTGTCACCTGACAGGAAAAAGGTTCACCCACTTTTCATCAAGGTGCAGTTTTTTGGGGACAGACGTGTAACACCGGTTGTTTTTGGCATCTTCTGCCCGCCGATCTTCACAGCCTATTTTTTGCCGATGAACTGCCGCAACTACCATGCATCATTCGTTATGGCCTGCAGGGGAACTACCGGTGGGCGAACGGGGATTCAACAAGTTTTGTTTGGAAACCAGCGCCTGCCGAACGAGGAGATAACGCTGCTGATGGCGTACCTACGGCTTTCTCGGAAACAGCGATAAAGCGAGCTTACAATCGATCAAAGGATGGAAGCATGCGCGGGAAACGGTTCTCGCTCAGGAACAGTGCCAGCCGCTTGATGTGATGAGAAAGCACGGCTTGCCAAAAGACACTTTCCGAATCAAAGATCAGAACAATGTAATGAGCCAACCAACAAACCCTGTCGCAATGACAACAAGCCAGACCGGCAATTTCCAGAACATCAATGCGACGAAAGCAACCAAGCCCAGCGCAAAATCCTGCGGTTTGTTGATCGCGCTCGTCCATACCGGGGTAAAGAGTGCCGCCAACAGCAGTCCGACCACGGCGGCATTGATGCCAGCTAGAGCCGTTTGCATGCGGGCGTTACAACGGATCCTTTCCCAAAAGGGCAGTGCCGTGACAACCAGCAAAAACGAAGGAGCGAAGATGGCGAGCAGACAAATAATCGCACCGATGACGCCGGACGGAGCGCTGGTCATCGATGCGCCCAAAAAAGCCGAAAAAGTAAAAAGTGGTCCGGGGACCGCTTGAGCGGCCCCATACCCCGCGAGGAAAGCTTCATTGCTCACCCAGCCAGGTGGAACGACCTCCGCCTGGAGCAGTGGCAGTACCACATGACCTCCGCCGAACACCAAAGAGCCGGCGCGATAAAAAGAGTCGACCAGCGACAAGGTATGGTTGGAGCTGATTTCTGCGATAATCGGTAGTCCGACGAGCAGAATGAGAAATAGGGTCATGAACATCGCTCCCGTGCGCCGCCGAACCATCAAGGGCAAGGGTTCATGATCCGATACCGGTACCGGTTTCAATACTATCACACCAAGGATTGCCGATGCGACAATGACGCTTACTTGTCCAAGCGCCGTCGGGAAGAAAAGAACGGCACCGGTCGCGGCAGCCATGATCGTCACGCGCAGTGCATCCGTACAAAGGGTTCTGGCCATCCCCCAGACTGCCTGAGCCACCACGGCCACGGCGACGATTTTCAATCCGTGGAGTGCGCCGGTGGAAAGCAGCTCGCCATAGGTTGAGACACCCATGGCAAAGAGTGTCAACGCGATGGCCGAAGGCAGGGTAAAGCCAGTCCAGGCTGCGAAGGCTCCGCCATATCCGGCACGTGAAAGCCCCAAGGCAAGACCAACCTGGCTGCTGGCTGGCCCGGGAAGGAACTGACACAAGGCTACAAGATCGGCATAGCTGCGTTCCGATAGCCATTTCCGACGAACTACGAACTCATCTCTGAAATAGCCGAGGTGGGCTATTGGCCCGCCAAACGAGGTCAGGCCCAGCCGTAGAAAAACCAAGAAGACTTCAAGAGTTTTTTTGTGACTCATCCGGGTCAAGCGTACTTTTCATATAAAAACATGGACATGCCGTTATCCATTTAGAGACACGCTGCTAAGAAAGGTAACTGCATATGGCCACGAGCATTATGTATCATGGTTTCGGCATTGTCGGCTACCGTTACAAAAGCACCTCGCATCAAGAGGGTGATATGATCTTCACCATTGAGAAGGAGCGCACCTCATTGCGCCGTCCCTGCTCAAGAGCGGGGAAGTAGCCCGGTATGGAGGAATCTGGACGTGACGGTTGAGGAAGGGTTGAAGAAGCTGTCGAGCTTGTGCGCGATGGGACATGGTCAAGCTATGCTCCGCCGTCTCTCGGAACATCCGTTGAAGAAGGGATCAACGCTCCTCCACCCAGGACTGAAGTTTACCTGGATCTCGCCAAGGCGATCAGCGAACCGACGATGACGACTCCTCCGGTGACTTTTGTTACCGTGAGAGGTTCTGCCAGATATATCGCAGCAAGCACGACCGTCACCAGGGGCTCCAACGTGGAGATCGTGGCCGCATCCCCTGGCGACATGAGTCTCAGACCTGCGAAAAAGGTAATCATCGCGACGACCGTGGAAATAAGCGCGATGCTGCCAACCGCAATCCAGCCGGTGGTGGTCTGAGGAAAAGCAGGCTGCGTAATCACGGCCAGGGTTGCAAATACAGCGGTTGCCGACATCATGATTACCGTGGATGCCGCAATCGGGGTTTCTGCTTTGAGCATCTTGCTGCCGACCAGGATATAGACGGAGTAAATGATCGCAGCAGAGATGCCGAGAACGATGCCAAGAGTGGAGCCGGAGGCCGCGCCGCCGATGGTCAGTGCTGTTCCTGCCATTGCCCCAAGAATTGCCAGGAACTTTCTTCCGGTCAGGCGATAACCGAGAAAGGCGCTTCCAGCAAGTGCGACAATTACGGGATGCAGGTACAACAGCAACGCAACCAGACCAGCTGAGGCGTACGTAAGGGCCGAGAAAAAGCAGAACGATTGCCCGGCATAGCCGAGGCTTCCCATGCCAATTAAGGTGAGGAGGTTTCGACCTTGTGGCCATCGATATTTGCCCACGAGCATAATTGCGATCATTACCAGGGAGGACAGGCCAAAGCGCAACAAGAGGACCGCGAGGGTCTCGGCCCCCGAAGCATAGGCGGTTTTCGCAAAGATGGCCATGGTTGCGAAAGAACAGGCGGATATGGCGATGTAGCAGGCACCTTTGAGGCGGAGTTCCATAATCGAGATTTTGGAGTTTTTTGTTCGTTTTTTTCGCCTATCTGGCCCATCGGTTTATGCCGAAATACGACATCCGGATGCGGTCGCTGATGCTCCGGATCAGGATACTGCACGGCCGGATCAACGACCAACGCTTGGTCCCCGCGTCGGAAGAGCAAGACAACGCCTCCTGCGAATCCTTCATCGGCACCTGCCAGTACCCGTTATCTGACCCCTCTCGTCTGCTTTTGCCTGGGTCAATCGGTACACATCTGCAGGTCCGGTTAAACGGGAAGAGCGTCTCGGTGGTGGTGCCGCCCGGCACGGACAGGACGCCTTGGAAACGCTCCTCTCTTTTAACATCCGCCAACCGAATCCACCAAGGAAATGATGGCGATCCAGATTCGGTTGGCGACAAGGTTGCGGATCTCCATCTTGACGAGATCGCAAATTGGTTTTACCTTTGTATGAACAATGTGTCAACGAACAACCATGGAGACCGCAATGATCAAAACCCTGACCAAACACGGCAACAGCCTGGCGCTGGTGATCGAAAAACCGATTCTGGAACTGCTCGGGGCTGATGCCGAGACGCCTTTTGCCATCACCACCGACGGCCAGGTTCTGATTCTCTCCCCCATCAAGGACACCGACCGGAGAGAAGCTTTCTCCGCCGCCCTCGACAAAGTCAACGCCCGCTACCCGAAAGCACTCAAGAAGCTGGCGGAGTAGGCGGTGACATTCCTGACCCTCGCCGAGATTCTTGAAATCCATCGCGATCAGATTTCACGCTATGGTGGCACGACCGGCATCCGGGATATCGAATTGCTCAAGTCCGCGCTCGGCATCCCCATGGTGACCTATGGCGGCGAATTCCTGCACACCGATCTGTATGAGATGGCCGCCGCCTATCTCTTTCATCTGGTCAAGAACCATCCCTTTCTCGACGGCAACAAACGGGTCGGTGCGGTGGCGGCGCTGGTGTTTCTGTACCTGAACGCCCACGACTTCGATGCTCCCCAGGATGATTTTGCCGAAATGGTGCTATCCGTCGCCCGGGGCGAGATCGACAAGGCCGGGGTGGCGGTGTTCATCCGCCGCTGGAGCGCGGCACTGAAGACGATGGGGGGTTGTTGAGACCATCCTGCTGCTCAACGAGGACGCTGAAAATGAGCAACTACCTGTTAAAAACAGCGGGTGCGCAGTCATCTTCATGATACTGCCTCCGCACCGCTTTCTGCCGGTTTTGGTCTTTACCGGGTGTTTACCTGATCCAGGCAGCAGATCTTTATCACCCATCAGGAACCTCCCCCATGACCGCGGCCGACCCGTTTTCTCTCGATCGATTTTTGCACGCCCAGAGAGACACTGACCTCTTCCAGCAGGCCATCAATAAATAGTACGACGGCGTGCAGGATGCCCGTACCCTGGCGTTACTGGAGGGTCCAGCTAGTTGAACATGAAAGGACTTTGGCTGGAACGCTGATTGACACTGTGGGTCACGAGCGCTTCGTACTTCTGCTCCGCCAGGCTGCAATACCTAGAAAAAGGAGGATAAGGCCCAAAAGGCCGCCGACCGACCAGATCATCTCCGCCAACGGCCGAGAGTTGTATTCGACGACTATCGGATTCTCGACCGGTGATTTCACATGCCGGGAAAAGGCGTCCATTGATCCGGACCAATAAAACCGTTCCCACAGCACATTGCGGATGATACCCTGGATGGCTATTTCCTGGCCCTCATTGGGTGCGATATTCTCCAATGCGTAACCGCCATCAACCATCAGCACCATTTTGATCGGGTCCCCTTGCTTCCAGTCGTTTGGAACAATGGGATAAAAACCTTTTTGATGCTTCTCGAACATCAACCCGGAAATGGTCCACCATTTTTGATAGCTGACAACCAAAGGAGCAGGCGACAGACGGGTGGTCAGGCTGATAAAGTTGGAGGAAGGCAAGGCCCCGGCATACACATCCTCAACCGACACTGCAACCAGTTCTCTGTCGATGATAGCGTGATACATCTGGGGATAAAAGCAACCGGCGGCGAGCAGCACAATGAGTATACCCGTAACAATCATCGCCGTTTTCACCCTGCCTGCCACCCCCATTTTCCGCAATGCTTCCCGCTTCGGCAGATGGAGCAGGTTAGCCGACCTCGGTGCCTGAGCGACCAATTCCTCGACAAAGGCTTCCGGCACATTGTCCCGGCCAAGAAGGATGACCTCTGATTTGACCTTGCCGCCGGGTGAATCTGAGGCGATGATCAGGGTATCCATGCCAAAATTCGTGTAACGGTAGAACCCGATAATTTCAGTGAGAGGCACTGACACGCTCCGCATGGAATGTTCTATGCGCACCGTGCCGTCCTGGATAGCTCCCGAACCATGGTAGAATTGATATTTCAGTGCCACGGACACCTCCTGCTTGCGGGGTCAATTTTTGCGTCACCTCTTGAAAACCACGGTTCCTTTCTCGGCACCTACCCTACAGCCCTGGTATAACGAATACCGAACATGTCTGCTATCCTTTTCAGTGGATCGCCATGCATGAGGTCAATCTCGATAATCATGACATGGCGGAGCAGCTTTCTGCTCTTCTCATGCGGGCTGCTTGAACAAGTTTGGAGCACCTGATAAACCGTTATCGAAGAAGAGCCATGGCGGCAAGCAACAGAATTTCGAAATGTCTACCCCCTTGCATGCAGTGCGGCGATCGCCCCACATATTCCCGAAAATTGCCCAGAGGCGACGTATTACGGTTGATTTTCAAAGCGGTCCCCATTTTTCAGGAATCTGCTTGTTCTTTGGCTTGTGTTTTGAGAGAACGTGATGAGAGGTTCGAATTTCCCGTATCCCGATATGCACCAGATGGCTTTTCTTTCTGCGATAAAACAGTCTGAAATACCAATGCAAATCTAATTATCATGGACCATAGCTCAGCTCTTTCCTTAGGGAACCTTGAAATTGGGGACAAGCCAGGTTTTTGGCAAAAACGTGGCCTGTCCCCAATTTCTTTGATACTGGTCGGTTTTCTCGTTGCTTTTTGTTCCGTCGAGGGCTGGGCGGCGATCGATGGAAAAATGGTCTTGGACGAGGCGGCGCGCGCGCTGGAGTCAACCGGTGGTCGGGAGTGTGTGCACGAAGCGGTCTCGCAACTGGTTGAGCTGCAGGATGTCGAGGTGGTCGGGGCAGGGTCGCATATTAAAGGCAATTATGTGCCCGGCAGTTCGGATCACGACTTCACGCTGCGGCTTCGCGAGCAGGCGGATGACGTATCAGCCATCCGCCAGTGGAAAACGGCCAGGGCGCGGTTGGCGGAAAACGTCCGCTCGGAAACGCAGCGGCGGCTTGAGCGTACCCTGCGGCAGTCCTTGCATGAAAGAGGCCTTTCTTCACTGGAATCAGAGCGGATTGTCAAGGAAATGTTGCCGGATATCGAGAACAAAGCCGGCGCGGTGGCTCGTGATTTCATGTCCCGCACCAGCCTCTATCCCCCCGCCCAGCTGGTTGCAGACGTCGATGACGCGGCCGGGGCGGCCCGGCGATTCAAGGAGCTTGGCGCGACACCGAGTCTCGGCCGTGAAATCAGTGAGAATATGACGGTGGATCAGCTGAAAAAGGAGTTTGACGGGATATGGGGCAAGGGGGGCCTGCCCTTTCGTCAGGGATACGAAGAAACGTCAGGACGAGTCTGGTACAAGGAGACTGTCGTCGGCAAAGATGGCTCCAAAGTTACCCGGGTGAAGTCCGGCTTCGCCGACCTTCCTCATTTCAGTGAGGGATATGGTCGTTATACCGCTGATGGGACAGCTTCAACTGCCCGCCAATGGGGGACCATGGCGGGAGAAGCGCTCGAAAAAGGAGATTATCGAACCGTCTTCAAGGATATTGAACGGGCCCACCTTGATCTGAAAAAATGCCGTGATCTATCAACCATCCCGACCCCGCAGGCAACCCCGTATAAAGAGTTCGTCGACGATCTGCAGAGAATCAAACAGGCGGCGGCCGACCTTCCCCCCGCCCAGAGAACAGCCTACCTGAATCGAAGTATGCAGGAACTCTTCGAAACCCCAGGCTACCGGGATCGTCTCGCCTCCGCCCTCAAGCACGGGCAACAAGAGGCCGAGTTGTTGCAGGTAATGGCCGGTAGCCGGTCCGGAATGCGCCGGGCGGTTATCCGCGAAATGCTCGAGGGTTCAAGCCACCCGGCGCAGGAATTGTGGGACAAGATTCGCGCCCATGCCGGCGCTATCCCGATTGAATATATCCTCATCGGGTTATTTACCTACTGGGATACCGTTGATTCCGCGTCCCGTGCCGGAACGGGCGATGTGGACGGGGCGGCACGCAAGGCTCTGGAGGCCTTGATGACGACACTTACCGGGATTGGGCCCAGCCTTCTGATCACCATGACCAACCTCGTGATTGATGCTGCCAAAGATGCGGGGTATGCCTTGGCCGTGAGCGTTCAGGATTGTGAAGATCTGCTGGCCGGCATTGTCGCGGTAAAAGGCTGGCAGAGTGCCGACAGTTTCGGGTCCGGCGGAGAGACGAACATAGACCAGCTGGCCCGTAATGTCGTCGATGAAGAACGGATCAAAAACATCATCGAGACAGCCATCGCCAACGCCGGCGACGGCAGCACCGATATCCAGCAGGTGCTGCAGGGGAAAACAGATGCGTTGCGCCAGCGCTGTCAGCCGCAGATCATCGGGAAATGGCGGGATCGTCGCCGGGCTCTGTTTAACGACTATCTTGACACGCTCGCCCAGATCGACCAACTCGTACCGCAACTGAGTGTGGTTGTCGGGATGACACCGGCGAGCCCGAAGCTGCTCAAACGAAAAGATGCGTCCAGTTCTGCTCGAATCAATTTTGAGGCGCAGTTGGTTGGGCCCATTGCCGCCATCAATGAGCTGCTTGACACGGCTGCCCTTCAGGTTGCTGCGCTCGGCGGCAGTCGAAACAAAACGCTGTTCGACCCGTATTACCAAATCAGCTGGAAAGGGATGGGGGAGGGACCGACTGAAACCGGCTATCGTCCTGGTTGGCCGCGAGATCTCAATCGATTCTCGGTGACGGTCGACCGGCCCGGAATTCTTACCTTTACCTGCGATGTCACCCTCAACCTGCGTATTCAAAGCACGATAACCGACGGCGCTGATTATACCTTCCAAGAGTTTGCCATTATCGAACGGCTATTCCGAGGTGAATTGCCCGGATATGAAACGAGACATATCCAGGGTGATGTCATCGCCAGTAACGACCGGAAAAGTATTCGTGCCTATTCCCTGGCTGCAAGCGGAGAGGTGGCTGTCGAGGAAAGTGACCGTGACGACAGCCTGGCCGTAACGCTCGATGCCCCCACCTATATGAAACCGGGAGAGGCTGCACTGGTGATGGTGGTGTTGGATTCAGCCGAAGAGATCGATCCCGGCGAACTCGACATTGAGTGGCGGGGTGTGCGGCCACTGGGAAAACTTGAGGCTCTGTTCAAGCAGGAACGGCCGGGAAAATATCCCGTACAGGCGAAAATCAATCGGAATCGGAATGGCCGGACCGAATTGTTTAGGAGCGAGGAAGTCTTTATCGAAGTGCTCGATACCGGCAAGGCGATCTTTTCTATGGAGATCAGCGGTCCTGAAGCAGTTTCGGCGGGGAAGAGCTTCTCCCTGCTGGCCGATGTTGACGGAAGAAATCCCGCAGGCGAGGCGCTTCTCGCAGACCGAGACGTGTATCTCAGGTGGTCCGTCAACGGCGAGGTTCTCGATACCGGCAGGCATCTTCCGGTCGAGGGCGGGTCGCCGGGTGACTATACATTTCTGCTCGAACTGGTGGATGAGAGGACGGAGCAGACCAAGATACTCGCCTCCGCCAAGCACCGACTGGTAATCAAGGCCGGTGCGCGTGACCAGGGGGAAGAGCAAACAGGAGCAGAGGCGGCGGCCGAGCACGAAGGGCCAAAGGAGACAGAGCATCAAACGAAGCAGAATGCCGAAACAGGCGGTGACGAAGAGACGGCAGAGCATCAGCGAACAGCGCCGGTCCAGGCCGTCGACCCACGAGCGCCCCCAGCGGAACCGGCTCAAAGCGCCGGGGAAAAACAGGCCGGAACGATCATGTATGGCTCGACGCTGACCCTGAATTTTGGTGAATCACCGCAAAAAAGCAGCGGCGCCGAGTCCAACCGTGATTTTGAAGAACTCAGCAGGAAGGCGGCAGAGAAGTATCGGGATGAATTGAACCGGCAGAAGCTTCCCTCCGCGATTGACATTTCGGAGGCGGAACGGCTGGAAGAAGAACGGTCGCGCGAGCTTGATCGGGCGATCTCCGGGAGTATTCGGGAATCGACGGGTGCCCCCGACGATGACGAAACCATCCGAGACCCCGACCTGCCGCCCGACGCCGAAACGGACCGGGCGACTGCTGTCCCGGAATCATCTCCACCGCTTCCGGCGCAAGAGTTGCACGTTGGCCCGGCAGCCCCGACGGCACGTCCCGGTACGGATCCTGCGAACGTACCGCCCGGCGATGTTCAAAAGCGATATCGTTATGTCTTTCAGTCATCGCCGAACCTGACGTTTACCCCGCCGGAAAGCAGCGACGGCTCCACCAGTGTGGTTGTGGACCGGCTCGAGGAGCTCAGGATCTGGGCGGAAATTCATGATCTTTCGAATCCGCAAGCGGCAACGCGAAGATCCGTGACCTACGTCTATAACGTAACCCCGCCTGCTTTTCAGGTGACCTGCGATCAGCCGCCGGCCTTGGTCGGGCAGGAGGCGCGGGTAAGAGTGACGGCTACCCCTGCGTTACCGGAGGCACTGGTTGATTATGTCTGGCTGGAGCCTTCGGTAAACATGAAATATAGCGGCAACAGCTCAGAGATAGGCTTCACGATGCGCTCCCCCGACCCGGTAACCGTGAAGGTTCATGCGCGAGTCCCCTTCTACGGCACAGCGCTCGGTACCGCCGGCCAGACCTGCCAGCCGGCTCTTTACACCGTCACCGTCAGCAATCCGGTACGGCTCGGACCGGCGGTTCGGGTCTGGAGCGAAGCCGCCAAAGGGCTGGTGGAGGTCCCCGGGGCGATCGCCACGTTCCAGAATGTCGAGGTGCAAGCCTCGGTAACCCCGCCACCGCCATCCGGGGAGCTTCGTTACCGGTGGCAGGTTTCGCCTGACGGCTGCAGTATTTCAGCGCCATCCAGCAGCACCACCCGATTGAATGCCAGTCAGATGGGCCAGTATACGGTGACGGTAACGGTCACTGACCAAAACGGCGTTGAGCTTGGTTCGGGGAGCGGCAGTTTTGCCGTAACGAATTCACAGGCCGAGATTGACGAGGGGCTTGCACGACAGCAGACCATGGAACAGGTACGTCAGCTGATCACCGAGGCCAAGGAACAATGGGCCCGTGATGAAAAAGAGCAGGCCGTGTCCACCATTCATAAAGCGTTGAACCTTGCCCCCGGCCATAATGAGGCGCGTGCCATCCTTGGTGGGTGGCAGGCAATTCTTGACCAGGAAAAAGAGCGCTATGACGAGCTGATCAGGCAGGGCTTTTCCAGCGAATCATCGGGCCGAATCGAACAAGCCATTGACCTGTATCGACAGTCGCAGGAGATTGTCACCGACAGCAAGGTTATCGCCCATATAGCTGAACTCGAAGAACGTCTGCACCTGCAGAAAGCAGCAGAAAAGCGTGTGGCAGAGCTCCTGCAACAAGGCCATGAGCAGGAAAAGAAAGGAAACCTCGAAGAAGCAGTCGATCGGTATCAGGAGTCTCTGCAGATAAACGATGATACCGTCGTGAAGGGACGCATCGAGGAACTGAAGCGGCAGATTCGTGAGAGGCAGGACAAGGAGCAGGCACAGCAGCGATTTGCCGAGCTTCTTAACGATGGATATGAGCGCGAACGCAGTGGGGATCTCAAAGGCGCACTTTCTCGCTACCAAGAGGCCGAGCTCATCAGTCCCGATACCGAAGTGGCAAAAAGAATAAAACTGCTGGAGGGTAAACTCCAAGCCGGCACGACCAAGGACCGGGCGGCGGCGGAACAGCGGGAAGAGCAATTCGCCACGTTGCTCAAGCAGGGCTATGGAAAGGAGCAGGCTGGAGACCTCAACGGTGCCATCAGGGACTACAAAAGCGCGTTGGCTATCAGAAACGACGACAACGTGGTGCAGCGTGTCGATCACCTCCAGCGATCTCTCGAAAAGAAGGCTGGCACGCAGCGTACGGCGATGGCGCCCCGAAATGACACGGCCGCAAGAAAACCATCGCCGGAACCGGGCCCGCCTTCACGGAAACCGCCCGTTCCCTGGAGTGGCACCTATGAGGCGCGGGATGCCACTGAGGACGGGCACACCGAAACTTTTCTCACCCTTCGCCTGGTCCAGAGAGGAAATGACCTGGCTGGCGAGATGGTTCTTAAAATTTTCACCCAAGGCAGCCTCTACTCCAACGAGACGGTTTCGGTAAGCGGGTCGTGCCGGGACGCACAGGCCGCAATTCTGGTTGAGGGAGATTCGCTGAACCTGACGTTGTCATCGGACGGCAATAGTATCGCAACGACAGACGGCATCCGGTTCAAGCGCGTCAGATGATATGGTCGCTTTTTCAGGTATCGATGACAAGCGATGATCATTTTGCATAAAGCTTCAACGACACGGTAAAGGAGGATGGTATGATGAACGTATTGCAAGGGTGGCGCGGGCGGATTCTGTGGGCTTTGGTAATTCTGCCGTTCGCTGCAAGTGTAGACGGAGCTCCGTATCCATGGGAGCAGAACGATAGCCAGACACCATCACCCGTCGCGGTCGAAGCGGCTGCTTCCCCAAAGACCTCCCGCACCCATGTGGGTCCTTTCAGTTTTAAGCCAGCCCCCAAAATGGCTCGCTATCATGATGATGATATCGGGGAGGTTTCCCTTATCCTTGACGACAGCGGGGCCGTGTTGGCCGCCATCCAGTTTGATACCGAGCCCAGTGAAACGATCGACAGCGGCGAGCGTGAGGCGTACGAACAATCGTTACGGCGATTGGTAAC
>CAZSOA010000025.1:0-29107 GCA_964608305.1 uncultured Desulfofustis sp. | reverse complement strand
CCACCTGGATCTCGGCACGGTATTGCTGACTCTCCGGATTGTTCCAATAGACCTCGATCCATCGCTGCGGATCCGAGCTGAGCAGATTCTGACAGTCGGCCTTATGCACCGACACCCCGCGGCCGGTCGTGATGAAACCGACGATCGGGTCACCCGGAACCGGGTTACAGCACTGACTGACCTTGGCCAGCATATCGTCAATTCCATCAATGCTGATCGCCGAGCCGCTCCGTGCTTCACCAAAACGTTGCTGACTGACCATCGCCGCCGCCCGTTCCGCCGGCGACAAATCCACGCCATCCGTTTCTTTTTCCTGGCGCATTTCCGGTGGATCGAGCGCCTTGATCAGATTCTGGATGGTAATCGCACCGCTGCCCACCTTGATGAGCATATCTTCGAGGCCGTTGCAGCGCAAGGTCTTGAGCAGCAACTTGATATGACCGCTCTTGATCATGCGCTTCAGCGTCATATCGTGCTTCTTCAACTCACGCTCACACATCTCGCGGCCGAGTTGCAACGCTTTTTCGTTTTCTTCTCGACGCAGCCAGGACCTGATCCGGGCACGAGCCCGGCTGGTCTTGACCAGATCCAGCCAGCCGCGGCGCGGCCGCTGATTCGGTGAGGTGATGATCTCGACGATATCTCCGTTCTGCAATTCGTATTTCAACGGCACAAGCCGTCCGTTGACCTTGGCTCCGACACAGTGATTGCCGACCTCGGTATGGACGGCATAGGCAAAATCGATCGGGCAGCTTTTCGCGGGAAACTCCTTGACCTCGCCGTTGGGGGTCAGCGCGAAAACCTCCGGTTCGTGCAGTTCACCGCGCAGGCTTTCAAGAAACTCTCGTGAGTCCTCCACATCCTGCAGCGATGTAACCAGTTTTTTGAGCTCCTTGAACAGCCGGGCATCACGAGCGTCGACCTGCTGGCCTTCCTTATAAGCCCAATGGGCGGCGACCCCTTCCTGAGCGATCCGGTCCATCTCCTCGGTGCGAATCTGAATCTCGATGAAATGCTCGTGCGGTCCCAGAACGGTAGTATGCATCGACTGATAGTTGTTGGCCTTCGGAACCGAGATAAAATCCTTGATCCGGCCCGGCACCGGCGCCCAGTTGGCATGGATAATGCCAAGCGCCTCGTAGCACTCTTTGACGGAGTCGACGATGATCCGGAACGCGACCTTGTCGTAGACGCGCTCCAACGGAATATTCTGCGCTACGAGTTTTTTATAGATCGAATAGAGGTGCTTCGGCCGACCGGTAATCCGGCTCGGCGTGACGCTGCCCTCCTGCAATTTTGCATAGAGGATGGCAATCGTCTCATCGACGTATCTCTGACGTTCCTCCAGAGAGCTTTCCAGCCGATCGTTAAGATCCTCGTATTCGACAGGATAGAGAAATTTAAAGGAAAAATCCTCAAGCTGTCGCTTCAGCCAGTCGATACCGAGCCGGCCGGCCAGCGGCGCGAAAAGATCCATCGTTTCCCGCGCCACATCAAGCTGCCGGTTCCGGTCCACCAGGTCGAGCAGCACCATATCTTGCAGACGATCGACGAGACGAACGAGCAGAACCCGGATGTCCTTCGCCATGGCAAGCAACATGCGCCGGACGTTTTCCGCCTGGTCGGCAAGCTTGTTGTTGTACTGGACATTGGTGATCTTGGTGGTGCCGCTGACAATGTAGGCCACATCACTGCCGAACTGCTCCTCGAGTTGTTTAAAGGTGACGCCGTTTTTCAACGAGCCGTGCAGCAGACCGGCAAGGATGGTATCGAGATCAAGATGCATCGAGGCAAGCGTCGAGGCCACCTCGAGGATATGAATCAAATAGGGTTCACCGGAAAAATGCTTGCCGCCCTGGTGGACCTCGACGGCCAGTTCCCAGGCGTGGTCGATCGGGGACAGATCAACACCGTGCAGATAATTGGCGGCCAGCAGTTTCAACCCGCCGGGATGGATTACCGAACCCTGTGACATAACCGCAATCAGATAGCTTTCACTTCCTCTTGCAGGCGCGCACGAACCAAGTCGACCACACCATCGGCACCGACTTCCTCGATAAAGCCGTCCCGGCGGCGGCGCACCTCCACGAGGCCGCTTTCGCTGAAGCGTTTGCCAACCGTAATCCGGAACGGGAATCCGAGCAGATCGGCATCCTTGAATTTACTCCCCGGGCGCTCATCACGATCATCAAGCAATACATCGATCCCGGCACCAGTCAATCGTTGATAGATCTGCTCTGCGGCAGCATTGATCGCTTCATCCTTGAGACCAAGGTTGACCACACAGACCTGATACGGCGCCAGCGGAACCGGGAAGATAATGCCGTTTTCATCGTGGTTCTGCTCAATAGCCGCCGCCACCACCCGGCTGACCCCGATGCCGTAGCAGCCCATGACCAGTGGCCGATCATTCCCTTCCTGGTCCTGAAATCGGGCATTCATCGCTTCGGAATAGGCGGTGCCGAGCTTGAATATATGCCCGACTTCGATACCCTCAACCAGACGCACCGCCCCGCCACAAGACGGGCATGGGTCGGAGGCGCAGAGACGGCGCAAATCGATAACTTCGGTGACGGTAAAATCACGACCGGGATTGACGTTTTCCAGATGAAAATTTTTCTCATTGGCGCCGACCACCACATTGGCCAGCCCCATGACCTCTTGATCGGCAAGCAGGCGAATCGGCAAGCCGACCGGTCCAAGATAGCCGGACACCACGCCGGTTGCTCGGAAGATCTCCTGGTCTTCCGCCATCCTGAGATCCTTTGCGCCAAGGTAGTTCTTCAGCTTCACCTCTTCAAGTTCCCGGTCTCCGCGCAACAGGACCGCCACCGGCTCGCCATCCGCCAGGAATACGAGCGTTTTGAGCAGTTGCCGGGGCTCGATGCCAAGGGCTTCGCAGACTGTTTCCACCTTCCGCTTGCCCGGCGTCTCGATTTTGCGCATCTCTTGCAGACCCGTCACGATCGGTGCCGTCGGTTTGACCGCGGCTTTTTCCAGGTTGGCCGCCCAATTGCAGGCCGTACAAACGGCAATAGTATCCTCGCCGGTTTCAGCAAGAACCATGAACTCATGGGAAAAGCTGCCGCCAATCGTCCCGGAATCGGCCTCGACACAGCGAAAATCAAGACCGCAGCGCTGGAAGATACGATTGTAGGCGTCATACATTTTTCGGTAAGACGTTTCCGCCGCTTCGTCATCGACATCAAACGAATAAGCATCCTTCATGATGAACTCACGCCCGCGCATCAATCCGAATCGCGGCCTGATCTCGTCACGGAATTTGGTCTGGATCTGGTAGAGATTGACCGGCAGATCACGATAGGAATGCAATTCGCGGCGGGCGATATCGGTGATCACCTCCTCGTGGGTCGGCCCGAGACAGGACTCGCGATCATGGCGATCACGAAAGCGCAGCAGTTCCGGTCCGTATTTCTCATGACGACCGGATTCCTGCCAGAGATCGGCGGGCTGGACCATCGGCATCAGCAGTTCCTGGGCGCCGGCCCGGTTCATCTCTTCACGAACGATCGTCTCCACCCGACGGATGGCGGCCAGCCCATACGGCAGGTAGGTGTAAATCCCGGCGGTCAGTTTGCGGATACAACCGGCGCGCAGCAGCAACCGGTGGCTGATTACCTCCGCCTCGGCAGGAACTTCCTTTAATGTCGGTATCAGTATCTGTGAATAACGCATAGCACTCCCTCTGCTCCGATGACGCGCCGTCGCGCCTCCCTGCTTTTCATTGCCGAGCCTGCCACTCCGCTTCCATCGCCCGCAGTTCGTCGAGGAAGACCGGCAGCAATTCCTGCTCGGTTACCTTTTTAAAAATCCGCCCCTTCTTGAAAATTATCCCGACGCCGCGACCGCCGGCCACACCGATATCCGCCTCACGAGCCTCACCCGGGCCATTGACCGCGCAGCCCATGACCGCGACCTTGAGCGGTGCACGCATCGTCCGGACGAACCGTTCAACCTCGTCGGCCAGCGTAAACAAATCAATGCGTGTGCGGCCGCAGGTCGGGCAGGAGATCAACTCCGGGCCCCGGTCCCTGATTTTCAGAGCACGCAACAGGGCATAACCGACCTGAACCTCCTCTTCCGGGTCCCTGGTCAGCGAAATCCTGAAGGTATCACCGATACCCTCAGACAACAGGATACCGAGAGCGACGCTGGATTTAACGGTGCCGCCGATCAAGCCGCCCGCCTCCGTGACCCCGATATGCAACGGATAATCGCAGCGATCGGCCAATTGCCGATAGGCATTGATGGTCGTCAGCACGTCGGATGATTTGATCGATATCTTGATCTGCTCGAAATGCAGTTTCTCCAGGAGCCGAACATTGCGCAGCGCACTCTCGATCAGGGCCTCCGGCTGTTGTGCAGTGGGGTAGCCGAATTGCTGCAGCAAATCCTTTTCTATGGAGCCGCTATTGACCCCGACCCGAATCGGGACCCGGTGCTGTCGGGCGGCATCAACTGTTTTTGCGAGTTTTTCCGGTCCGCCCAGATTGCCGGGATTGATCCTGATGGCCTGGGCGCCATGCTCCATAGCCGCGACCGCCAGCCGCCAATCGAAGTGGATATCGGCTATCAACGGGATGGCAATGCTATCGCGAATGACACGAATTGCCTGCGCGGCGGCCATATCCGGCACCGCCACCCGGATGATCTCGCATCCCGCTCCTTCGAGCCGCCTGATCTGCTCGATGGTTCGGGACGCATCCGCGGTATCGGTGTTCGTCATGGACTGCACGGTAATCGGCGCACCCCCGCCGACCGGCACCGAGCCGACCATGATCCGTCGCGTTGTTCGACGCTTGATTATCACGGTTCCTCCGAGCCGGCGGTCGTTGCCGGCACAACGAGACTGAGTTGCGCATCGGACAACCGGACATAGAGCGGCACGACCTCGGCCAGATCCAGGACCCGGCCCTCGGTCAGCAGTCGAGCAGCGAGCAGGCCGATTATCTCCGCGCTCGGATAGTGGTACCGGGCCGAGGCAAGGTGCATCCCGGCGCCGAACCGCTCCCTGAAAACAGCCTGATAAGCCACAGCCCCGTCACCCGCAAGCAGCACTGAGTCGGTGGGCTCATCGGGGGGCAACGGCAACCTTTCCGGTCGACCGACCCATGGCTCCCCGAGGCCGGCGACGATTCCGTCAGTCCCGCGTCGATACCAACGACTATAGACCTCTTGTTTCCGGGCATCAAAGACCACACCGACTAATGCACCGGTATCAAGGGCGCAACCGATGGCATCAAGAGAGGAAACCCCGAGCAACGGTTTCCCTGTACCGTGACAGAGTCCTTTAGCCGTTGCCATGCCGATGCGCAGGCCGGTAAAGCTACCCGGCCCGAGACCGACGGCGATCGCGGCGATTTCGGCAAAGCTCAGGCCGACTTCGGCAAGAAGCCACTCGACGGCACCAAGCAGCCGCCTCGAATGAGAAAGCTCCGAGGCGAGAACGACCGAGCCCAGCACCGCGCCGTTGTGCATCCCTCCACTGGTCAGCGCGATCGAACAATGGCGGGTGGCCGTGTCGAACGCGAGGATCGGCTGATATAGTGCACCCTCGCTCATCCGCCAAACAGCCTGAGAATGTCGTTGTAGAAGACAAAAACCATCAAGGTGACCAGCAGGGCGATGCCGACCTGCTGGGCGACAATCTGCAATCGCTCACTCATCGGTTTCCGTCTGATTCCCTCAATGGTCAGAAAGACCAGATGTCCCCCGTCCAGAACCGGGATCGGCAAGAGATTGAGAATACCGAGATTGACGCTGAGCAACCCCATGAAATGAGCAAAATTAAGCCATCCGGCCCGAGCCTGTTCACCGGCAAGCTGGGCGATCAGGATCGGACCACCGAGTTCCGATGCCGGTATAACCTTCTGGATAATTTTGACAATCCCCATAAACGTCAGGTACATGAACATCCAGGTCTGCCAGATCGCCGCCTGTAAGGCCTCGAACAACCCGGCTGAGCGATACTCGATCAGGTCTTCCTTGACGATACCGATCAAAAACCGCTTTTCCTGCTCTTCTCCGAAAATATTCTTGACGCTGTCCAGTTCCGGCTGCACCGCCAATCGCAGCGTCTCGCCGTCGCGCAGGACGGCAAATGTCAACTCGCGCCCGTTACTGTTTTTCACGGCATTGAGGATATCGCGCCATTGCTCGACCGGTTGCCCGTCGATGGCCAAGATGCGGTCGTTGACCTCAATACCGGCCCGCTGCGCCGGAGACCCTTCGGCCACCTCACCGATTACGGTACTGTCAAGGTTCTCCGGCAGTCCCATAAACAGGAAGATACCGAAGAACAATACCACCGAAAACAGGAGATTGAACAGCGGTCCGGCAAGCACGATGCAGAATCGCTGCCAGACCGGCTTGCCGGCAAACGATCGATCCTCGCCGTCGGCCGGCGGATCGTCACCGGGATGTTCACCGAGCATTTTCACATAGCCGCCGAGAGGCACGGCAGAAACGAGGTACTCCGTTTCACCGTACACCTTGCTTAGCAGTTTCGGTCCAAAACCGAGTGAAAATTTCAGGACCTGGACGCGGAATAACTTGGCGAAAAGAAAGTGTCCCAGTTCATGGACGAAGATCAGGACGCCGAGGACAACGATAAAAGAGACGAGCGTATTCATATTCGGAAAACATCAGCAGCGGTCAGGCCGGCTTGGCGGCAACGAGCCGTGCGGCACACTTCCTGGCGGCGTGATCAGCCGCCAACAGGTCTGCCATCTCGTTATCGCTGCCGCCCGTTACCTGAGCCATGGTCTGTTCTACAATAGCAGAAATCCTAAGAAAAGAAATCTTCTCCTCGAGAAAGGCGGCAACTGCCACCTCGTTGGCGGCATTGAGCACCGCCGCACTGACACCACCCCGATCGAGGGCTTCAAATGCCAGTCGTAACGCTGGAAAACGCTGGTAGTCCGGCTCGCGGAACACCAGATGCTCGCAACGCCAGAGATCGAGCCGCTGCAGCTTGAGCGGCATCCGTTCCGGGTAGGACAGGGCGTAGGCGATCGGAATTTTCATGTCGGGAAGCCCCATCTGGGCGAGCACCGAGCCGTCCCGATACTCGACGAGCGAATGAACGATCGACTGGGGATGAACAACCACGTTAATCGCCGCCGGTTCCATATCAAACAACCAGCGCGCTTCGATTACCTCAAGCCCCTTATTCATCAACGTCGCCGAATCAATACTGATCTTCCTGCCCATGCTCCAGGTGGGGTGGTTCAAGGCGGCCGCCGGTCCGACGGAGCGCAACTCCTCTGCCGTCTTATCGAGAAACGGCCCACCCGAGGCGGTCAGGATGATCCGGGCGACATCTTCCCGACGCCCCGCCGCCAATGCCTGGAAAATAGCGCTGTGCTCGGAGTCTATCGGCAGCAACCGTACTCCGTTTTGCCGGACACGATCCATGACCAGCCGACCGGCGATCACCAGCGTCTCCTTGTTGGCAAGACCGATATCCTTGCCGGCGTCGATAGCAGCCAGCGTCGGAGACAGTCCGGCAGCGCCGACCACTGCCGATATCGTCATATCGGCACTTTCCAGCGAAGCGACGCGTGTGATCCCCGCCTCTCCGTACACAATTCTTCCTCTGTAGTCGTCAGGCAAGAGCGTGCTCAACTTTTCCGCATGGGACTCATTGAGAACCGAGATCAGCTCAGGGGCAAACATCCGGACCTGTTCGGCAAGCAGGGCGACGTTGCGGCCCGCGGCCAGGCCGACCATGCGAAACCGCTCGGGGAACTGCCGGACGATCTCCAGAACGTTCACCCCGATTGACCCGGTCGAACCGAGCAAGCTCAGACGTTTCATCAATATCCCGAGAAGATAAGCAGGTAATAGAGCGCCGGGGCCGACAGGAACAATGAATCGACCCGGTCAAGGACACCGCCATGCCCGGCTAATAACCGGCCGGAGTCTTTGGCGCCGGTACCCCGCTTGATCGATGATTCCAGCAGATCACCGGCCATGCCGACAAAAGACAAGCCGATCGCCAGCACCACGATGATCGGCCAGCCATAGTCTACCGGAAAGAAGACCGCCAGCAGCAATGCCGCAAGGACAGCACCGCCAACGCCGCCGACGGCACCCTCAACCGTTTTTTTCGGGCTGATCTGCGGGCAGAGTTTGCGGCGCCCCCACCTGCTGCCCACGAGAAAAGCCGCCGTGTCGGAGCCGGCTGTAATGGCCGTAAGAATAGCCAGCCAGTGGGCGCCGTCGGGCAGGGCATGCAGCCAGACCAGGTGGGCAGCGAGAAAACCGATGAACACCAGACCAAGAACCGTCCGATAGAGGATCCGCAACGGGTTATCAAACCTGCTGAAATGATAGAAAATAAACCCTATCAACCCGCAGAAACCGAGAAATAACCCGAAGGATGGTGCAAATAACGGTGCCGAAACAAAGACCGCGGCAAAAACCGGAAAACAAATCAGCACGGACAAGATGACTCGATCCGTTGCAGATAAATCGTTCGGGATTGCCATCCGCAGGTACTCGTGCGCGCCAATCATGCCGATCAATACCACCGCTCCCCAGAACAGCAGAAATGAGCCGGTCAGCAGGAGCAGCAACCAGCCGCCGGCCAGCAACAAGCCGGGTACAATCCGTTTCATGTCCCGGTCCCTCGCACCTGCTCAGTGGTCCGGCCGAATCGCCGTTCCCGCTGCTGAAACGATTGCAATGCTTCAAGAAAAGCCGGTCGCCGGAAGTCCGGCCACATGGTTTCGGTGAAATAAATTTCGGCGTATGAGGCCTGCCAGAGCAAAAAGTTGGACAAACGGCATTCACCCCCGGTCCGGATGAGCAGATCAGGATCCGGTTGACCGACGGTGTAGAGGTTGTCGGCAATAAGTTGCTGATCGATCTGATCGGGCGCCAACTCATTGTCGACACAACGGCGGGCAATAGTGCGCACCGCCCTGCAGATTTCATCCCGCGCGCCATAACTGAGAGCCAGGTTGAGGGTGAGACGATCGTTGGTTGCCGTTCGGGCAATAGACGCTTCTAAAACCTCGCGAACGGTATTGGGCAGGCGGGAAATGTCACCGATGCAACAAAGTCGTATCTGATTGTTTTCCATCCGCTCCAGTTCGGAGACCAGATAGGACTTGAGAATGTTCATCAAGCCGCTGACTTCCTGCTGCGGGCGGTTCCAGTTTTCCGAGGAGAACGCGTAAAGGGTCAGGTGGGATATGCCGAGCTCGCGCGATGCCTCGACGATCTCGCGCACCGAGTCGGCACCAATCTTGTGCCCGTACAATCGTGGCTTGTTACGATTTTTCGCCCACCTGCCGTTACCATCCATGACGATGGCGACATGCCGGGGCAGGCGCTGCTGATTGACTGCTTCACGTTTGGTCATAAGGGCACCGCTCGGCGCGAGGCAGGCCTGCACGCTGCAGCCTATCAAACGTCCAGCATTTCTTTTTCTTTCGCCGCCGTTATCTCGTCAATCTGGGCGATATAGGTATCGGTTTCGCTTTGCGCCTCGTCCTGCAATTTGAACAAGTCATCTTCTGATATATCTTTATCTTTCTTCTGTTTTTTTAGTATATCAATAGCCTCACGACGCGCATTGCGGATTGCTACACGGAACTCTTCTGCTATCTTCTTGACCTGCTTGACCAACTCTCTCCGGCGCTCTTCGGTCAACTGCGGAATGTTCAGCCGGATGATCTTGCCATCACTGACCGGTGTCAGCCCGACGTCGGATTTCAGAATCGCTTTTTCGATCTTCGGCAGAATCTGCGGATCCCACGGTTGAATCGCGATGGTCCGACTTTCCGGGATAGTCAACGTGCCGACCTGATTGAGCGGCATAGAACTACCGTAGGCATCGACGCGGATGTCGTCCAATAGTGCCAGCGAGGCCCTTCCGGTACGGATCTTGGCCAGATCATTTTTGAATGTCTCAACACTTTTCTCCATCTTCTCAGACATTTCAAATATCACTTCGCTCATCTGTTTCACCTGTTGTTCTGGGTTGGCATAGCGAAACGCGCTCAGCAGTGAATCACGGTGCCGACCGGCTCACCGAGCACAGCCTTGCTGATATTGCCGGGGGCCGTCATGTTCATGACCAGAATGGGCTTTTTGTCTTCCTTAGCCAGGGCAATACCGGCGGCGTCCATGACTTTCAACCCCCGTGTCAGCACTTCCTCGTAGGTCAGTCGCGTATACTTTATCGCATCGGCGTGTTGGACCGGATCTTTATCGTAGACCCCGTCAACCTTGGTGGCCTTGATAATGACGTCGGCATCGATCTCCAGCGCGCGCAAGACGCCAGCGGAGTCAGTGGTAAAATAAGGATTGCCGGTACCGGCGGCAAAGATAACCGTTCGCCCTTTCTCCAAATGGCGCACCGCACGACGGCGGATGTACGGTTCACAAACAGACTGCATCGGGATAGCGGACTGGACCCGGGTGTCGACACCGATCCGCTCCAGGGCATCCTGCATGGCCAGGCTGTTCATCACCGTGGCCAGCATTCCCATATTATCCGCCGTGGCACGGTCCATGCCTTTGCTGGCTCCGGCAACACCCCGAAAGATATTGCCGGCACCGATCACCAGGCCAACCTGTACCCGGAGATTGACAACCGCTTTGATCTCACCGGCAACAAAATCGAGGACCCCGGTATTGATTCCGTAGGAATCGTTTCCCATCAGGGCCTCTCCGCTCAGCTTCAACAGGACCCGTCTATAGACAAGCTCCATGATGTCTCCCCGGAGGGTGCGTGTTCGTGGTGATTATCCGTCCAACCGGCATGGCACCGGTTCGGCCAAAAGCTTCGCTACAGGCAACTGCAGCGCCGCAGCCTATTCGATGCCGATCTGAAAGCGGGCAAAACGCTTGATCGAGATATTCTCACCCATCTTGCCGACACAATCGGTGAGCAGATCCTGAACGCTCAGGTCGGTATTTTTGACGTACTTCTGTTCAAGCAGGCAGATCTCGGCAAGATATTTATCAACTTTTCCGGCAACGATTTTCTCAACGATAGCTTCCGGCTTGCCCGAATCAAGGGCCTGCTGGACATAGATCGCTTTTTCCCGGGCAAGCACATCTTCCGGTACGCTTTCACGCTCGATGGCGATCGGGTTGGACGCCGCGATATGCATCGCCAGGTCTCGGGCCAGTTCCTTGAACTGGTCGGTTTTGGCAACAAAATCAGTTTCGCAGTTGAGCTCGATCATAACCCCGAGTTTGCCGCCGGCATGGATATACGTCTCGATCACTCCTTCAGACGTGGCCCGCCCGGCGCGTTTTGCTGCGACCGCAAGGCCTTTCTGGCGCAGCAAATCGACGGCTTTTTCCATATCGCCGTCGGTTTCGTTGAGTGCCTTCTTACAGTCCATCATGCCGGCACTGGTCTTATCGCGCAACTCTTTGACCATCTGACTGGTTACTTTCATAAAAATCCTCCGTTATAGAACACCGTTCCGTTCGCTGTATTGAGTCGTGACTCGCTGCGCCTTACAAAGGTCCGGACTACCGAATCCTGGCCGGTATCGAACCGGCCCGGCACCATCGGAGATCACCTGAGACCGCAGCTTTCGCTCGAGAGAAAAAGGGGCCGTCAGCTGATGGCCCCTCGGGAAGAATCAGGATTCACGCCGTATTGGGCGCGGATCGAAAGACAAACCGGTTATTCGACGTTGTCCTCGTCCGGCTCAGCTTGCCGCTCGAGTTCTTCTGAAGCATCAACCATTGCCGCTTCAAGGGCCTCTTCACTGGCACCATCACCATCCCGCATGGCCTGGCCCTGCAGAACGGCCTCGGCAACGTAACTACAGACCAGCTTGATGGCCTTGATTGCATCGTCATTGCCGGGTATCAGATAATCGATTCCATCAGGATCGCAGTTGGTGTCGGTAATCGCTATAATCGGAATATGCAGTTTGCGCGCCTCGCTAACGGCAATAGCCTCGGCCTTCGGATCAACGACGAAAAGGGCACTCGGCAGCGAACGCATATCCTTGATACCGCCGACATTACGCTCCAGCTTGACCCGCTCCTTCTCCATTTTGAGAATTTCCTTTTTCGGAAATTTATTGATGGAGCCGTCTGCCTGCATACTCTCGATGGCTTTGAGCCGTTCAATACTGGTCTTGATCGTCTGGAAGTTGGTCAGCATGCCTCCCAGCCATCGATGATCGACATAATACATACCGCAACGCTTGGCCTCTTCACGAATTATCGCCTGGGCCTGGCGCTTGGTTCCGACAAACAGCAGCGATCCACCACGGGCGATCTCCTGCTGTAAAAAATCACATGCCCGGTCGAACAGACGCCTCGTAATATCAAGATTGATAATATAGATGCCGTTTCGCGGACCGTAGATATACGGTTTCATCTTCGGATTCCAGCGTCTCGTCTGGTGCCCGAAATGCAGACCTGCCTGCAACATCTCTTTTACACTTGCATGTGCCACTGTTCTTCTCCTTTTCTGGTTGGTTCCTCCATCTCCTCATGATCATCGGATCGACACGTCGCCTTGATGACACCAGAGCTGCTGGAGATGTGTGTTTTTACACGCCGTTACAGCACAGCGCGTCGGTTGCCATTTTGATTGCGGGGACTGCCCCGCGCAAAACATTTTCTTCTACCATGCGCCTTTCCATTTTGCAAGAAACATGTCTGTTCCCCCATCAGAGTTCACGCGCGACAAACAGCTTTTATCCGGGTGGAGGCGATATCTCAGGCAAGCACGTGTTGCAGCCACTCGAACGCAAACTTGAGCAATTCTTCGTCGCTCTGGGCTATCCTCCGCTTACGCGCCCGGTCCACCGGGTAATGTGCCAGCAACCGATGTTCGTTCATATAGCGGCGGAAACCGTCTATATTATAGCACGCCAGGAAGGCAAGTTGTTGCCGGGGGCCGCCACTGCCCTCCCCTCTGAACGGATTGCCGGCAAGCATGGTATCGACACGCGCCCACAAATCGTTCATCAGATTGTATGGTTCAAGGCGCTGGTTCCGTATCCACTGTTTGACCGTAAACTGATACGCTTCGAAATGACCACGGCAATAGTCGTGCCTGGTCAAAAAGTACCAATCGCGGCAGCCACCACGCTGCACCAATCGGTCAACCGCTCGTTCCAGCGGATAGGTGCGGCACGCCGTCGGTCGATCGGCATAAACGGTGCAGCCTGTTTTGGAAAGAAACGGGCAGCACCACTGCTCGCCGTCTGCAACCAGTCTCAGTTTTACCGTCGGGAAATACGGATTCCCCCCCGGCTGCAGGACGGTGTGTTCGGCAAGAAAGTCCTGGGAGTCAATCTTGAGGCAATCTTTCAGACGAACAATATCGTATGGGTACAAATCACAATCTACATTGCGACAGCACGTGGTAAAACAGGAAACACCGGGGTGGCAACGGAACGAAAATGGTTCGTCGCCAAGCGGCACCATTCCATCGGGAAAAACGTTTTCCTCAGTCACGACACAGAGACGAAAAGCAAAAAGATAACATGCACTATCACCAAATCCCCGGTTCTGAGCCGGTCATCATATGAACATAAAAAAGAAAAGCCGACACAAACGTCTGTTCATGTCGGCTTTTCTAACAGAAATCAATGTCGATCAACTCTCGGCTTCAGGCTCTCCAATCGCTTCCTGATAACCAACCAGCTCAATAATCGCCATCGGGGCTGCATCGCCATTCCTGACACCGGTCCGAATAATTCGGGTATAACCGCCGTTTCGATCGGCAAACTGGTCTTTGATCTGTTCAAAAAGCTTTGCCACTACAGTTCTGCTGCGAATGTAGCTCAATGCTTGCCGTCGTGCATGCAGGTCACCGCGCTTAGCCAAAGTGATCATCTTTTCGGCAATCGGACGTAGTTCCTTGGCCTTGTGTTCAGTTGTCACAATCCGCTCGTGCTCGAACAACGATGTTACCATATTCCTGAACATGGCTTCCCGATGCGAACTGGTTCGCCCCAGTTTTCTGCCGGATTTTGCGTGTCTCATAAGGTTTACCTCTGCTGTTTATCGTGCGCAACCGTCATGCGGTCAGCCGCTTTTCTCTGGCTCTTCGGCACACCCGCCGTTATTCCTTCTTCTTTTCCGGGATACTCGGCCGCACCCAGTTGTCGAATTTCATGCCGAGCGACAGGCCCATCTCACCGAGAAGTGTTTTTATCTCGTTGAGAGATTTGCGCCCGAAATTCTTCGTTTTCAACATCTCCTGATCGGTTTTCTGAGCGAGGTCACCGATGAAATAGATCTCCGCATTTTTCAAACAATTGGCTGATCGTACCGATAATTCAAGGTCTTCGACCGGCTTGTCGAGATACGGGTTGAGTGGCGTAATCTCTTTGTCGCTGCGAATATCAATATCCGGCTCGGCCACATCTTCGTTGAAATTAATAAAGATACTCATCTGATCTTTAAGGATCTTTGCAGCAAAGGCCAACGCATCTTCGGGAGACACGCTGCCATCCGTTTCAATCTCCATGGTCAGCTTATCGTAATCGGTCTGTTGACCGACGCGAGCCTGCGACACGGTGTATTGAATCCGTTTGATCGGCGAGAAGATTGCATCGATCGGAATCTGACCGATGACCATGTCCTCTTTTTCATGACGCTCGGCGGAAAGGTAGCCCTTGCCCCAGGCAACCGTCATCTCGGCTTTAAACGTGGTCGCTCCGGTCAGCGTACAGATGTGCTGGTCCGGATTCATCATCTCGATATAAGGCGATGGCGTAATATCACCTGCTTTGACATCTCCGGGACCCTGTTTCTCGATAACGATCTTCCGCGATTGATCGGAATTGAGTTTCAGCCTGATCTGTTTGATGTTGAGGATGATCTCACTGACATCCTCCATGACATCCTTCAGCGTCGTGAATTCGTGCAGCGCTCCCTCGATCTTGACGGTAGTGATCGCCGCACCCTGAATGGATGACAGCAAAATTCTCCGCAGGGAGTTACCGATCGTCGTGGCAAACCCACGTTCTAACGGCTGACAGACAATCTTCGCAAATGACGGGGTGCGACTGTCTTTCTCGATTTCAAGCTTTTCAGGCTTAATAAGCTCGTGCCAGTTCCGGTAGAAAGGTATGTTATCGTCGGCAGCGTGAGTCATATCATCCCTTTTTCATATGATTAAGCGGCGCCAGCACCGGACGGATGTTTCTTAGAACAATCCGTTCCCGGCAGGCTCGCCCCGCTTGATGTCAACGGACCACCAGGCCGTATTCCGACCGGTAGCCCGTCTATCTCTTATTCGTGCCGCTTTACTTGGAGTAGAGCTCGACGATGAGCTGCTCCTGGATCGGCATGGTGATTTCTTCCCTGTTCGGCAGCGCCTTGATGGTCGACTTATAGGCTGCCCGATCCAACTCTATCCAGCTCGGTACGCCGCGCCGTTCCACGGCATCGAGACTCTCATTGATCAGCGTGTTGGCCCTGCTCTTTTCCTTCAGGGAGACAACATCACCAGCGGACAACAGAAAGGACGGGACATTGACCTTCCGGCCATTTACCAGGACGTGCTTATGCCGCACCAACTGGCGCGCCTGATTACGCGATGAAGCGAAGCCCATCCGAAAAAGCGCGTTATCCAACCGTCTCTCCAGCATGATGAGCAGGTTCTCACCGGTAACGCCCTTCTGCTGATCGGCCTTCTGAAAATATTGCCGGAACTGTCCTTCCAGCATGCCGTACATGCTTTTTACTTTCTGTTTTTCACGCAACTGAACGGCATAATCCGACTGCTTCTTAAACCGTGCCTGTCCGTGTTGCCCCGGGGCGTAGGCCCGGCGTTCAAACGAACATTTGTCGGAATAACAGCGATCACCTTTCAGGAACAGTTTGATTCCTTCCCGCCTGCAGCGACGGCATGCCGCACCTGTATCTCTAGCCAACTTTCGCCTCCGTTGAATAAGCTGTTTCTCTACTCGTTGCCGCTCCCGATCCGCTTACACGCGGCGTCGCTTGGGAGGTTTGCAGCCATTGTGAGGTACCGGGGTCACGTCAAAAATGCGTGTCACTTCAAGACCAGCATTGACGAGAGCGCGTAACGCTGCTTCGCGGCCGGGGCCAGGTCCCTTTACTTTGACCTCGACCTTTCGCATGCCCTGGTCCGTTGCCTTTTTGGTAGCATCGGCAACAGCGTTCTGGGCGGCAAACGGTGTGCTCTTCCGTGATCCTTTGAAACCGAGAACACCGGCACTGCACCAGGAAACCACATTTCCCTGTTTGTCGGATATGGTTACAATGGTGTTATTGAAGGTGGAATAGATATGCACGACACCTTCAGGAACATTCTTTTTAACTTTCCGCTTGGTCCGAGCCTCGGTCTTCTTAGCAGCTGCCATTATTTCGTACCTATTGTAGTATCTTATCTATTTTCGACGAGCAGCACCGCGGCGCGGCCCTTTTCGTGTACGGGCATTGGTTTTGGTTTTCTGTCCGCGCACCGGTAATCCCATACGATGACGCCGCCCGCGATAGCACCCAAGATCCATCAACCGTTTGATGTCCATGGACACTTCACGGCGACGATCTCCCTCTACCACGAAATCGCTCTCAATGACTTTGCGGATCCGGTTGACATCTTCACCACTGAGATCATCGCTGTTCATCGTATAAGGAAGATCTACCGAATCGAGAATCTTGCGAGCGGTGGTCAGACCGATACCGTAAATATAGGTGAGCGCCCGATCCATATGTTTATTCTTCGGAAGGTCGATTCCTGCTATCCGTGCCAAGGCTTTTCTCCTTTACTTTATTTGACGGTCCCGTATCCTTGACGTCCCAGCCGCTGCTCAGCCACCACTTAGTGTAGCAAAAAGGCGGGCCTGAGGATGAGACGAGTTCACCAGCGGTGGGCTGGTCCGCTATCCCTGCTTCTGATTATGCTTTTTCGTCTTGCAGGCGACACGAACAATGCCGTTCCGCTTAAACACTTTGCATTCACTGCAGATTTTTTTTACCGACGAGCGTACTTTCATGATGCTGCCTCTATTTCTTCCGGGCGTTTTTCGCCCTGAACGTTACTCTGCCCCGAGTCAAATCATAAGGAGAAAGCTCTATGGTCACCCGATCTCCCGGCAAAATCTTGATGAAATGCATCCTCATCTTCCCGGAAATATGCGCCAACACCCGATGCCCGTTGTCAAGTTCAACACGGAACATGGCATTGGGCAACGGCTCAATGATCGTTCCTTCAACCTCTATCGCTTCTTCCTTGGCCATAAATTGTCCCGAATGTCAATGTGCATTCAAAAGCTGTCTACTATAATACAAAATAAAGAGATTGAGAAGTACTATTTGTTCACCCGCCAATTCCGTCCCGAGAACTGAGTACCAGCGGGCCATCAGCGGTTACGGCAACCGAATGCTCGAAATGAGCGGACGCTTTTTTATCGGCGGTAATAACCGTCCAACCGTCACGGAGGACCTTGACCTGATACGTCCCGATATTTACCATCGGTTCGATAGCCAGCACCATTCCCTCCTGAAGACGAGGAGAGCTTCCTTCTTGGAGAAAATTTGGGATCTCCGGTCCTTCATGAAGCGCCTGGCCGATACCGTGTCCGACAAACTGCCGGACCACTGAAAAGCCATGACGTTCAACGTGTTCCTGAACGGCGGCGGAAATGGCAGCTACACGATTTCCGGGCTGCACCTGTTCAATCGCTTTTTCAAGCGACTCTTTTGTTACCGTAATCAACCGCTGCTTGAGCGCGTCGACTCGGCCGACCGGAATCGTCACTGCCGAATCGCCGTAATACCCTTTGTACAACGTCCCGAAGTCGACGGAGATTATGTCCCCTTTCTTTAGCTTTCGTTTCCGGGACGGAATACCGTGCACTACTTCTTCGTTGATAGAAGCGCAAAGGCTCCCCGGAAAACCACGGTATCCTTTGAATGCCGGAACGGCATTTCGACTGGTGCACAATTCCTCTGCTAACTGGTCAAGCTCAAAGGTGGTAATCCCCGGTTCCACGGTCTTTTCGAGCATCACCAACACTTCGGCGACTATCCGGTTGGCCTCGGCCATGAGCATGATCTCGTCATAGCTCTTGACGGTAATAGACTTACCGGTCGGCACCTTGGCAGCAGCCACGATTTATCTCCTGCCCCTGATTCTCCCCTGCTTCATGAATCCTTCATAATTTCTCATGACCAGGTGTGACTCTATCTGGGAGATGGTATCGATGGAAACACCGACGATGATCAGGAGTGCGGTGCCGCCGAAATAAAACGGCAGGCTTAATCGCGCGATGAGAATATCCGGCAAAACACAGATGACACTGAGATAAATGGCACCGACGACGGTCAGTCTGGTTAATGCCTTGTCGATAAATTCAGATGTTCGCTTGCCAGGACGGATGCCTGGAATAAATCCGCCGTTCTTCCGCAGGTTCTCGGCCACATCGTCAGGCTTGAATTGAACAGCGGCATAGAAAAAACAGAAGAAGACAATCATCGCGACAAAACAGACGTAATAATAAATTGATACCGGAGACATGGCTGCCGACGCACGCTGAATCCAGTCGACCTGAACGAAGCTGCCGATGGTTGCCGGGAACATCATGATGGATGATGCAAAAATCGGTGGAATAACACCGGAAACGTTGATCTTCAGGGGAAGATGAGAACTTTGCCCGCCATAGACCCGCCGCCCGACAACGCGTTTTGCATACTGGACCGGAATCCGGCGCTGGGCGGTCTCAAAAAATACGATCAACGTGATCACCACCAGCATCATGACGATGATAAACGGTACGAAAAACAGCTGGATCTCACCGGCTCGAATCAACTCGATGGAGTTGATCAGCGCAGCAGGACCGCTTGCCACAATGCCGGCAAAGATAATCAGGGAGATACCGTTACCGACACCACGCTCGGTCATCTGCTCGCCAAGCCACATCAAGAAAGCGGTTCCGGACGTCAGGGTGATGATGGTCATCAACTTGAACTTGAGTCCCGGGTCCAGCACAATCGTCTCGCCACCGAGGCCAACCATCCCTTCCAGGCCAACGGCAATGAACGACCCCTGGATGATACTGAGGACCACGGTTCCATAGCGCGTGTACTGGGTGATTTTCCGCCGCCCGGCTTCTCCTTCCTTCTTTAACGTCTCGAGCTGCGGGATGACTACGGTCAACAGCTGCATGATAATCGACGCGCTGATATACGGCATAATTCCCAGCGCGAAAATAGAAAAGTTTTCCAGCGCACCGCCGGAAAACATATTGAACATACCGAATAATGTCCCGGCATGTTGCTGGAAAAAAGCACTGAGCGCTTCGCTGTTTATACCCGGCGTCGGCACCTGCACACCGATGCGATACACAGCCAGCATCGCCAGGGTAAACAGAATCCGTTTCCGCAGTTCCGGGATCTGTGCCGCTCTTTGAAATCCGCTCATGGACAAGTCCTTGGCATGACAAGCGACGACGCCCACGCGGACGCCGTCAATCTAGAATTCTTAGTCCTGCTCTTCGGTCGTGGCAGTAACAACCACACTACCACCAGCCTGCTCAACCATAGCCTTGGCTTGAGCGCTCATTTTCTCGACGGTAATCGTCAGCGCCTTGGTAATTTCGCCGTTGGCCAGGATCTTGACCGCCCGTCCCGGTTTTACCAAACCGGCTGTAACCAACGTCTCGGTGGTGACCTGTTGGCCGGCCTCGAAGATCTCGAGTTGTCCTATTCCGACAATCTCATAATCCTTGCGGAAGATATTCTTGAAGCCTCGCTTCGGTAAGCGACGCTGCAATGGCATCTGACCACCTTCAAAACCCGGCTTCGACTGATAACCTGAGCGAGCTCTGGCACCTTTATGGCCGCGACCGGAGGTTTTGCCGTGACCTGATCCAGGCCCTCGTCCCACCCGCTTTTTCTGCTTTCTGGAGCCCTTCTGCGGGGAAAGGTTTGCAAGTGTCAACATTTAAGCCTCCTCAACACGGACAAGGTGCGCGACCTTGGCGAGCATGCCCCGGATCTCCGGCGTATCCTTGCGCGTGATCGTTTTATTCAATTTCGTCAGTCCCAATCCGGTCAGCGTGGCTCGAATCTTTTTCGTGCTGCCGATCTCACTTTTGACCAACGTGAAGGTAATTGTTTCAGTCATGTCACTTCACCGTCATTCGTTTAAAGATGTGAAACAAGCCATGCCGCTTGGCAGACCGTATCGGTACAGGCTGCTTCTCAAGCAGTCAATTCCTCGACCGTCTTGCCTCGCAGTCTGGCAATTTCCCTCGGGCTTCGCAGTCTGCGCAAGCCATCAAGGGTTGCCTTGACCATGTTATGCGGGTTATGAGAACCGAGACATTTGGTCAGAATATTGTGTACCCCGGCAGCTTCAAGAACCGCTCGCACCGGTCCACCGGCGATAACGCCGGTACCCTCGGAGGCCGGTTTCAGCAGAACTTTACCGGCGCCGTATTTGCCGGTAATCTCATGGGGGATGGTAAACTCACCCAAGGCGATTGCCTCCATATCCCGGCGGGCTTTTTCAATCCCCTTGCGAATCGCCTCAGGAACCTGATTGGCCTTGCCGAGACCGTAGCCGACCTTGCCTTTCCCATCTCCGACGACAACAATCGCACTGAAACTGAACCGCCGACCGCCTTTGACAACTTTGGCGACCCGGTTGATAAAAACTATTTTTTCGATCAGTTCCTCAGCCACTTCACCTTTGGAACGTTTGAACTCAGACAAGGAACACCCCCTATGATACGAGTTAGAAATCCAATCCGCCTTCCCGGGCTCCGTCGGACAGAGCCTTGATCCGGCCATGGTAGATGTAGCCGCCACGATCAAAGACCACCTTGCTGATACCGGCGGCCTTGGCGCGCTCGGCTATGGCCTCGCCGACTTTCTTGGCAGCGGCAATTTTTCCTTTTTCATCAGCGGCGCCAAATGATTTGTCCAGGGTCGACATTGATACGAGCGTCTTGCCGATGCTGTCATCGATAATCTGCGCGTAAATATGCTTGCAGCTTTTATAAACGCTCAGTCTCGGTCGCTCGCTCGTGCCGTTCACCTTGGTACGGATTCGCTTTGCCCGCTTCAACCGTGCTACGGTACTGGGATTTGTCTTAGCCATCTCTATTTTCTCAACCAGTCTTTAGAGTCTCAAATCACGTCTATTTCGCGCCGGTTTTACCAGCCTTGCGGACAATGCGCTCGTCCTCGTACCGAATTCCCTTACCTTTATAGGGTTCCGGCTTACGAATAGAACGAATTTTCGCAGCGGTTTGGCCAAGCGCTTCCTTGTCAATCGATTCGAGGACGATTTTGGTATTCCCTTCCATGCTGCCCGAAACACCCTCCGGCAACGAAAATTCCACCGGATTCGAATAGCCGACACTAAGGGACAGATCATTACCGGACAAGGAAGCACGATAACCGACGCCTTCGATAACCAGGGTCTTTTTGAACCCTTCATCGACTCCCACCACCATATTGCTGACCAGCGATCGAGTCAGCCCACGAAACGCGCTGATATTGCGACCTTCGGTTTCGCCGCCGACAAGAATCTGACCATCCTCAAGCACAACATGTACGTCCTGATGAATGGTCCTGCTCAGGGTGCCCTTTTTCCCGGTAACCGAGATATCCTGGCCGTTGATTTCGACCTTGACACCAGCGGGGACCGGTATCGGCATTTTTCCTATTCGAGACATAATTTCCTCCGTTCCAAGCCGGTGTTACCACACCTGGCACAGTATCTCACCGCCGGTTTTCAGCTTGCGTGCCGTACGATCGGTGACGACTCCCTGGGATGTGGAAATGATCGAGACACCAAGACCATTCAACACCACCGGCAGTTCACCGGCCTTCGCATATTGTCGCAGCCCCGGCTTGCTAACCCGTTTCAATCCGGTTATGACCGGTTCACCGTTGGGGCCGTATTTCAAGTTGATGGTCAGGGTACCCTGAGGACCTTCATCCGATACGGCATAGCCGGCGATATACCCCTCTTCCTGGAGTACTTTGGCCACATTCACCTTGATCGTTGATTTCGGCATATGCACCGAATCAAACTTCACCATTACTGCATTTCGTATCCTGGTCAGCATGTCTGCCAGGGGATCGCTCATCGACATAGCGAAAACTCCTTCTATGAATCAATCGTTTGACTAACCAGCGGTATCGTCTTCGCTGCTACCAGCTCGATTTGGTCACGCCTGTTATCTCGCCTTTGGAGGCCAACATCCGGAAGCACAGACGACAGACGCCGAACTTCCTGATAAATGCCCGGGGCCGACCGCAAAGCGGGCATCGGTTGTGTTGCCGAACCTTGAACTTGGGTTTTCGTTGCGACCTTGCAATCATCGATTTCTTAGCCAAACCATCCTCCACTCATCCGATATGAATACAATCCAATAGTAGCAAGTTACATCTGCCCGTCCGACCGGTGAACACCGTGCGGTGTACGCCGAAGGGCCGTGGCGGGGCATTGTTTACTCTTATTTCCGAAACGGCATACCCATCAGTGCCAACAGAGACCGGCCTTCCTCATTGGTCTCGGCGGTGGTTACGATGGAGATATTCAACCCTTTGATCTTGTCGATCTTGTCGTAATCGATTTCCGGAAAGATAATCTCCTCCTGGACGCCGAGCGAATAGTTGCCGCGGCCATCAAAGCCTTTGGGAGAAACGCCGCGAAAGTCGCGGACACGCGGCAAGGCAATGTTGACCAGCTTGCTCAAGAAATCGTACATCCGATCACCGCGCAACGTCACCCGGCAGCCGATCGGCATACCTTCCCGCAGTTTGAATCCGGCTATTGATTTCTTGGCCTTGGTAATGACTGCCTTCTGTCCGGCGATCAAGGTCAGCTCCTGCGCCGCGCTCTCGACCACTTTCGGGTTCTGGACAGCTTCGCCAAGCCCCATGTTCAACACAATCTTCTCCAGCCTGGGTACCTGCATCCGGTTTTTGTAACCGAACTGTTCCGTTAATGCAGGCACGCATTCCGTGTAGTAAAAGTCCTTAAATGCACCCATGTGTAACTCCTGACGTGACCCTCGCTTGCGCCCCGGTTATTTAGTATCGATTGGCTCGCCGCATTTTTTACAAAACCGAACCTTCGTGCCATCTTCAAGCATCTTTCTGCCGATCCGGCCGGTTTGTGTGCACTCCGGACAGATCATCTGCAGATTGGATACATGGATCGGGGCCTCACGCTCGACAATCTGACCCTGCTGACTGGCATCACGCGGTTTAGTGTGCCGTTTGATCATGTTGATCCGCTCAACGGTGGCCCGATCTTTATCGGGAAACACCTTCAGTACCTTGCCGACTCGCCCTTTATCCTTACCGGCGATCACTTCCACCTGATCATTCGCCTTCAGGTATGTTCTGCCTTTTCTCATGGTAGTACCCATCCTTGCTGTGTCATATCCGGCGCATCATCTCACAGCACTTCCGGTGCGAGTGAGACAATCTTCATGAAACCCTGATTCCGCAGTTCACGGGCAACCGGTCCGAAGATACGCGTTCCGATCGGCTCGCCGGCATTGGAGAGCAGGACGGCGGCGTTATCATCGAATTTAACCCAGGTGTCGTCCGTTCGTTTCATTTCTTTTTTCGTCCGGACGATTACCGCAGTCATCACGTCTCCCTTTTTAACCTTCGCATGGGGAATCGCTTCCTTCACCGTCACGACAATGACGTCGCCGATGCCGGCATATCTTTTTCTCGTGCCACCAAGAACTCTGATGCAAAGGACCTTCCGAGCACCGGAGTTATCGGCAACATTTAAAATTGTTTCAGTCTGTATCATAATGTCACCTGACTCTTTCTCAGCCCTGACCCGTCGTCAACCTTCGAAGGGTCGAAAACGTTATACCGCCTGTTCAAGTATCGTCTTGACGCGCCAGCGCTTCCTTTTGCTCAGCGGGCGACATTCCTCGATAAGGACGAGATCACCGACATTGCATTGATTGCTCGGGTCGTCGGCGAGATATTTGACACTCGTCTTGACGAATTTGCCATAGAGCTTATGTCGGAACTTCCGCTCGACTCGGACCACCACGGATTTTTCCATGCTGTTGCTGACAACGGAACCAGTTCTGGTCTTTCTTGCTTTTTTCTGTTCGCTCATAATGTCAATGAAAGTTGTTGAAGCGCGAATTCTTAATTTAAATAAATGTCCAAACCTCGATCATTTTGCCTTCTGTTCCTGGACGATCGTTCTAATCCGGGCGATATCCTTTTTGATCTTCTTCAGTCGCGACGTATCTTCCAGCGGCCGCAGCTTGTGCTGAAAGGCAAGGCTGCCGAGTTCCTCGCGAAGCTCCCGCTCTTTTTTGGCTCGCTCCTCAACGGTCATTTTGCGAATGTCCTCGGTTTTCATACCATACTCCTTTTCGAAACGACCTTCGTTGCAAACGGCAACTTGTTACCCGCAAGCGTCAAAGCTCGAACTGCTAACTCTTCAGTGACGCCGGAAAGCTCGTAGAGGATTTTTCCGGGTTTGACCGGTGCTACCCAAAACTCCGGGCTTCCCTTTCCTTTTCCCATCCTCGTCTCAGCCGGCTTTTTTGTTACCGGCTTGTCAGGAAAGACGCGGATCCAGACTTTGCCGCCACGTTTGATTTTCCGGTTGATGGCAATACGTGCCGCTTCAATCTGCTGAGCGGTCATCCTGCCGCTACCAACCGCTTTCAAGGCATATTCACCAAACGAAATGGTGGCGCCACGCTGGGCGGTTCCGCGCAGCTTGCCTGTGAAAACTTTTCTATGTTTTACCTTCTTCGGACTTAACATGACTTACTCCACGTATATGCTGATCTGATAACGCAGTAATACTTTATCCTGCCGTGTCTATTCAGCCGGCGGCCTGCTCTCGTTCTTCGAGAACCTCGCCATGGAAGACCCAGACCTTGACACCAATGATGCCATATGTCGTGTTGGCCTCGGCCAAGGCATAGTCGACATCAGCGCGCAGGGTATGGAGCGGTACACGGCCTTCACGGACCCACTCGCACCGTGACATCTCTGCTCCGCCAAGGCGACCTGAACAAGAAATCTTGATTCCTTGTACACCAAAACGCTGAGCTGAATTTACCGCCTTTTTCATAGCGCGCCGAAAAGCAATTCGACGTTCCAGCTGGGAAGCAATACTCTCGGCAATCAGCTGGGCATCCGCTTCAGGTCGGCGAACCTCCTGAATATCCAAAGCGACCGGACGGTTGATAAATTTTTCCAAATCCTTTTTCAGCGTCTCAATTTCTGCACCCTTCTTACCGATTACAATTCCCGGCCGGGCGGTATAGAGCTTGATGCGGACCTTTTCTCCAGTACGTTCGATCGTCACTTTGGACAGCCCGGCATGGTAAAGACGTTTTTTCAAGTATTTCCTTATCTTATGGTCTTCTATGAGATAAGTACTATACTCTTTGTCCGCGTACCAGATAGAGTCCCACGAACGGGTAATATTCAGTCTTAGTCCTATTGGATTAACCTTCTGGCCCAAAATAACCCTCCAACTGAGTAGGTTTTATATGATGAGTTGATCGATACTGCTTCGCTGTTGCAACCGGCCATCGACAATCTTATTTTTCGTCCAAGATTACGGTGATATGGCTGGTTCGTTTAATAATTCTTGTTGCCCTGCCTTGAGCCCGCGGCATGATTCGTTTCAGCGATGGTCCACCGTCAACGTCGATTTTCTTAACGAAAAGGGCGTCCACGTCAACGCGGTCATCCTGGGTTGCGTTTGCCACGGCTGATTCAATCACCTGCCGAATGATCGCTGCACCTTTCTTCGGCATGAACTTCAGGGTGGTGATCGCCTTGTCGACATTCATGCCGCGCACCACATCTGCCACCAGGCGTGCCTTTTGTGGCGAAATTCGGATATATTTTCCAACGGCTCGTGCTTCCATCTTGTCTACTCCCAATGCGTGGTGTCACCGACAGTGTCGTTATTTTTTCTTCTTGTCCGCTGCATGCCCGTAGAAAGTCCTCGTCGGAGAAAACTCCCCGAGCTTGTGGCCGACCATGTTCTCGGTGACAAATACCGGCACAAACTTCTTGCCGTTGTGAACGGCAAAGGTCAACCCGACCATCTCCGGCACAATATCTGAACGCCGCGACCAGGTCTTGATCACCTTGCGAGAGCCTACCTCTACGGCACTTTCCACTTTTTTCAGGAGATGATCGTCGACAAATGGTCCTTTTTTAACTGAGCGAGACATTATCTACTCCTTGTTATGATCTCCGTTTGACAATCATCTTGTCAGACGCTTTCTTCCCTCTGGTTTTATAGCCTTTGGTCGGCTGGCCCCACGGCGTACATGGATGACGTCCTCCAGAGCTCTTGCCTTCACCACCGCCCATCGGGTGATCGACCGGGTTCATGGCGACACCACGAACACTCGGCCGTCTTCCGAGCCAGCGAGACCTACCCGCCTTACCAAGTTTACGACTTTCATGTTCACGATTACCGACCTGTCCGATACAGGCCCGACAGAGGCTGTGAAATTTCCGCACTTCACCGGAGGGCAGACGGACCAGAACATGACTGCCTTCCTTGGCCATCAGCTGGGCCGACGCACCGGCGCTGCGAACAAGCTGCGCTCCTTTGCCGATCTTCATTTCTATGTTGTGGATCACCGTGCCGAGCGGGATGTTGGCCATCGGCAGGCAATTGCCCGGCTGGATGTCAACTTTCTCGCCGGCCACCACCTGATCACCGACCGCAATTCCATCCGGTGCTAAAATATACTGCTTCTCACCGTCCAGATAACTGAGCAGGGCAATGTTTGCCGAACGATTCGGATCATATTCGATCGAAACCACCTTTGCGGTAATATCAATCTTGTTTCGCTTGAAATCGATAATCCGGTATTTTCGCTTGTGCCCGCCACCCTTGTGCCGTGTCGTGATGCGTCCGTAATTATTCCGTCCGCCACTCCGATTCAGGTTGGTCACCAGGCTTCGTTCCGGTCCACCGGCTGACAGATCCGGATTGCGCGTGGCCACATGGTGTCGTTTACCGGCCGATGTAGGTTTATATGTCTTTATTGCCATGATTTCCCAATCGCTCCATCATATTTGCGTTGGCTAGCTCGTTTCAACGGTCGCCGTCGTACCGGCTTCCGTCCTACTACAGTTCGTCAACAAAGTTGATCTCGCCTTCAGCCAAGGTGACGTATGCCTTTTTCCAGTCCTGCGTGTGACCGATGTATTTGCCGACCCGCTTGCGCTTCCCCGGCACCGATACGGTCCTGATGTCTCGGACTTTGACCTTGAACATGTTCTCGACGGCTTTCTTGATCTCAATTTTATTGGCGTCGGGGTGGACCTTGAAGACGATTTTATTGCCGACTTCCTGCTGCAGGTTGGCCTTCTCAGTCAAACAAGGGCCTTTCAAAACAGTATAGATATCTTTCATGCCGTAAACCTCTCTTCCAGGCTCGGGATGGCGGGCTGCAACAATACCAGCTTCTGGTGGAGCAGGATATCGTAGACATTAAGCCCTTCCGTTTTCATGACCTTGTATCCCGGCACATTACGCGATGATCTGCTGAGGTTCTCATTATCCCCGTCGACGACAATCAAAGCATTTGCCAGTTCCAGCGTTTTCATAACGGTGACAAATTCCTTCGTCTTGATCGCTTCCAGGGTAAAATCATCGAGAACCACCAGATTACCTTCCTGGAAACGTGCCGAGATCGCCATGGAGACTGCCTGCTGCTTAACTTTGCGATTGAGCTTGAAGCTGAAGTCGCGTGGTTTCGGACCATGGACGACACCGCCGCCGCGCCACAACGGCGAACGTTTGTTGCCGGCCCGCGCCCGTCCAGTGCCCTTCTGCCGCCACGGTTTGGCACTGCTGCCTTGCACCTCTCCACGACCTTTTGTGCTGGCGGTTCCTGCCCGGCGAGCAGCGCGCTGCTGACGAACCACATCATGGAGCAGATATGGTTTGACCTCGCGATTGAAGATTCGATCGTTCAGCTCGATCTCGCCAACCTTCTCGTTTTTGATATTTTTTACTTCTACCGTTGACATTATCTTCTCCTTGAGCCGGTCTCTGCAGCCTTATCTGGTAAAAATCTTCAACAGACCGTTTTTGGCTCCGGGCACACACCCTTTGAGCAGGACCACATGATCGTCTGGTCGGATATCGACCACCCTGAGGCTTTTTTTCAGGACAGTGTCATTGCCCATCCGACCGGGCAATCGCTTGCCCTTTATTACCCGGCTCGGCCAGGCACTACAGCCGATGGAACCAGGAGCACGATGAAACATCGAGCCGTGAGTTGCGCGACCGCCTTTGAACCCGTACCGCTTGACAACACCCTGGAAGCCATGCCCCTTGCTTTTTCCCTGGACATCGACGACATCGCCGATCTTTACGATGCTGTCGAGCATGACTTGTTGCCCGACCTGATAATCCTCGGGGTTGGTCACATGAAATTCTCGAATATGATAGAATCCTTCAGCACCGGCTTTCTTGCAGTGACCGGCTTCCGGTTTATTCACCCGGTTCGGCCGCTTCGGTTCAAAGCCGACCTGGATAGCATTATAGCCTTCCTTGCCGACAGTCTTAATCTGCAGAACGGTGCATGGTCCGGCCTGCACCACCGTCACAGGAATGGCAACTCCCAACTCGTTGTAGACGCGTGTCATCCCGAGTTTCTTGCCCAAAATACCCATTGTCTTTGGCATAATCGTACCCGATGCTTCTCTATGCTTAACGTTTCCTGCCGATTACGGAAGTTTTATCTCGACGTCAACACCGGCCGAGAGTTCCAGTTTCATCAACAGATCGATGGTCTGCTGGGTCGGCTCGAGAATGTCGAGGAGTCGGCGATGGGTCCTCATTTCGAACTGTTCCCGTGATTTTTTATCGACATGCGGCGATCGCAGGATACAGAACTTCTTTACCGAGGTCGGCAGCGGGATCGGTCCGACCACCGCAGAACCGGTGCGGCGTGCGGTATCGACGATCTCGTGAGTGGACTGGTCAAGCAGTTTGTGATCATACGCTTTGAGCCGTATGCGAATTTTTTCGGTTGGTATCATGGTGCGTTACCTTTAGGCTAGAATTTCACTGATAACACCGGCGCCCACCGTGCGGCCGCCCTCGCGG
>CAZSOA010000024.1:0-29872 GCA_964608305.1 uncultured Desulfofustis sp. | reverse complement strand
GCCGTCGACCAGCGCATTTTATCAAACAGCAGCGGCAGCAACCGCCCGGCCGAGCACGCCTGCAGACCGATGAGATAGTAACCGCCATCCCGGGCCGGACCAAGCACCACCGGTGATTGCTCGAGCGCGACAAACGCCCGGCACAGCAAAGCGGCATCGATGCCCGGAATATCGCTGCCGACGAGGACGGCGGTCGTAACGCCGCGGCGAAAGGCAGCGGCCAGGGCCGTTTTCATTTTCGCACCGAGATCACCGGCTCCCTGCTCGGCAGACGACAGCGGACCGAGCCACTCCCGCGCCACCGCCGGAGAACAACCGCTATACTCGACGTGCAACGTGAATGAAAGCTGCTGCTGCGCCTGGCGGGCCTCATCGAGTAAACGCTCAATCATCCGTTTATGCAGCTGTGCCGCACCATCAGGACCCAATTCGGGAATCAGACGGGTTTTGCTGCTTCCCGCCGCAGGGTAGCGGGTAAAGACAAGCAACTGACGATGCGCTTTGCTCATGGTAAAACCGGCCGAAACAGCCCGTCGATAAAATCGACATCGAGGTAGCGTTGCAGCGTGCGCCAGGTATCTTCGTTGCGAATCCCGGCATAGTCCGTCTGATAGGCGACCCACCCCATCGCCGACCAGGAGATCCCCCGGAGCAACACGAATGGATACTTGATACGCAGCCGTTCCATTAAGGTCTCGGCAAGACCGGGGGCATCGACAGCCTGCAGGTAACACTGCAGGAAGAAGGCCCGGTCTGCGTCGTTGAACCGATAGTCGCTTTTCCACAGTGTGGTCAGTGGAGAATAAAAATGACACAGATCGGTGGACGGGTCGCCCCAGCGCGGCATCTCCCAGTCGACCAAATGAACCGTGGCATGGTGGTCGTTGACGATGAAATTACCGGAGTTTACCTCGGTGTTGACTATGCACGGCCACGGATGATCGCAAAAATAGCGTTCCTGTGCCAGCAGCTCTTGGAGCCGGGTAACGATGTGCTCCAGCAATCGTTTCAGGACCATCGCGCCAAGCGGCGATTGAAAATAGCGCTGCAACAATGAGACACACTCCGCATAAATGAGGCTCAGCGGCCGATCTTCAACGATCAGCTGATGGGTCGCCGGCCGCACCCGATGCACCGCCGCCAGAGTCCGTGCCGCACCTGCCAGATCCCGCCGGTAGTCGAGCATTCGGCCAGGCAGATAGTCCATGATCAGGATGCCGCGATCGATATCGGTTCGACTGTTGTCGACAAACCACGGCTTCGGTGTCACCCCCGATCCGGACAGCAGGCGCAGCGCCTCGTATTCGTAGATGATTTGGTCGTCCCTGCCGATCTGCGTACCGATATTGACCCGACAAACGAGCGCTTGACCGGCGCGACGCACCAGATAATTAAGATTGTACTCCCCGCCGGCCAGTGGTTCGACAACAAACGGATCTCCGGCCATAACCGGGGTTTCATCCCAGTCGCGGGAGCGCAGATAGCGATCGACCTCCCGGCGGTAATGGCTGAACAGGGAGTGCTCAGCCATCCCCTTCTCCCATGCCGGAAAAAACATGAACCGGTGTCACCGCAAAGCGCAGCGCAACCCGGTCACCGATCGTTGCCTGCGGCCGGATCGCCAGTACGGTGAACGACCTCTGTCCGGTTTTAACCACCAGCCGGGTGGTCACCCCTTCAAAACGAACCGATACCACCGTCCCAACCAGACGATCTGTCGACGATGGGTCGCTCAATTCGATATCTTCCGGCCTGATCACCGCCGTTGCCTGCGGGCAATCGGCATGATCGGTCGGCAGGCTGCAGAAACCGCTGCAAAACCGGCCGTCGGTAACAGAGCCGGCAAGCAGATTGCAACTCCCAAAAAAACTCGCCACCTCGGCGTCGGCCGGTTGATAAAACAGAGTCTCGGGCGTGCCGATCTGGCGGAGGCGTCCGCCGAGCAGCAGGGCGACGCGATTGCTGATGGCAAACGCCTCACTCTGGTCATGGGTGACAAAAAGCATGGTTGTCGCTGTCTGGCGCTGAATGGTGCGGATCAGGTCGCGCATCTGTTCCCGCAACTCGGCATCGAGTGAAGCAAACGGCTCATCAAGCAGCAGGACGGACGGTTCAAGCACCAATCCGCGGGCCAGGGCCACCCGCTGCTGCTGGCCGCCGGACAACTGGTGGACCCGGCGGTGTTCGAGTCCCTGAAGATCGGTTATGGCAAGCATCCCGGCAATAGACTGCCGCGCAGCCGTCCCCATTTTCCCGGTCATTCGCAAGCCAAACGCAATATTCTGGCCGACGGTGAGAAACGGAAAGAGCAGCGGTTTCTGAAAGATAAGCACGGCATCACGCTTTTCCGGAGGCAGGCGATTGACCTCGACGCCGTTGAGCATAATCCGGCCCGCTGTCGGCTGAAGCAATCCGGCAACGGCTTTGAGTACCGTACTCTTGCCGGCTCCGCTCGGGCCCAGCAACGAGAGGATCTCGCCATCCGGCAGACGGAGATTGAGGTCATCGACGACGGTCTTTGCCCCGTACCCGACGCAAAGGTTATGCAACTCCAGCCGATCCATCAGCGAATCCCCTGTAGACCACGCCGGCCGATCACCGACGTACTGAACAACAGCGCGACGAAGGCCGGCGCCACAAAAACCAGGCTGACGGCAGCAGCAACCGGACGATCGCCGCTGTCCATCAGTGCAAACAACAGGATCGGCAAGCTCAGCAGCTTGCCGCCGCCGATAATCAGCGTGCTGAGGTATTGTGACCAGGACAGCAGAAAAGAAAACAGGCCCGCAACGGCAATACCAGGAAGAACCATCGGCAGCATGACGCCGGTTACCACCTGCAACCGCGAAGCGCCGAGCGTTCGCGCCTGGTCCTCAAAATCCGGATTGTAATCGGCAAAGACCCCCCACATCACGAACACGACGTAGGGCACACAGACGGTCAGGTGGACGAGCACAACGCCGGTCAAGGACTCTGCCAGGCCGAGCCGGAGAAACCAGAGATGCAGCCCCATCGCCACAGACAACGGCGGCACGACAATCGGCAGCGAGACCAGCAGGATCGTCAGGCGTTTTCCGGGAAAATCATAGAGCCCAAGGGCCCGGCCGGCGGGAATACCGATCACCAATGATGCGCCGGTGACCGTTGCGGCAAGCGCAAAGCTGGTCCACAGACCACCGAGAATCTGCGACGCGGCAGTATCGAAGACATAGGTCCAGGCACGCAGGCCGAACTGCTGCGGGATGAGCGCCGGATAAAACCAGCGCTCGCTCATCGACCAGAGCAGCAACGGTACAAACGGCAGGCAGACGCCGATCACGACGGCTCCAGAAAGAACCAGGCCCCGCCTGCTCATGGTGCACCTCGCCACCGGGCGGCAGTCAGGATGAGTTGGGCAGCTGCCACCGCCGCCACGACGATAACGGCGATGATCAGGCCGATGGCGATCCCCTCCGGCCGGGACAGCAGATCGATGTCACTGTAGGAGCGATACGACCAGACCGGCATGAGCAGCGGATGGGTTTGGCCGAGCAGATAGGGAACCTCAAACGCCCCGAAGGTGAAGGCGAAAACGATCAGCGCCGATGCTCCGAGGGCGGGGGTAAGCAACGGCAGCGTAATATGGAAGAACCGCTGCCGCCTCGACGCCCTCAGGGTCGCACCAACTTCGAGCAATTCGTTTCCGGTATTACGCAGGACCGCCAGCAGCATAAAGGTTATAAACGGGATTTCCTTCCAGACATAGACCGCAATGATACCGATGGCAAAGCGGTCGTTGACCATCAGCGGAAACGATGCGGCCGCGGGAATCAGACCGACGGTCAGCAGCAGCCGGGAGACCAGGCCGGACGGTGACAACAGCAGCAGAACCGAAACGGCAATCACCAGATGGGGAACGGCAAGCGGCAACTGCAGCAAGAAAAAGATCACGCGGCTGTGGCCGGCCAAAGCCGTCAACGCGCAGGCGAGCAACACGCTTATGACGCTGGCAAGAACCGTGGACGTGACGGCAACATGCAGCGTCAACAGCAAGCTCGTGAAAAACTCCGGGGCCGCCAGTACCCGATGGACATGCTCCCCCGTCAGCGCCATCGAGGCGCCGGGAAACCAACCGAGCGCCTGGACCAGCCCGAGCAGCAAGCCGCCGACGAATAACACCGTAATCACCAGCATCGCCGGGCCGAGCAACAGCCAGAGACGGGCAGCACCGGCTGTCCTGCCGGTCGCTCCGGCAGCGATTGCGGGTCTCGTAGGCAAATGCATCAACGGTTTTTCAGCACCTGTCGCTCCCACCCCCGTTCGAGATACATCAGAATATCACTGGGTGGTTCGGGTAGTTGGTGCTCCTGGAGAACCTGGTCGTCTAGAGTGGCTGGACCACGCGGCAGTTCGACAAATTGCTGCTGCCATTCTGTAGGCAGCAACTCGGTACTGATAACCGGAAAATCACCCCAGACTTCGGGACGTGCCTTTTCCAGTTGCGCTTCCGGTGACAACAGAAAGTTGGCGACCACCATGGCTGCCGCTTTATCCTTTGCATTGAAAGGGATTGCGACAAAATGGGTATTGGCGATGGTGCCCTCTTCAAAAACGAAGGTACGTACCGTGTCAGGAAACAGTCCGTCCAGGATATGCCGCGACGCGTCACCCTGGTGATAGGAGAAAGAAAAATCGATCTCGCCGTCGGCAAACAGCGTGTTCATCCGCACCGGAGAATCCGGATAGGTAGAACCGCCCCGCCAGAGCACCGGCTGCAGGTCGCGCAACACCGCAAAGGTCTGTTCGGACGCTTGGCGCAGTTCTTCCTCGGTGTAGTCCTCCTGCCAACGGGTCACCGAACCTGAAACATGATAGAAGATATGCCTGATGAACACGGAGCCGGTAAAATCGGGTGGAGCCGGGTAGGTAAACCGGCCCGGATGTTCTTTGATCCATTCGATAAGCGCACCGATCGACCGAGGTGGCTGGGGGGTGCGCGCGCTATCATGGATCATAACCACCTGGGCACTGCCCCAGGGCGATTCCATCCCTTCCACCGGCGTGCCGAAATCGTTTCTGACAGACGGGTTGTCCCAATCAACATAGCATTGATTGGGGAGCACATCGGCAAACGGGCCGTACAGCAACCCATGTCGCTTGCAGGTCCGAAAATTTTCACCGTTGATCCACATCAGATCGACACTGCCGTCCTGATCTTTCCCAGCCTGCTTCTCAATGACCAGCTTGCCGACCACCTCGGCGATATCCTTAACCGGCACCTGGCGTAACGTGATGCCGTAGCGCTGTTGCACTTCGTTTGCAAGATAACCGTTCACAAAGGCATTGACCGCCGGCGACCCACCCCACATATACCAGTCCACCGTCTGCCCGCGGGCTGCTGCAACCGCGTCGTCCCAGGACAGGACCTGCTCTTCAACACCATACGTCACCGGGGGGAAGAGGAGCAGGACACCGAGAAGAATGCCCCCCATCAAACCGTTGAAAAAACCATCTGAGCAACCTTTCGGAAGCATGTGCTATCTCCTTTCCTGAGCTGGTGAGCCGCCCGCATGCTATGAGCAGAAAGTTCTTTTCAACCGACAAGCGTAGTCGATCTATGACGGCACTTCAACAGATTATCATGACGTGCTCGGGTCTCATGATAGCCGTGGGCAGGTCCCTCGTGAAAATGGTATTTTCATCGCTTCGGTGAGAACCAACGAATCTTTTTGTGCGGCGGCGCGTGCCACGGCCATGAACCGTGGCGTGCTCAAGCAAATGATTGACAGTGTAGTTATGTTGTGCTAAACAACTGTTGTTTTAAACAACTATAGTGCGAGGACGTCATGGACCATGCATTGATCAGGACATTCAGGACCGAGTCGCGGCGACTCGAACGGATTATTGGCAATTATCTACAGCGCGACACCTGCTGTCACGGCGTCAGCGTAGCCCAGTGTCATACGCTGCTGGCCGTGGAACAGTTGGGCAAACCCAGCCTCGGAGCGCTGGTGGCCCTCTTGGAACTGGATAAATCTACCGTCAGCCGGACCGTTGAGAATCTGTGCAAGGGAACCTGCTGCTCCGGGAAACCGATCCGGAAGACCGACGAAGCGTCGTAATTTCACTCACCCCGGCCGGGCAGGAGGTATGCGACGGCATCAACCGGAGCAACGACGAACGCTACGCGGCGATCCTTGCGACCATCCCTCGCGACCCAAAAGACGTGGTGCAGATGTTTTCCGAACTGGTGCAGGCCATGGCGCAGGCAGAACCGGTCTCTAACCACTGCGCCGTTGATCAGGAGCAACAACGATGTTGAACGCCCATACCGACAACGAACAGCCCGTCACCCCGGAAAAAACAGCCAGGTTGAGCAGGCAATGCTTTACCGACGGTTACTACTGCGCCGAGAGTGTCCTGCTTGCCATTGCTGCAAGCCATGGCGCGGAAACCGCCGGTCTGACCCGACTGATGACCGGTCTGTGCGGCGGTGTCGCACGCTCCGGCGGCATGTGCGGCGCGCTGCTCGGCGGCGTCGCGGCAATCGGCCTGCTGTTCGGCCGCGATACCCCGGATAACGACAAAGATCCCTGCTACACGCTGACCTATCGGTTTGTTGAAGCCTTCCGTCAGGAGTTCGGCGCCACATCCTGTCACGGCGTCTTACCCTGCGACATCGCCACCGCTGAAGGCGCCGCTCGTTTTCACCAGGAGCAGCTGGCTGAGCGACGCTGCCTGCCGGTAACCGAACGAGCGGCGGCGTTGGTGCAGGAAATCATCGACCGACGCGGCGAACTGAGCCACCCGTTGCTCTGATGATCCTCATCAAAAGCGAACACCAGGAGTCCTGACATGGACGTGGACATGGTTTTGCCCGGCTTTCAGGCAAGTTTCAACTTCTTCGTCGCCGCTCTGGTGGAGCTGTCGCTACTCTTTATCGGCATCAGTTTCCTGGTCGGCATCATCAACGAGTTTTTTCCCCGGGATCGGCTGCAGCGGTGGTTGTCCGGTACCCATGGTCGCGGGTATCTTGTCGCTGCACTGCTTGGGGGCATAACACCGTTTTGCAGTTGCTCGACTATCCCGATCATGGTCGGAATGCTCAGAGCGGGCGCAGCTTTCGGACCGGTTATGACATTTCTTTTGACCTCACCGCTGGTCAATCCGGTTATTCTGGCCCTGTTCATCTCTCTTCTCGGGATGCGGATCACCTGCTGGTATGGCGCGATGGCCATAGGCCTGGCGATCTGTTCCGGGGTCTTGCTGGAACGTCTTGGGTTCAACCGCTATCTCAGGGCAGACATGCTCGGCATCGATACCCACGCCACCGCTGCAGCCAGGCCCATCGAGCGGACCGGTGCCATGCCCTGTTGCCCCGGCCCCATCAGGCAATCACTGGACTCGCTGCGCCCGGTGGCGGCAGGCCCGAATCGCAGCTTCTCTCCGGAGAACTGCGCAACGATTCCGGGAACCATCGCCGCCGCCCAAACGAACCGCTGGCTGGTTATCTTCCGTGCCGCTTATGATCAGTTTGTCGCCCTGCTGCCCTATATTCTTGCAGGCGTGGCCATCGGTTCACTGATTTACGGGTTCCTTCCGGCCGATCTGGTGGTCAGGCTGGCCGGACCCGATAATCCGCTGGCAATTCCTGTCGCTGCTGTTGTCGGTGTGCCGCTCTATCTCCGAGCCAGCACGATGATTCCGATTGCCGCCGGTCTGCTGGCCAAAGGAATGGGATTGGGGGCGATCATTGCGTTGATCATCGGTGGCGCCGGCGCTAGTCTGCCGGAAGTGGCCATGCTCAAAGGGCTGTTTCGCGCCCCGTTGCTCGCCGCCTTCCTCATGGTCGTCTTCGTCATGGCGGTTGCCGCCGGTTTCACAATCGGTTTTCTCCAAACGTTTTTCTAGCAATACCAAGAAGAGACGATCGTTGCCCGGCGAGTCACCGCGACGATATGCGGGCGTTTGCAGTTCAGGAACCGGCGGACCTGACGGGTGCGGGCCTTGACACCGGTCGATCATTTCGTCGCCAGGCGGAGCACCGGTCACAGAGCGTTACTGCCGGAAAAACTGCGGATGACAAGAGGGGTCAGGAGTTTTGGACGGGGGGCTTTTTGAGCACCCGCGCGATCAGTTCATCGCGCTCCTGCTCGGTAATATACGGTTTGGTGCGGATATCGCGAATCCGGTCTTCGCGCATCTTTTTCCGCAGCGACGCCTGCTCGGCTTTATCGATAAGCTGCTCGATAGCGCACGGTTTTGTCAGATAGTCGAAGGCCCCGAGATGCAACGCTTCAATGGCCGAGTGCACGGTGGCATGCCCGGTGAGCATGACAACTTCTATGAGAGGATAGTGCCGCTTGATCTCTTCAAGGACGTCAATGCCGTCCCGGCCAGGCATCTTAACATCGAGAAAGACCACATCGATTTCCTTGTTCTCCGCCAGTTGCCGCACTGCCTCATCCCCGGAAAACGCACAGGCAACCGTCATCCCGCGCAACCGTAATCGCTCGGCTATGGTCTCGATAAACGAGCGCTCATCATCTACCAGCAATACTGTACAAGTGTTCATTTCGATCCCCATGGTTCCGCGTCAGCTAGGCGCTCTGTCCGCTACCCGACAAATAGTGATCAATATTGAATTCTTACCATGACTGGCGTCTCATTACCACAGATCCTTTCTCTCTGCCACGCCATTATCGCCCCTTATTGAACGGCTTTCCATTGAGCTATCAGGCAGTGGTCCGTTGCGCGCTTGCCCCTCCGCTTCAGCGAGTAAACGGACGATCTCCAGCGGTTCTCCACGGGATTCATCACGACGCAGAGACAGCGCGCCGCCCGGGCATCGATCGACACAGATACCGCACCCGAGGCAGTGCTGTTCGTCGATGGTCACCCGATCATCGTTGCAGGAGATGGCGCCAAACGGGCAGGCATCAAGGCACTGACGGCAGGCGATGCAATGGATCTCTTCACATTCGCAGCAGTACCCGGAAGATGCAAGCATCGGCACGCCGCGACGGTGGGCCTGCATAGCGCCGCAACAACAGCTGCAGCAATTGCAGATGGCGTAGAACCGATCAAGCATCGCGTCCTTGAAAAAGGCATGGGACACATGGCCGCGCCGGTGTTCGGCCTCAAGGATCGCCACCGCATCGTCGGCGGTAATCGGTCGCGCTTTGTTCGGATGGTGCTCGAGAATGAAGCTGACAAACGGTTCGCCGACCACCAGACAGACATCAAGCGGCAGACACGGCCGCTCCCGTGCTGAGCGGCACGGGCACTGAAGCACCGCCAGGTGTTTGGGATTCTGCACGATAATGTCACGGGCTCGCCGGTACGGGATGACCTTTTCCAGGTTCGTCAGGGTGATCGGCCGGTTCAGGGTCACCAGTTGGCGGGCCTGGGCGAGCGGCACCACTTTCCCGTGATAGGTATCGGCAAACGTGAGACGGTCGGCTGGAACAGTCGACCCAGTTGAGCTCCGGCGGACCCGAGACAATCGTCTGGCCAGCCGCAACACCGGTCGGAAGAGTTTGACAAGACGATGTTCACCAGTGCCGATGGCGATGTAGGTATACAGCCAGCGGCCATAAACATAGCCATGCCATCTGACCGCACGGCCGTAGCGGTTCAGCGCACGAAACTCGTTTAAAAATCGGCGCGTCGACGGTTTGACCAGCACCTGCTGCTCCTTTCTCCACCAGACGGACAACGACGGGTCTCCCCATGGACCGTCGCTTATCCAACCAAGACAAGAACCCGCTTTCGGCAATTCTGGACAATATCAGTGCAGACCGAACCAAGATACGGTTGCGCCATTTTAGAACGATCGCGCTTACCGATGAAAATCATCGTCGCATCGCAGTCCAGCGCTTCGGCAACGAGCACCGAGCCGGGTCGGCCGAAATGAATGACCGGCATGATCTTGCCCGGAGCAACGCCGGCTCCGACGAGTGCGGTCGTTGCCGCCTCCAGCGCCCGCTGCCCGGTCAGCCCCGATTGACTGCACGGCACGCCATCTTCATTATAATAGCACGACTGGTCAAGGACATGCACCAGCATGATGCGCTCGATCCGTTCATTGACCCGGGAGAGCAGCAGTCCGGCTTCGGCAACGGCGTTTCGGCTGACCGGTGAATCGTCGACACCGATCAGACACCGGGCACAGGGAGAAACATCCGATGCCGGCGGGTCGTCGCTGACCAGATAAACCGTTGCGCCGGCATGCCGGTGCAACAGGCCGGCGGTCACGCTGCCGGTCAACTTCCCGGACTGGTCCGTTAATCGGCGTCGTCCCATAACCAGCGTCGAATAATGACGCTCTTGGCAAAGGGTCGCAATAACCTTGACCGGGTCTCCGTCCCGAATCAGCACCCCCGCTTTCGTGCGGCCGCCGGTGGACTGCACCAACATCTGCCGGCAGGTCGTCAGCAGTGGATCAACAGTGGTAGCCAGGTAGTCGCTGCGCAATCGCTGTAATTCAGCGGCAGAGACGGTCTGTCCCCCACGCAGGTCAACAGATTTGAACCGGTCACCAAGAAACGAGCCGCCGATCACATGGAGCAGATCGATGTTCGGATCGTCGATTCCCATGGTACCGGCCAGCAGGCCCGCCAACGGCGCCACCCGGGTAAATGCCTCCACGGTATCCACCGGCAGCAATACCCTGCTCAATGGTGCCGGCTGTATCTCCATCACCAGACTTCCTCCTGTTCGGCAACTCCCGCCATCAGATGCGGAATTTTTTCGACCATCTCCTGTGCAGAGCTGGGAAAAGCGGCGACAATACGGCCGGCAAACATAACGGCAATACGATCGCTCAACGCCAGGGCCTCGGCAAGATCACCGGTTATCAGCAAAATACCCGCCTGTTCACGAGCTTTGAGCAACAGGTTCCAGACATCCTCGGCGGCGGCGATGTCAAGCCCCTGGGTCGGCTGTTCGGCAACGATCAACCGCGGCCGCCGATGAAACTCCCTGGCCAGCACCAGTTTTTGCAGGTTGCCGCCGGATAGTTGCCAGGCAAGCGTTGTCAGATCCGGCGGGCGAATTGCAAACTCATCAATCAGCCGCTGCGCCTTCTGTCCGGCCTCCCGGCGTGGCAACCACGGCCCGACGGTAAAACCGCCACGGGTGGTGAGCAGGAAATTATCGAGCAGATCAAGTCCCCGGCAGGTGGCAAGCCCCTGGCGATCCTCAGGAATATAGGAGAGTGCGTGATCCCAGCGAGGAGCCGAAAAAAAACGCTGCCATGCCATACCAAGCAGATTGACCGTTCCGCTGCGCGGTCGACGCAGACCGCAGATCGTCTGGACAAGCGGTTTCTGCCCGTTGCCGGCAACTCCTACCAGGCCGACGATCTCGCCCTGACGGACCTCCAGATGGATGTCGTGGAGGAATTCGTCCTGCAGCCCCTCTACCGTGAGCAATAGCTGACGCGGTTCCACCGGGCGCCGCTCCACCTGCAGTAACACCTCACGGCCTACCATCCGTTCGGCCAGTTCCGCCGTCGACGTGACACCACTCGCCGGCATGACGTCCACCACTTCGCCCCGTTTGAGGATCGCGATATCATCGGCGACGGACATTACTTCTTCGAGCTTGTGGCTGATAAACACAATCGCCTTGCCGCCGGCCCGCATTTGTCGCATGGTCGCAAAAAGATTTTGCGCTTCGGGCGGCGTCAGCACTGCCGTCGGCTCATCGAAGATGAGAATGGAACTCTTGCGAAACAGCAGCTTCAAAATCTCCACCTGCTGTTTCTCGCCCATGGACAGCTCCGAAATCAGGGCATGTGGCCGGACACTCATGCCAAAGGATCGGGCAAGCTCGGCGACTTCGCGGTTCATGCGCTGCGAGCTGAGCCAGGTTCTTGACGCCTGGCCAAGAAAGACGTTCTCCGCCACGGTCATTGCCTCGACCAGCCTGAAATGCTGGTAGACCATGCCGATGCCGTGGGCAATCGCCTGATCAGTGGAAGCAATAACCGTCGGCTGATCATCGAGAAAAATGGTGCCCTGATCCGGCTGCAGTTGACCGGCGAGAATCGACATCAGCGTCGACTTTCCGGCTCCGTTCTCGCCCAGTAATGCGAGAATGCGCCCGGCCCGGATATCGAGACTGATCTCGTGATTGGCCCGTATCGTTCCAAACGATTTACTGATACCAACCAGTCTGATATTTGCCGCCTGCGTCATGGCACCGTTATCGCTCCAGGCCGGCGATCGGCTGCACAAACTGGGATTCGGCGTCCCATGGGAACAAAATCCAGGTATCCTGGCTTACTTCGGTCACAAAGGTGTCGACCAGCGGGCGGCCGGCCGGCTTTGCATAGACCGTGGCAAAATGGGCTTTGGGCACCATCTCCTTGACGATCCTGGCGGTACGGCCGGTATCCACGAGGTCGTCGATCAGGAGCCAGCCGTCGCCGTCCCCGCTTACGCCTTTGAGAATCTCCGCCTCTCCCTTTTTGTCCTGCCAGTCATAGCTGGAAATACAGATCGTTTCAACCAGATGGATATCGAGTTCCCGAGCGATAACGGCGGCGGGGACCAATCCACCCCGGGTGATGGCAATCAAACCCTTGAAATAGTGGAGATCGAGCAAACGCCAGGCAAGCGCCCGCGAATCGCGGTGCAGCTGGCCCCAGGAGATGGGGTACGTCCTTCGATAATCAGATTGATTTGTCATAGTGGTTCCTTTGGTGCGGCAGGCAACGTTTCCAGGGCATTCAATCGGCCGGTTCGATATTGCGCCCGAGCGCGGCCGGTTCATCGGTGCCACCCCGGCGCCAGGAGGCAAAGACCAGTACGGCAACGGTCAGCGCATAGGGGAGCATCAGCAGCAGCGACGACGGAATCTGGGTGCCGGTGGCCTGCAGCCGCAATTGCAATGCCATGACACCACCGAACAGATACGCGCCAAAAACCGCCCGGCCCGGTCGCCAAAAGGCAAAAATAACCAGGGCAACGGCGATCCAGCCGCGCCCGGCAGTCAGATTGTTGGTCCAGAGATGGGTATACGCCAGCGACAGGTAGGCACCACCGAGCCCGATAAAAAAACCACCGACCAGGACACCGACAAACCGGCAGAGTACCACATTGATTCCGGCTGCCGCTGCCGCTGCCGGGTTTTCACCGGCGGCCCGCAGGCTCAACCCGTAGCGAGTCCGGTAGAGAAACAGCCACATCAGCGGTGGAATGAGATACGTTATATAGACGAGCAGATCCTGTTGAAAAAAAATCGGTCCGAGAACCGGAATGGCGGCGAGATAGGGAATCTGTAGCGGCGTAAAGCCGGAGATGCCCTGACCGACATAGGCCAGGCCGAAATAATTGGCAAATCCGACGCCGAGAATGGTCAGCGCCAACCCGGAGACCACCTGGTTGCCCTGGAAGACGAGGCAAACCACCCCATGCAGCGAAGCGGTCAAGGCGCCGGCCAGGCCGGCAGCAACAAAAGCAACTTCCGGGCTTCCGGTCATCTTGGCAACGAGAAACCCGCTGAGCGCACCGATAATCATAATTCCTTCAACCCCGAGGTTGAGGATACCGGTGCGTTCGGTAAAGATCTCTCCGAGCGTCGCATAGAGGATCGGGGTGCCGGACTGGACAGCAGCGGCAAGCAACGGGATGAGGATCTCGTAGTTCATGAGTTCCTCCGCTGCCAGACAATCCGGTAGCGGGTGAAGAGCCCGCCGGCCAGCACGGTCAGCAGGATCAGCCCTTCAATCATCCCGCCGAAAGCGGCAGGCACCTGCAGATCGAGCTGCAGCCCTTCTACACCGACCCGCAGACCGGCCAGCAGAAAAGCGGCCACGCCAATGGCAAGCGGGTTGAGCCGGGCCAGCCAGGCGACGACGATGGCCGTGTAGCCGTAGCCGGCCATGATGCTCGGCTGCAGCCGATTGATTGTCGACGACGCTTCCAGAAAACCGGCCCAGCCGGCCAGCGCGCCGCTCAGCACCATGACCAGCATGACCAATCGATCATACGGAATACCGGCATATCGTGCCGCACGCACATTGTCGCCGCCGGCCTTGATCTCGTAACCGAGCCGGGTAAAGCGCATAAAGGCCCAGATGCAGAGACCGAGAACCAGGCAGTGGATTACCCCCCAGCTGATGGCACTGCTGCCGATCCTGCCGATGATCGCCTCCGCTGAGAATACCGGGGTCATCGGAAACCCGTAACTGGCCGGGTCTTTCCAGATGCCGTAGACGAGGTAATCGAGAAAGAGAATGGCAATGTAGTTCATCATCAGCGTGGCAATGATCTCATTGGTTCGCAATCGTTGCCGAAAAAATGCCGGGATAAACCCCCAGAGTCCGCCGGCGATCGCAGCTGCCGCCGCCATGCCGGGCAGCAGCAACCAGGCCGGAGCCCCCGGAAAGGACAAGGCTACCCAGGTCGCCCCGACGGCACCGAGGGCGAACTGCCCCTCTGCGCCGATATTCCAGATCTGCAGACGAAAAGCAACGGCAACGCCCAGGGAGCAGAGGAAGATCGGCGTTGCCTTGAGCAGGGCGTCTTCCAGCGCATAGCGTGAACCGTAGGCACCGCGAAACAGCGTGACAATCCCGTCCAGCGGCGGTGTGCCGCCGATCGCCAGAATAACGCCACCAAGCGATAGGGACAGGAGCACCGCCGCCATTAAAACAAAACAGGAGCTCCAACCGAGGGGCTCCTGTCGTTTGACGATCCGTATCGGGGCCATCAGCAATTCCGGCCGGTTGCGGTGCCGACCGGAATCGATCGGCAACCGTTGCTCTCCGAATTATTCGGTGGTGCCGATAACTCCCTGAACGAACCAGGTCATGCCGAGCATTTCCTCATCCGTCATGGCCGCGCCGGCAGCGACACGCTCTTCACCTTTCTGATCGAGAAGCGGTCCGACAAAGATTTCCTCGCCGGCAATAATCGCCGCTTTTTTCGCCATCACCTGATCCCGGATTTCCTGCGGGACAACCTCGCTGATCGGCGCCAGATCGACGATTCCTTCAGCAAGACCCGGCCAGACAGAAGCCGATTGCCAAGTACCGTCCATTACCGAGGAAACGGTTTCGACATAAAACGGCGCCCAGTTCCAGATCGGTGCCGTCAGGTGGGCTTTTGGAGCGAACTGGCTCATATCGGTATTATAGCCGATCGAGTAAACACCCTTCTCCTGGGCCGCCTCCTGAGGGCCGGGAGAGTCCTGATGCTGGGCGATCACATCGGCACCGACATCGAGCAGCGATTTGGCCGCCTCTTTTTCAGTGGCTGGGTCGTACCAGGTCTTGGTCCAGACCACTCGGACGGTGACATCGGGGTTCATGGCTTTGGCCCCAAGCGTAAAGGCATTGATACCGCGAATGACTTCGGGAATCGGGAAAGCCGCGACATAGCCAAGCGTGTTCGACGAGGTCATCGCGCCGGCAACCATGCCGGAGAGATAGCGGGCCTGATACATCCGACCGAAATAGTTGCCCATGTTGTCGGCAGTCTTGAACCCGGAGCAATGCATAAAGACCGTGTCGGGAAACTGCTGAGCAACCTTGAGCATCGGATCCATGTAACCAAAACTCGTGGCGAAGATCAGATCAAACCCCTTGCGGGCCATGTTCAGCATCACCCGTTCCGAGTCCGGCCCTTCCGCCACCGCTTCGACAAACGAGGTCTTCACCCCGTCCATCGCCTCAACGGCAAGCCTAGCCTGATCATGGGCATACGACCAGCCGGCATCGCCGACCGGCGAGACATAGACAAACCCAACCTGCAAATCCTTGGCCACGGCCTGCGAAAAACAAAGGCCGATGCCAAGCAGCACGGCCGCACACATTCCGACAAAACGCATGTCTTCCTTCCTCCAGAAAAAGTATGAAATCATCTGCAACCAGCCGCTTCCCGGCAATCGGTCCGCCAGATCATACGGATCCGACGGTTGACCGACCGTCCGGCAGGGCCGGTAAACCGGCTAAAGAACCTGCTTCAAAAACAGTTTGGTCCGCTCTTCGCGTGGACTGGTAAAAAAATGCTCCGGTGTCCCTTCTTCGACAATTTTGCCCTGATCCATGAACAGCACCCGGTCGGCAACTTCCCGGGCAAAACCCATTTCATGGGTAACAACCATCATGGTCATCCCCTCTCGAGCCAATTGTTTCATGACGTCGAGAACTTCGCCGACCATTTCCGGATCAAGCGCCGAGGTCGGCTCGTCAAACAGCATCACCTTCGGGTCCATGGCCAGGGCTCGGGCGATGGCCACCCGCTGCTGCTGGCCACCGGAGAGCCGGGACGGATACTCCTGTTCCTTTTCGGCAATACCGACTTTTTTCAGCAGCATCCGCGCCTTTTCGTCGGCCACCGATTTTTTCCGTTTCCGCACCTTGCGTTGCGCCAGCGTCAGATTTTCAAGTACGGTTCGGTGAGGAAACAGATTGAACTGTTGAAAGACCATCCCCACTTCCGCGCGGATCTTGTTAATATTGGTTTTTCGATCGGCAATATCGACACCGTCGATATAAACATGTCCCGAGTCAAACGCCTCGAGGCCATTGACACAGCGAATAAACGTCGACTTGCCCGAGCCTGACGGCCCGATAATGACCACCACCTCACCCTTGTCGACGCTGGTCGACACACCGTCCACGGCCCGCACTTCGGCACCCCGCCCGGTGAATACCTTGACGACGTTTTCCGTTCTAATCACTGATTGCGAGCCTCCGTTCCAGATAAAAAACAAATTGGGACAGCAGCGAGGTGACAATCAGATACATGGCCGCCACCACCAGCCAGATCTCGAACGTGGCAAAGGTGCTGGTGATAATCTCCCGGCCCGACTTGGTCAGGTCGGTGATCGCAATCACCGATACCAGCGAAGAATCCTTGATCAGGCTGATGAATTGCCCGGACAACGGCGGCAGGATTCGCTTGAAGGCCTGCGGCAGGATTATTTCCACCATAGCCTGGGGGGTACTCATCCCAAGCGATCGCGCCGCCTCCATCTGCCCTTTCGGGATAGACTGGATGCCGGCCCTGACGATTTCGGCGACATAGGCGCCGGCGAACAGGGCAAGGGCGCCGATACCGGCAACATTGCGGTCCAGATTAAATACCGTACCGATAAAGAAGTAGGCGATGAAGATCTGAACCAGCAGCGGCGTACCCCGGATGATTTCCACGTAAATCGCCGCCAGCATCGAGACGGTATAATTCCTTGAAACTTTCATCAGCCCGGCAACCAGACCAATGAACAGGCCGAGCACGCTGGCGGCCGCGGAGATCCACATGGTGGTCCAGAGCCCGGTGAGCAACGGCCCCATTCGCCAGGCAGCCTCGTAGCCGACGGTATCGCCGATAAACAGGTCATCGCCGATGGCTACCCGAACGCTCGGCGCATCGACTTCAAGCAGGTGCACCTCACCGCCGCCTTCAGGTCGGGCGGAAATATGTGCCGTATTACCCGAGACGCTGATGTTCTCAATGATGCCGTCAAACGGAATCTTGACGGCATCCTCGGCCTGATACAGGAAATACTGCGGGACACGATACCAGCGCCACTGGTAATCAATGCTCTGAACGGACCCCCAGATGCCGGCAGCTATCAGAATCAGGATAACTGCCAGCAACAACTGCCAGGGCCACTTTTTTTGTGAAGCTCTCACCGATAAAAGTCCGATTGCCTACTGGAGTTCTTTCTGCCAGGAACCGTCGACGAACCACTTGTGATAAATCTTCTCGTAGGTCCCGTCGTTTTTGACCTGGAACAGGAAATTGTTGAGCCAGTTCAGGAAGTCGTGGTCACCCTTGCGGACTGCCCAGGCAAGCGGCTCGTAGGTAAACGGGGTATCGATATGATACATCTTGTCGTCGCCACGCTGGCCGATGGCAATAGCGTTGTACGGCAGATCATAGACGAAGGCATCGATTTTTCCGTTGACCAATTCGAGAACGCCTTCCTGCTCGGTTTCATACGAGATGTACTTGGCTTCAGGAATCATCCGCTTGGCGGCCTGCTCGCCGGTGGTGCCCAGTTTCGAGCCGATCGTGTACTTGGCGTTGTTGAGATCGGCGTACGAATTGATCGTGCCCTCATGGGCTTTGGAAACGAGGACGGTCTGGCCGATGATGATATACGGCTGAGCGAAATTGATGCTCATGTTGCGTTGCTGCGTCAGCGTCATACCGGACATGATGATATCGAACTTCTCGGTCAGCAGTGCGGGGATGATTCCGTCCCAGGCGGTCGAAACCAGTTCCAGCTCGACTTCCATGGCCATTGCCATCCGTTTGGCCATATCGACGTCGAAGCCGATGATCTCACCCTTCTGGTTGGTCAGCTCGAACGGCATATATCCGGGCTCCATGCCGACCCGCAGTTTCCCACGCTTTTGAATTTCATCAAGGGCACCGGCAAAAGCCGTTCCGGCACACAATGCCATGACCAGAACCAGTCCGATCGTCAGTAATCGTTTCATCTTCATCTCCTTTTTCTCTGATCGTTTGCAGAAAAACAAACAGTCCCCCCATCGGGGCTGGACTGCCTCTCTAAGCGAACCCATATAGGTCAATAGGATTTCCCCTCGTCCAGCAGTTCTTCAATGATCATCTGCACATCGGTACACTGGGGACACATCGGCAGATCGTCTTCAAGCGGTAGATAGACGATCATCTGGTAACGGCATTTCGGGCAGATGAGCTGCACCGGTTCACGTCTTCCGCGCATTACGGCTCTCCAAGGTCGTTATGCCGGCATAGAACACAGCTCCGTCGTGGTACGCAACAACCGGGCCGCCATATCTGCCGGTCCGCCCTTGCGGCGAACCCGGCGGATTCGATGACCTACCAACAGCCTCCGGTGAGGTCCGCGGGCCGTCGATACCACATCTATTGCTGTCTGCCGATCCATTGAACAGCCTCTCTTATAACATAGCGCCTTCTGCAGAACAACTCACTTTTGCGGCCTTTGACATCGGCGTCACCGCAGTGGCGCCGGATCGTTCACCGACAACAGGCGGTGTTGCCGAACCGTGGAAAAATTATTGTCCCGAGCGGAAAAACAGGCTACTCTGCAGCGTCCGAATGATTATTCTTTTCAGCGACGTACCTCCTCTTTTCTCGCGGAGTCGACGTTGAAGAGTTCTGCCCGCATCACACTCACCAGCCATCACCGACAAGGAGATCACCATGACCAGACGTCCCGTGTTCCACCGATTCGCTCGAGCTTCCGCCATGCTTCTGCTGGCTCTACCGCTGGCTGGTTGTGTCGGTATGCAGATGGGCTCGCAATCCGCCAAAACCACTGCTACCGGATCAGCTGCCGGTGCAGCCACCGACAATGTCAACCCAGCCCTGGAACGATGCGAGGGGCCGCTTGGCACCATGGCTGTCGTCGAGGACACCTCATCGTCATGGTATCACTACCTGACCAGCCAATGGCGACTCGGACCCACGACCCCGGTCCTGAAGATGCTCGCCCAGCAGTCGAACTGCTTTGTCGTCGTTGAACGCGGCGCGGCCATGGGCAATATGATGCGCGAGCGCAGCCTGGAGCAATCCGGCGAATTACGCCAAGGTTCGAGTTTCGGCAAAGGCCAGATGGTTGCCGCCGACTATTCGATGAGCCCATCCATCACCTTCAGCAACCAGGATGCCGGCGGCATCGGCGGCGCCATCGGCGGTCTGTTCGGCTCAGTCGGCGCAGCCGTTGGCGGCAGTCTGAGCTACAAGGAGGCAAGCACCATGCTCACCCTGGTTGACAATCGTTCCGGCGTCCAACTGGCCGCTGCCGAAGGCAGCGCTCGCAATGTCGACATGGGCGCGGTGGGCGGCATGCTGGCCGGATCGGTCGGCCTTGGCGGCGGTGGGTACACCAACACCGCGGAAGGCAAGGTCATTGTCGCCTCGTTCACCGATTCGTTTAACAATATGGTTCGTGCCCTTCGCAACTATCGGGCCCAGGAGATCAAGGGCGGCCTCGGCACCGGCGGCAGCCTGAAGGTCCAGGGAGGCAACTAAGCTTTGCCCGGCAACGCGGCGCACGCATTGGCGTCTGCGCCGCGTTGCCGACCCACTCTCTTTCCGTATCAATGCCTTGGCACCCGTTCCTCCGGCCGTGGCTGCCATCCTTGCAAGCCCCAGAGCAGCGCCGCTACGCCAAGGGCCGAAAACCCTGCCGCCAGCAGGCAGACGGCCACAATCCCCCCCAGCTGCCAGACCAACCCACCGAGCAGGACGCCAACCATCCGGCCAACCCCGGCAGTGGCGTAAAAACCGGCCATCATCGTCGCCCGTGCCTCGGGAACGAGTTCCGTGCTCAATGAAAAGCTGCTGACAATGGTGAACTCGAAGAAGAAAAACAAGAAAAACATGCCCACCATGGCCAGAGGCAGTGTTTGCCCGACAACCGGCAAGAGCAGGTAGGCCACGGTGGCCAGGATCAACCCGCCGATCGTCGCCCGTTTCAAGCCGATCCGGTCGGAAAACAGAGCCGTCAACGATTCACCGAACAATTCGGCACACCCAATGGCCACGGTACTGAAACCGAGGGCAACGATGCCGATATTGAAATCCTGCTCAAACCAGACCCCATAGACGACAAACAGGCCGTCGTTGGCAATGGAGACCAGAAACCCGAAGGCAAGCATACCCGCAGCCGGTCTGACCCTGACCAGTCGGCCCAGCATCGCCAACAGGCTCGGCCGGTGCACGCGCACCGAGTGCTGCGCCTGATCGGGAGGAATGACAAAGCCGATGGCAAACCAGCTGACGGCGCCGAGCAGGCCGAAAAAGAGAAAGGAGGCCTGCAGACCGACGGCATCGATGATAAGAGCCAAAGCCGGAATACCGATCAGGGTTGACCCGGCCCAGGCCGTTTCAACGATCCCGACGATCCGTGCCCGCCGCTCAAACGGTACCCGGCTCCCGATAAAGGCCTGAATGGCCGGGTCGAAAACGATCTTGCCCAAGCTGGCAATAAGCAGCCCGACAAAAACCGGCCAATAACTCGGAATCAGGCCACAGATCAGCATACCGACGGCAAGAAAGGCAAGTCCCGTGCGCATGACCAGACGGTACCCGAAGCGATCCGCGAGCGGGCCGCTGAAAATACCCGCCAGGGAACTGACCTGGGCCACGGCGATGATCGAGGTGATGGCCGTGAGCGGAACATCCAATGCCCGGCCGAGGGCCGGAGCGAATGGGTAGACGAACCGCCGGGCGGTATTGAGCAGAATCCTGAACAGGGTCACCGTAATGATCTGGGCAACCAGACGTGAGCGTATCGGTTTATTTGCAGGCACGTCTAAGCAGCTGGGTGATAACAGGCAACCATGGTCCCCCCGATGTGCCGCATCGGGGGGAAGGTTTGCCGGCACTCATCGGTCGCCCGCGGGCAACGGGGGTGAAACGAGCAGCCGGGCGGCGGGTCGATCGGGGAAGGCAGTTCGCCGTGCAGAACGATGCGCTTTTTGACCCGGAACGGATCGGCTACCGGCGTCGCCGACAACAGCGCTTCGGTATACGGATGGAGCGGATGGGCAAAAATTGATTCACGGCTTCCCGTTTCGATGGGGACCCCCAGATACATGACCATCACGTCGTCGGCGATATGTTTGACGACGGAAAGGTCATGGCTGATGAACAAATAGGCGAGGTTAAGTTGTTCCTGGAGATCGCCGATCACATTGAGGATCTGAGCCTGAATCGAGACATCGAGCGCCGAGACCGGTTCGTCAAGCACGAGAATCTCCGGTCGAAGCATCAGCGCCCGGGCGATCGCGATCCGTTGCCGCTGGCCACCGGAAAACATGTGCGGGTAGCGATCATACTGCTCCGGTCGCAGACCCACGAAATCCATCATCTCCTGAGCCGCTCGCCGGCGCTCCCCCTTGTTCATCGAGGTGTTGACAAGCAGCGGCTCCTCAAGCGCATGGCCGATTTTCTGGCGAGGATTGAGCGATCCATACGGGTCCTGGAAGACGATCTGTACTTTGGATTTGAGGGTTCTCCGCGTCGTCCGGGTGGATCCGACGATGTCGACCCCGCAGATGCGCAGGGTCCCGGCGGTCGGTTTCTCGATCATCGTGACGAGTCGGGCCAACGTCGATTTGCCGCAGCCTGATTCGCCAACCACGGCCAGGGTCCTGCCGTTTGTCAGGTCAAACGTTGCGCCATTGAGTGCCTTCAGTACCGCTTTCGGTTGAAACGCCTCTCGCCGGACCGAATAAAACCGTTTCAGATCCCGCGCCTGTAAAATGGCTTCCTGGCCCATCATGCCCCCATTGCTTCCGGATGGTTGAGCGGCACACCGTTATCGAGTGGATAGTGGCACAGGGCGAAGCCACGTTCGGCCGAGGCCCGCTCCGGCTCCTGCCGTCGGCACCGTTCGGTGGTATAGCGGCAGCGTGGCGAAAACAGACATCCCTCCGGTCGATCGAATTGCCCGGGGACGACGCCGGCGATCGACGGCAACTTTTTGCTCGCCGCCCGCTCCGGCAGTGCTGCCAGAAGGGCGGCGGTGTAGGGGTGATGCGGGTTGGCAAACAACCCGTGTATTTCCTGATGTTCGACCTGCTGGCCGGCATAGTGAACCATCACTCGTTTCGCCGTTTCGGCAACGACCCCCATGTCGTGCGTGATCAAGACGAGCGCCATATCGTTGTCCTGCTGCAGTTTCAGCAGCAAATCGAGGATCTGTGCCTGAATCGTTACATCGAGTGCGGTGGTCGGTTCGTCGGCAATCAGCAGCCGCGGGTTACAGGCTATGGCCATGGCGATCATCACCCGTTGCGACATCCCGCCGGAGAGTTGGTGAGGAAAGGCCGACAACCGTTTCACCGGCTCCGGAATGCCGACCTGGTGGAGCAGGTCTACCGCCCGCTCCCGTCGCTGCCGCCGCCCCATCTGCAAGTGGATCTTTAACGCCTCAGTCAGTTGGAAGCCGACCGTGAAACAGGGATTCAGGCTGGTCATCGGCTCCTGAAAGATCATCGCAATCTCTCTGCCGATGATCGACCGCTTCTGCTTGACCCCCATGCGCAGCAGGTCCTTACCGTCAAACGTCATCCGGTCGGCGGTGACCTCGGCCGTCCACGGCAGCAATCCCATGAGGGCAAGCATCGCCACTGATTTTCCCGAACCGGATTCACCAACGATGGAGACCACTTCACCCGCTTCAAGCGAGACCGAGATCCGGTCGACGGCGGTGAACAGGCCGCCGGCAGTCTGGAACGTAACCGTCAGGTTCTGTATATCGAGCAGCGCCATCGCTTATCCCTGTTACGAGCGCTTGAGTTTCGGATCGAGGGCGTCACGCAGGCCATCACCCATCATGTTGATCGCCAGGACCGTGAGCAGAATGGCGCAACCGGGCAACGTCACCACCCACCAGGCCCGGAGGATGAACTCCCGGGCCTCGGCCAGCATCGTCCCCCATTCCGGGGTCGGCGGTTGCGCGCCCATGCCGAGAAACCCGAGGGCGGCAGCATCGAGGATAGCCGTCGAGAAGCTCAAGGCGGCCTGGACGATCAGCGGCGCCATACAGTTCGGTAGAATAGTGACAAACATCAACCTGAGCCGGCTGACCCCGATTACCCGGGCGGCGGTCACATAATCCTTGTTCATCTCACCCATCACTGCGGCCCGGGTCAGGCGTACATAATGCGGCTGCTGGACAATGGCTATGGCAATCATCGCATTGATCAGATTCGGCCCGAGGATGGCCACCAGCACCAGCGCCAGCAGTAAGCTGGGGAAGGAGAGGATGATATCCATCAAGCGCATGATGATGGTGTCGATCCATCCGCGGAAAAATCCGGCCACCAGACCGAGCACGACACCGGCAGCCAGCGCGATGGAAACCACCACGCAGCCGATGAACAATGAATAGCGAGCGCCGTAGATAAGCCGCGACAACATGTCCCGGCCGACGGCATCGGTGCCGAGCGGAAACAGCCACGAACCGCCTTCCTGCCAGAACGGTGGACGCAGAAAGGCGTCTCGGTACTGCTCGTTGGGCAGGTGTGGCGCAAAGAAATCGGCAAAGACAGCAACCAGGATGATCGCCACGAAAAACCAGAGGCCGACCACCGCTCCCCGGTTCTCGCTGAAATAGGCCCAGAATTCACGAAGCAAAGCCAACCGCCCGGTCGGCCGGGAATCGATAACTGGGTGAACGGCAACGTCGGACATGGTCACTCCGTATGTCTGATGCGCGGGTTGATCAGGGCGTACAACAGATCGACCACGAGGTTGACGAGCATGACAATCAGCGCAATCAGCAGCAGGCCGCCTTGAACGGACGGATAGTCCCGCCGGAAGATCGAATCGACCATCCACTTGCCGATCCCCGGCCAGGAAAAGATGGTCTCGGTGAGAATGGCGCCGGCAAACAGCACACCGATCTGCAGCCCGATGACGGTAATCACCGGAATCAACGCGTTGCGCAGCGCATGCAGGCCGATCACCCGGGTCGGCGGCAGACCCTTGGCCCGGGCGGTCCGGATATAGTCTTCGCCGAGCACTTCAAGCATCGCCGAACGAGTCTGCCGAGCAATCACCGCCAGCGGAATGGTGCCGAGCACGACGGCCGGCAGCACGAGATGGGACAGCGCAGATCGGAAAGCGCCGCCCTGGCCGGACAGCAGGCTGTCGATCAGCATAAAACCGGTTACCGGTTCGAAATAATACATCAGCGAAATCCGGCCTGAGACCGGGGTCCAACCGAGGATGCCGGAAAACAGGATAATCAACAGCAGCCCCCACCAGAAGATCGGCATCGAGTAGCCGGTCAGCGCACCGGCCATGACCGTATGATCGAACGGCGAGCCGCGTTTGACGGCAGCGATCATGCCCACCGGCAGGCCGACCAGCACCGCCAGCAGAATGGCGCAGAGGGACAACTCGATGGTAGCCGGAAAGAGCGCCCGGAACTCGTGCAGCACCGGCTTGCGGGTGATGATGGACGTGCCGAAATTGCCATGCGCCAACTGGTTGAGATAGATGCCGTACTGGACGATGATCGGTTTGTCGAAACCGAACTCGGCCATCAATCGGGCATGCCGTTCCTCGCTCATGCCCCGCTCACCGGCCATCAGCAGCACCGGATCGCCAGGCAGCAACCGGATGAACGTGAATGCGATCAGCGTCACCCCGAGAAAGGTCGGGATAATGACACCGATTTTTTTCAGGACATAAGTGAGCATCCGCCCCCGTCGCGACTGGGATTAATCAGCAGCAGGCGGGAGGCCGGCCTGCACCGTTCCGGCCTCCCGCCTGTGGTTATCGATGCACCGAATTACTGCAGGTCGACGCCATAAAAGATATGGCCGCCAAACGGGTCGATCCGAAAATCAACCACTTCCTTGCGAACCGGTTTAAAAACCACGGAGTGGGCGATAGTTGCCCACGGTGCCTGCTCCTTGAAAACGACCTGGGCTTCGCCGTACAGCCTGGTTCGCTCGGCCACGTCGGAGACGATTTTGGCCTGCTGGATCAGATCTTCAAACGGCTGATAACACCACTGGGCGCGATTGGCACCGCCGACGGCATCACAACCAAGCAACACCGCCAGGAAGTTGTCAGGATCACCGTTATCACCGGTCCAGCCGAGCAGCACGGCGCCGTCACGATCTTCCTCTTTGGAGCGTTTCAGGTATTCGCCCCATTCATAGGAGACGATTTCCGCCTCGACCCCGATCTTGGCGAAGTCGGCCTGAATAAGTTCGGCCATCCGCCGGGCATTGGGGTTATAGGGTCGCTGTACCGGCATCGCCCAGATTTTCATCTTCAGACCACTGACTCCCTCTTCAGCGAGCATCGCTTTGGCCGCTTCCGGATCATAGGGATCGTCGACGACGGCATCATTATATGACCAGATCGTCGGCGGAATCGGGTTTTTGGCGATAGTGCCGGCGCCCTGGAAGACACCGTCAAGGATCGCCTGCTTGTTGATCGCCATATTCAACGCTTTTCGCACCTTGGGGTTATCAAACGGCGCCATTTTCGCATTGTACGCCAGGTAACCGACATTGAGTCCTTCCTGCTGCAGCAGATTGACGTCGGGATCCTTGGCCATGGCTTCGAGATCGGCCGGATTCGGGTACGGCATGACATGGCACTCACCCGCTTTCAGTTTCTGGTAACGAACAGAGGCATCGGGTGTGATGGCAAAGACGAGATTGTCGATGGCTGCTTTCCCGGCCCAGTAATCGGGATGGGCAACGTAGCGGATAACGGCGTCCTTCTGATAGGAGACGAGTTGGAAGGGGCCGGTGCCCACCGGCAGCTGGTCGATCTCTTCGGGGGTGCCTGCAGCCAGCATCTGGTCGGCGTACTCTTTTGAGAAAATCGACGCGAAATCCATGCCGAGATTGGCCATCATCGGCGCTTCCGGACGGTTGAGGACAAATCGTACCGTGTAGTCGTCGACTCTGACAATTTCCTTGATCAGATCAGGCATCGACATGCCGTTGAAATACTCATAATTACCACCGGATACCTTGTGAAACGGGTGCTCCGGGTCACGTTGGCGCTCAAACGAAAAGATGACATCGTCGGCATTGAAATCCCGCGACGGTGTAAACTCCTTCGTGGTATGGAATTTGACCCCTTTTCGCAGATGGAAGGTGTATTCCAGACCGTCCTCGGATATATCCCACGATTCGGCCAGGGCCGGGACAATCTTCGTGGTTCCGCGCTCAAACTCCACCAATCGGTTAAAGACAGCCCGTGACGAAGCATCGAAGGTGGTGCCGGCCGTGTAGAACGCCGGATTGAACCCTTCCGGGCTTCCTTCGGAACAAAAGACCAGCGTCTTCGCCTGGGCGCCGACGGCGCCGACGGCCAGCAGGGAAGCCCCGCAAACCGCGGCCAGCAGTTTTTTCATGGGTCTCATCGTCTCTTCTCCTCTTTTGTTTGTTGGTAATTTACCGGACAAAAGCACCGGCAACATGATCGGTATAGGATCGCCGTTTCCGTATCGTACCACCGGTTAAGAAAACTATGCTGTCTGGGTACCTGCAGGCATCGATTCGATCATACTACCAGGCCGGTCGCGATGCAAGGCGTCATCCTGTTGTCTCTACCGCTCCTGCAGGCCTCGCTCAGGCAGCGGTCTTGCCGGCCTTCGTTTCCTCTTTGTCAGCCGGCAACACGAGATTCAGCACCAGCCCAATCAACGCGGCCAAGCCGATTTTTTCAATGGCAAAAGTCCCTGCCGAGAACTTCATCCCGCCGATGCCGCAGACGAGAATGACCGAAACGATAACGAGGTTCCGCGGCGTGGTCAGGTCTTTCCCGGATCTAACCAGGGTATTGATGCCGACTACGGTGATCATGCCGAACAACAGGATCATGATCCCACCCATGACCGGTGTCGGAATCGTCGCCAGGAGCGCGCCGACCTTGCCGACAAAGGACAGGAAGATCGCACAAAGCGCGGCCCAGGTCATAATCGCCGGGTTAAAGGCTTTGGTCAGGGCGACGGCTCCGGTTACCTCGGAATAGGTAGTGTTCGGCGGGCCACCGAGGAACGAGGCGAGGGAGGTGGCCAGCCCGTCACCAAGCATGGTGTTTTTAATTCCCGGGTCTTTCAAATAATCCTTACCGGTCACTGAACCAACGGCAAGCACATCGCCGAAGTGTTCGATGGCCGGGGCGATGGCCACCGGAACAATGAAGAAAATAGCTGCCCAACTCCATTCGGGCATCACGAAGCTGGGCATCGCAAACCAGGCCTTTTCAGTCACCGGCGCCAACGAAATCAAGGCGGGGCCCGTCCAGTTCTGCAGTTCTCCCGGCTGAAAGGATGCCTGGAGCGAGGCGGTGATACCGGTGACATCAAGAATCAAAGCCGCCAGGTAACCGGCCAGGATACCGCACAGGATCGGAATCAACCGAAACCACCCGCGGCCGAGCAGCGCGGTGAAAACCGTCGTCGCCAGCGCCACCCCGGCGATAATCATAGCCGTTGTTTCCGGGACGAGCCAGGCGGCACCATCGCCGGTCCGGCCAAAGGCCATGTGCACGGCAACCGGCGCGAGAACGAGGCCAATAACCATGATCACCGGTCCGGTTACCACTGCCGGCAGGATCCGGTGCAGCATATCGGAGCCGAAATAGCGAATGAGAAAGCTGAGTACGACATAGAGCAAGCCGGCGGCCGACAGGCCACACAGGGTTGCCGGTACACCCCAGGTCTGGACCCCATAGATGATCGGGGCAATGAAAGCAAAGGACGATGCCAGAAAAACCGGTACCTTGCCCCTGGTAACCACCTGAAACACAAGCGTCCCGGCGCCGGCGGTGAACAAGGCGACGTTGGGGTCCAGGCCGGTCAGAATCGGCACGAGCACCAGTGCGCCAAAGGCGACAAACAACATCTGGGCGCCAAGCAGACTATCCTTGGCGCGAAATCGATACTGCGTTTCCTGCGGATCTCCTGTCATCTTCGTTCTCCCTCTCCGTAGTTCATTTCCGAATAGGCATGACCGGGCCGACGCCGCCGGCCACGCTACTTCGTTCCAAAAATCTTGTCCCCGGCATCACCGAGGCCGGGCAGGATATAGCCCACCTCGTTAAGCCGTTCATCGACCGCCGCCACGTAGATCTCAACATCGGGATGTGCCTCGGTGATGCGCCGTAAACCTTCAGGAGCAGCCACGAGAAACAGACCCTTGATTGTTTTACAGCCGGCCCGTTTCAAGGTTTCTATGGTTGCCAGCAGGGTGCCGCCGGTGGCGAGCATCGGGTCGAGAATCAGCGCAATCCGTTTCTCCATTTCAGAGGTCATCTTGACGTAATATTCGACGGGCTGCAGCGTTTCTTCGTTCCGGTAATAACCGACCACACTGACTTTGGCGGTGGGAATCATGTCGAGTACACCGTCCATCATGCCGAGTCCGGCCCGCAGAATCGGGACAATGGTGATCTTCTTTCCCTTGATTTCCTGAACGTCGACTTCACCGGCCCAGCCGTTAATGGTTTTTTTTCTCGTTTCCAGGTCCTTGGTCGCTTCATAAGTCAATAGTCGAGCGACTTCCGAAGCAAGATCCCGGAAATCTTTCGTAGGGATGTCCTTTGCCCGCATCAGGCCGAGTTTGTGTTTGATCAGCGGATGATCTGCGATATGTACGCTCATGGTTGTCTCCTTGCGCTACGAGGGTTCACCGGAATTGAAAAAAGGAAGAAATGCAGATGTGCGGGGTGGGAGGGTGGCTGGCTGGCTCGCGTCATTGTATCCTAGTGCTGCCGTGAGATCGTTGAACAGACCATACGCCGTATGCTTTCTTATAGAAAAAAATCAAAAAATTGCAACAGCCCATTTCCTTCCGGAACGGCGCTTCGGATCACAGGGACCGGGCCTTACGGCGCAGCATCGGCAGCAGCTGCACCATCATGATGCCGAAAAAGATCAGCGCAGCTCCCGAGTATTCAGGCGAGCCGAGAATTTCACCGAGAAAGATCACCCCGGCCAGTGCGGCAAAAACCGTTTCCGAGCTGAGGATAATGGCTGCATCGGCCTCATGGGTAAAACGCTGGGCGACCACCTGTAGCGTAAATCCGATCCCGGTAGAAAGCAGCCCGGCATAGAGAATACCAAACAATCCGGCGGAAAAAGCGGCCAGTTCCGGTTGCTCAAGCGGCACCCCAATGCTCATGCCGCAGATACCGCAGATGAAAAATTGGCCGCAGGCCACCGTAAGCGGGGCCCGCGTGCGGACCGCCATGGTCCCGACCAGAATGACGTGAAAGGCCCAGAACAGGCTGGAGGCGATGACCCAGCCGTCACCAAGGCGCAGATCGAGCCCATGGGCGCCGCTCATGATATAGGTGCCGATCAGGCAGCAGGCGGACCCGGGCCACACCGACCAATGGACGGATCGACGCAACAGAGCAAAGGAAATAAT
>CAZSOA010000023.1:22796-31542 GCA_964608305.1 uncultured Desulfofustis sp. | reverse complement strand
CTTCGGTGACCTGCCTGACACCGCTTGCGACACTGTCCCGGTCGGTGACATCAAGATAGATGAACGAGCAGTGCCCTCGCCGATGGTCCGGCAGGTCCGCTCGGCTCGCTCCTCGGCGATATCACCAATCACCACCCGAACGCCCTCCCGGACCAGATGGGGGCGATACTCTCGCCGATGCCGCGGGCCCCGCCGGTAATGAGCGCCGTTTTATCCTGCAGATGCATATCCATGGTTGCGTCCTCTTTCAATTATGGACAGTAGATGGAAACCCCGGTCTGGAATTTCTTGTCGTTGATGATCAATTTCATCTGAAAGACGCCGGTAAGACCACGCTTGCTCACATGGATTTTTACGTCCCGCTCGTCTTTTTCGAGAAAGGCTCCGGAACACATGGCCAGACTCCACACCGCCGCGGTGTTGATAAAATAATGATGCGCCTGCTGCTCACCTTCGAGGCAGAGCATCACCAGTGAGCCGCGCTCGAAACGGCCGTGGAAGACAAACCGGTCGACATCCTCTTTCACGAAGATTGCATGCCAGCTGTCCGGCAATGCCATAACCTCTTCCGCTTCGGGTACGGTATCAAAGGTTTCGGTCACTTCCAGGCTGCCGAGCAGTTGCCCTTCCCCGAGCGCAACATTAGCGCCGTCGTGGTAAAGCGGCAGTTTTTCGGCCCGGTAGAAGTTGCCCTCGGTCTCCAGTTCGTAGAGCACGACCCCGTCTTTCTCTTCAACGGTTACCGACCGCAGCTCAACGCCCGGCGTCTTCGGATCGAGAAATGCGCCGAGCGAATCCGAGGCAAAGCCATTCTCAAAACCGATGCCGCCGGAGTGGATCATATAGTGACCCTCAGCATAATATTCGACGTTGCAGATGTAGGGGGAGAAGAATTCCTGGCCCCGCTCTTTGCCGTATTGCCAGACCTGCTCGATCTCCATCTTCTCGGTATCGATCCGGTAGCGGACGCCGCGGGAGAAATTATCGCGGTTTTTTATATACTTGTCCTTTATCTTGGCCCGATACTGACCGTTGTCAAAGAGCATGATATCGCCGTTGGGGCAGACCACACAGGCATGCTGCTCATACTGCCAGTCAAATGACGCGAGATCGCCGACCGGTTTGAAAAAGTATTTTTCCACCAGTTCCTGCGGCCAGCCCTCCGGGTCGCCCAGAATCCAGTTGAGTTTGCCGGTATCGTAATCGATGCTGATGACCGCGTCCTGATGCCGGCCGGACAAGACGATGCTGTTGGTTTTCTTGTCGTACCAGACGGCATTGTTGTGAAACCAGTCATGAGCATCCTGGGAGCCGGAGCCGCCCACGTCCATCGGCAATACCTCGCGGTAATCCCAAGTCTTCAGGATTGCACCGGTATTTCGATCAAGCAGCACGCACATATCCTCGACGGTGTCCCGACTGAAATCCTGGGTCAGCGCCAGCAGGTTGCCGTCCTCCATCTCGAAATGGTCGTGATGATAGTTGCCGGGCATCCGGTATTCCTTGTAGATCTTGCCCAGCAGGTTCAACTCGATGAGGCCGGTACAATTGTACGGCATGTGGCAGAAACGGCTGGAACCGGTGATGATGTTGCCGTTTTTCACCCGCTTGATATCGAACATCGTGTTTTCCGTGAGCAGCCAGCGGATATCGCCACGGTAGTCATAGCCGGTGGGGAGATTTTTGCCGGCCGGGGTAAGAAACATGATGTTGTTGCCGAAATAGTCCGCCGACGTGCGGATATTGAGACAACGGCAGACCTCGGGTGGCAGCGGCTCGGTGGTGATCGTCAGGGTGGTGCTGGTGCCGTCGGCCAGCGAGATGATCACGGTATTGGCAAAATCATCGTAGAGGCCGAGCACCGGCAGGATATGCTCGGTGGCCGCGGGGAAGGTATGCGTGATATTTTCCCGTTCGTAACGCTTGCCGCAGACGGTGACGGTGGGCGCCACCGCGGTCTCGGTAGAAAACAGGACGAGCGCGCAGAGGGGATTGATCAGATACGGGTTGCGCACCACCATCGGCTCAGCAATGGTCGGCCGCTCCTTGTTGAACGCTGCGAGAAATTCCTGCTCGGCACGGGCCTGCCGGGTGATCAGATGGTCCTGGTTGGTATAACGGATCTTGTTGCTCATGATAGCCTCCTGGTTATGACAGTTCGTCGATCGCTTTGATAATGGCCGGTTTTTGCTTCAGCCCCTCGAGCCGGCTGACCTCCTTGCCGTCCCTGAAAAACAGCATGGTGGGAAAGCCCTTGACGCCGAGCTGTTCCTTGAGCTGTCGGTTTTCATCGAAATCGATGATATAGATCGGAAAATCCGGCCGCTGCTTGCTGATGTCCTTCAAGACGAAGGACAGCATCTTGCACGGCCCGCATGTTTTTGAATAAAACTCGACGAGCATCGGCGTCGACTGGTCCATGGCCGCATAGTCGGTTTCGTTGATTTCAGTGATCATCGGTAACTCTCCCTGGCAGGTGTATGGTGGTTATTGCTTGAGTGATTCGACATAGACCGAGGCGCTGTTGGCGGCCACCGCGCCATCGGAGCAGGCGGTGACGATCTGGCGCAGGTGCTTGACGGTGATATCACCGGCCCCGTAAATCCCGGGCACCGCAGTGCGCATCTGGGCGTCGGTCTGAATGCAGCCGGTGCGATCGAGGATGCCGAGCTTCGCAAAGGCCTGCGACGACGCCTGGAAACCGATGTATTCGAACACCCCGTCGCAGGTCACGTAGCGCTCGACGGCATCCTCTTTGGTCGACCGGAAGCGCACTCCACTGAGCCGATCGGTGCCGGTGAACTCGAGTACTTCCTGGTACGGGTAGACGGTGACATTGTCGAGCCGACGCAACAGGTCGCAGGCCTTCGGGTCAGCAGTCAGGTCAAACAGCGTGACCACGGTCAACCGCGTCGTGATGCCGGCCAGATAGATCGATTCCTCGACCGCCGAATTGCCGCCGCCGATGACCACCACTTCCTTGTCGCGATACTGCGCGCCGTCGCAGATGGCGCACCAGCTGATGCCGGAGCCCGCCCACTGCTCTTCACCCGGTACTCCGAGACGACGCGGCACCGTGCCGGTGGCAAGGATGACGGCGCGGCACCTGAACTCGAGGTTTTCTTCCTCACAGACCACCCGCTTCCAGTCGCCGTCGTCGATCAGGTCGACGACGGTCCGATAGTCGAATTCGACTCCAAGTTCCTGGGTGTGCTCGAACATCTTGATGGCCAGATCGGCGCCGCTCAGCTTGCCGGCCCCGGTATAGTTCTCGATCTCGTTGGTGTTGATCATCTGGCCGCCCGGCGACAGCCGATCGAGCATCATGACCTTCATATTGGCTCGCACCGCATAGATGGCCGCGGTCATGCCGGCCGGGCCGGCCCCGACGATGACGATATCGTAGCTGTTTTCCATACTGAGTCTCTCCGGCCGGATCGACCGGCCGCCCTCAACAATTGTGGTTAGAAAAGCACCCGCGCCAGCGGTATGCCGACGACGACCACCACCCCAAGAATGATCCCGGAACTGACCAGGGTGTTCAGCGCCACATTGCGCCGGCTGATCCAGTCCGGGTTATCATAGAGAATTGCGGCAAACGGCGACGCAGCCGGGGTGACGGCGGCAATCAGAACAATGAAGAAAAAGCAGACTATGATCGGGGATGCGGCAAAGCCGAGCCCGCTGCACAGGGCCAGGATCACCGGGGTGAAAATCAGACCGGCCACCACCGAGTTGCAGAAGTTGGTCACGACGATCGCCAGGCAGACGATCAGCACGGTCAGCATCAACTCACTCATCCCGGCCAGATGGGTCTTGAGGAAAAATTCCATATACAGCGTGACATTGGTGCCGGGGCCGGTCATCGCGTTGCCGAGCATAAAGGCCGTGGCGATCAGCACAAAAGTCCGCCACGGATAGGATTTATTGGTCTCGGCCAGATTGGCCAACGGCTTTCCGCCGACCCTGATGGCGGTTGCCAGAAAGACGATGATAAGCGAGGCGGCCAGGCTGTTGGCGGCCAGAAAGGCACCGATCACGTTATCCCTGCCGATGATCCCCGGGGTCAGCAGCCAGCCGGCGTAGAGGAAGAACAGCGCCAGGATCAGTTTCTGCTGCAGGCTGAACGGCGGCAGCTCGTCGCGGTTGAGGATCTCCGGATCGATTTTTTTCAGCGGCGACACATCGACCCGGTAGACAAAGCGCATGAAAAAGAGAATAGCACCGATCGAGACAAAGGACAGAACCACACTGAACAGCAGATACAGCGCGATATTGACCGGTACCACATCGCCGGGAGCGTTGTCGGCCAGCATGCTCATGTTGTTGAGCAGGTAAAAGGCGCCGCCTTTGAACGGGTCGGTGGCAAACGACAGCAAGGCAACCATCATCGTGTTGACGATCATCAACGTCACGTACTTGTCGCCCCTCTTGAAGCCGACGTAATCAAAGACGATGTAGAGTGCCGGCCACATCAGAAAACAGGCAGTGGTCTGTTCCAGCATCGCGACGAAATAGGTGCCGACCAGGATCATCGCGGTGAAGGCCCACGGGCGCCCACGGACAATGGGATGGGTCATGAACCAGCGGGCCAGGTAGGCGGAGATGTTGCTGCGCATCAGAATCGCCGCGAACATGAACAAAAAGAACAGCATGACCGTCATCGGGTTGCCCATAAACTGATTGAGCGCCTGGGGCATAAGGACATGACTGGTCATGCCGAACAGGGCAACGCCAAGAAAACTCGGCCAGAGGCTGTCAACGAACGTCCACAGATAGACGACGCCGAAAAACAGGCCGATGATCACCATTCCCTCCGGTGTGACGCCCAGCAGGTGCTGACCGTCAACCAACGGAATCCCGGCGGCTTCCAGCTTCGGGTCGTAGGCTACCGAAATGCTCGGCGGCGGGATGAAGCGGCCGAACACCATCAGCGAGACGCCGATAACGGAGTGAATCAGCATTGCATAGTTGAAACTTTGTCCGCGGTTCTGCATAGTGATCTGTACCTGTCTGTTGTAACGAACCGTGTGGTTGACACGAATCGATGAAAAGGTGGCAGCCATGGCCAGTCTGATCTAGTGATACCCGAGCGCCCTCTTCGAAAAAATAGCATGGGCTATCTTTTTATAAAAAATCGCACCTTGAACAGTGTGGCGGGAGAATATCTCGAGACAAACTCGGGTGAGCGGTTGGGGAGAACGTACGATGCTCTGGCTGAAAGATAAATATCAGGCGGAATTTGCCAAAATAGCCGTCCGTGAACGACTGCCCAAAGCGGCCCTGCTGGACAATCGCTATATCTATTACCTGCAGTCGGGTTTCTGTGTGCTCGGGCACACCTCGGAGCTAGGAGATGAGAAGATTCTCCTCTATTTCAGGGAAAAAGCGTTGATGGGGTTCCTGCCCTACCTGATCAAAAATATCGGTGAGCAGGATGTGGTTGAAGATTCGTTTCCGACCGGGGAGTACTTCATTAAGACACGCACCGTCTGCCAGGTGCTCAAGGTGGAAGGCGATTACTTCTTTTCGCTGCTCGACAAAACGCCGCAACTCTATCGCACCATCCTCTGCACCCTGACCCAGAACTACGCCAATATCATCGACCTGCTCACGCGGATCATCAACAAGCCGGCCCCGGTCCGGGTCTGCCGCGTGATCGAGGAGTTCAAGACACCCGACGCGGGGCGCATCATCTTACCGCCGTATCTGACGTACTACGAAATCGGGATCTTCACGTCCCTGAACGTAATCACCGTGTCCAAGATTTTCAAGGACCTGCTCCAGGAAAAAATCATCTCAAAACAAGGCCGAACCGTAATTATCGAGCACCCGAACCAAATCACCCAGATCGCCACCGAAACCCGTGACTTGCGGTACTAAAATCGGGGTCAGGTCTTGTATTTTGACATTGCAGTTCAAATGTCAAAATACAAGACCTGACCCCGATGGGCACGATGGGCAATTAGAAGCCGATACGAACGGCGGCGCCGAGGAAGATGGTGTCTGAGTCGATCTTGGTGTCTTTTTTATCGAGATCGGCCTTCTCGTTGAAGCGATATATCCCGTAGAAATCGGTGTAGATGCCGGGCAGCAGTTCCAGGTTGAGGCCGGCGCGGAAGGCGAAGAACGGCCGGTCGGCGAAGCTGCTGTCGCGGTATTCGATGCCGATGCCGGCTCCGCCGTAAATGGTGCTGCCCAGCAGTAAAAATGCCTGCGGAGCAAACGCCGTTTCGCCGTAGCGATCAGGCATTATCTCCAGATCGAGTTCAACGCCGAGCAGGGCCGGCCAGTACTGATAGCTGATCAGATACGAGAAGCCGTTTTCATCGATATCATCAACATCGATATCGTCCACGGCCACCCAATAGTTGATGCCGCCACCGATCCGATGGTCGGCGGCGCCGGCGTGACAGGCAAAGACGGTGAAAAACAGGACGAAGCTCAACAGGCTGATCTTTTTCATCGCGGGACACTCCTAAGATTCCTGAGGTGATTGCAGGCGCAACAGATCGCGCACCAGCTACCTTCACTTCAGCAGTCTCGCTGAAGCAGATAGACGAACCATAGGCGAAGCAACGCCTTCGATCAAGCAAAACCGATCGTCCGCTTCCCGGAACAGCCGCTGTCAATAACGCAGCCGCCTGCTTGCCCTTCGACAAATCAGAGATACGATCTATAGTTTCCTTATCGCTGCGGCGTCGCTGTCGCGCTTGATGCGCCGCCCGCGGCTGATTTCCCGGCAGGAGGTCTCTCATGAAAGTACGAATCGTTTCACCGTTGTTGTGCTGCCTGATGATCGGCGCTTCCATCGCCATGGCCCGTCCGGGCTGGACATCGCCGGCGTCACCGGAAACCCCGGTGATCAGGTACAGTCACGAACAACTCAGCCAACTGCTGGCTCCTATCGCGCTTTACCCCGACCCACTGCTCTCCCAGATCCTGATGGCGGCGACCTATCCCATCGAGGTAATCGAGGCGGATCGGTGGCTCCGAGACAATCCCGGGCTGACCGGAGAGAATCTCGATATTGCGCTGCTCGCCATGGACTGGGAACCGAGCGTCAAATCGCTGTGTCATGTCCCGGACGTCCTGCAGTTGATGAGTGAGCGCATCGGCCAGACCACCGAGCTAGGCAACGCCTTTCTCGCCCAGGAACAAGACGTGATGACCGTCGTTCAGGAACTCCGGTCCCAGGCGTATGCCCACGGCTCCCTGAGCACGACACCGGAACAGCAGGTGGTGGTCGAGCGGGAAACCATCATCATCGAGCCCCGCGACCCGCGCGTGGTCTACGTCCCCTACTACAACCCGACCGTCGTCTACGGTTCCTGGCGCTATCCGGCCTTCCCGCCGTACTATTGGGTACCTGCCGGCCTGCGTGCCGGACGTGGCATCTCCTACTGGGGCGGCTCATCCTTTGCGGTTGTCTTCGGTACCTGGAGCCTGTTCGACTGGAACCGTCACTACATCCATATCGATGCCTATCAACGTCCCCGATACGTTCGCCACGACCGCTGGTTCAGCAGACCCGGCCGCTGGTATCATGTCCCGAAACATCGCCGTGGCGTTGCTTACCATGATCGGACACTGGTCCGCACATTTCAACGATCGTCACCGCCGCCACAGATCCTCAAATACGACGGCGGCCCGTTCATGCGGCCAAGTGAGAGCGGCGAATACCAACTTCCTTTTTGGCGCAGCCGTTCCGAGCAACAGCCCTCCTATGAGCGCAGGCCTGAGCGAAAAACGATCAGAATCGATCGCTTCCAACCCCGGCAACGTATCGATCGGCCTCCCCCTTCGCGCCACTCGGTCAGCGGCGACCGACGCCCCCGTCAGCAGATTGAAAGCATCACCCCCGACAGGCCGCGCAGTTCGATCATCAAACGACATATCGATGACGGCCGCAACGTTCGCCATCCGGGCGAACACGGCCGCATCGGCAATAAGCGGGTGCGTTAGTCGTCAGCATTCCACCAGTACGCTCCCATCCCGCATGCTGACGCCGGCTGCTGTTCTGATAGGGGAAAGGGAGGGAAGATGATGCAGCGCCACGAAAAACAGCAAAAAACAAGACCTGACCCCATGAAAAAAGGGTTTCAGGAAAAATCCTGAAACCCTTTTGGTGACTGGCGGAGCGGACGGGACTCGAACCCGCGACCTCCGGCGTGACAGGCCGGCATTCTAACCGACTGAACTACCGCTCCGTGATGTCTTTTCTGGTGGGCGGAACAGGGCTCGAACCTGTGACCCTCGGCTTGTAAGGCCGATGCTCTCCCAGCTGAGCTACCCGCCCGGAAACGTGGTGTGTATTTACCAGCATAACCCGGGGTCGTCAAGCAAAAAGCTTACGTTCAAGCAATCACTGGGTGGTATTGTGATGATTGAGCGGAATCTCGTTGTATACCGGGTTGATCGGCGGAATTTTAAACAGGGTTTCCTCATCGCCGAGGACAAGGGCCTGCTCAAGCACCTCATCCATGTGCTCGACCATCGTGATTGCGAGCTTTTTCCTGATCCGCAGCGGGACGTCATTGAGGTTGCGTTCGTTGTCTTTCGGGATCAGCACATCGGTGATATTGCCCCGCTTGGCGGCAAGCAACTTCTCGGTCAGACCACCGATGGGCAGCACCCGTCCGCGCAACGTGATCTCGCCGGTCATTGCCAGCTGATTCTTGACCGGCTTTTTGATCAGCGCCGAGACGATCGACGTGGCGATGGTGATGCCGGCCGACGGACCGTC
>CAZSOA010000023.1:0-22786 GCA_964608305.1 uncultured Desulfofustis sp. | reverse complement strand
GCGCCCTCCGGTACGTGAACATGGATATCGAGCTTCTGGTAGAAGTCCGGCTCCAGGCCGAGCCGATCCGCCCGTGAGCGGACGTAGCTGAGCGCCGCCTGGGCGCTCTCCTGCATCACGTCGCCGAGTTTCCCGGTGATGATCAGTTTGCCGGAACCGGCCATCAGGGTCGTTTCAATCTGCAGCAGATCGCCGCCGACCTCGGTCCAGGCCAGGCCGGTGGACAACCCGATCCGTTCCTGCTCCTCGGCAAGGCCGTAGCGGTATTTCGGGGTGCCGAGATAGTTATTGACCGACTGTACGGTGAGCCGGTACTTCTTGTTTTTCAGTCCCCGCTTGAGGCGGTCACGGGCGATTTTCCGGCAGATCGACGCGATATTGCGCTCCAGGTCACGGACTCCGGCCTCCTTGGTGTAACGGCGGACGATCTCCAGGATCGCACCATCGGTCAACGAAATGTCCCCGGCCTTGAAACCGTTTTCCCTGATCTGCTTCGGAACCAGGTACCCTTCAGCGATCTTCAGTTTCTCTTCTTCGGTATAACCGCTCAACATGATGATCTCCATCCTATCCTGCAACGGTACCGGGATGCCGTGCAGGTTGTTGGCGGTGGTGATAAAGAACACCTCGGAGAGATCGTAGTCGATGTCGAGATAATGGTCGTTAAAGGCGAAGTTCTGCTCCGGATCGAGGACTTCGAGCAGGGCCGATGACGGGTCGCCGCGAAAATCCATCGACATCTTGTCGACCTCGTCGAGACAGAAGACCGGGTTGGAGACCTCGGCCCGCTGCATGGCCTGGATGATCTTGCCGGGCATCGCGCCGATATAGGTGCGACGATGGCCGCGGATCTCCGCTTCATCGCGGACCCCGCCCAGCGACAGGCGCACGAACTGGCGGCTCAGGGCGCGGGCGACCGAGCGGCAGATCGATGTTTTACCGACACCGGGGGGGCCGACGAGACAGAGAATCGGGCCCTTGATTTTCTTGACCTGCGCCTGGACGGCCAGGTACTCGAGAATCCGCTCTTTCGGCTTTTTCAGGCCGTAATGGTCTTCGTCGAGGATCTTTTCCGCCTTGTTGATATCGATGCCGCTTTTGCTCTTCTTTTTCCACGGCAGACTCAGGATGCAGTCGACGTAGTTGCGAACCACCGTGGTTTCCGCCGACATCGGCGGCATATTGCGCAGTTTCTTGAGCTCCTTGGTGACCTTATCAAGGGCGATCTGCGGCAACTTTTTCTTTTTTACCGCTTCCTCGAGTTCGGCGATATCGTCGAGACCGTCCTCGCCCTGCCCCATTTCCGTCTGGATCTCTTTGACCTTTTCGCTCAGGTAGTAGTTGCGTTGCGTCTTTCCCATCCGGGTTTTGACCCGGGCGTTGATCTCTTTTTCCAGTTCGGCAAGCTGGATCTCCCGATTGAGGATGTCGAGAATGATCTCCATCCGCTGCTGCAGGGACTCGCACTCCAGTACTTCCTGCTTTTCTTCGGTCTTCAGCGGCAGATGCGCGCAGACCACATGGACGAGTTTACGGGGGTCATCAATATTCTGGACCGATTTGACAACCTCCTTGGCGATCTTTTTGTTGGCCAGCGCATATTCCTCAAAATAGCGCCGCAATTCACGCTCGTAGGCGACGACCTCGCTGGTCACCGCCAGTTCTTCGGTCAATTCGCGCAACTCGGCCTGCATGAACCGGTCATGATGGACATGGGAAACGATCAGCGCCCGCCGCTTCCCCTCGACCAGGGCCTTGATGGTCCCATCCGGCAGACGCAGCAGCTGCATGACATGGGCCAGGGTACCGACCTGATAGATGCCGTCGGGGCCCGGTTCATCGTCGGTGGCCCGGCGCTGGGTAACGAGGAAGATCTCGGTACGCTTTTCCATGGCGTCTTCAAGTGCGTAGATCGACTGCTTCCTGCCGACCACGAGCGGCGCCACCATATGCGGGAAAATAACGATGTCCCGCAACGGCATCAGCGGATAGAGTTTGGTGCTTGTCTCAGATTGTTTCATGTATTGGCTCGGTTATCGTCTTCTCAGGCGCTTTTCAATTCATCGTCGGCGACCGATTTCCGGTAGAGAATCACCGGATAATCGCCGTTGGTAATGACCTGCTCACTGATGACGCACTCCTGCACATCTTTTCTCGACGGCAGGTCGTACATCACGTCAAGCATCGCTTCCTCAAGCACCGAACGCAGGCCGCGGGCCCCCGATTTTCGGGCAAGCGCCTTGCGGGCAACGGCAGTCAGTGCACCTTCGGTGAAGCGCAGCTGGATATTTTCAAACTGGAAGAGTTTCTGATACTGTTTGGTCAGCGCGTTTTTCGGCTCCTTGAGGATGCGCACCAAGTCGTCTTCGACCAGCTCTTCCATGGTGGCAATCACCGGCAGCCGGCCGACCAACTCCGGGATCAGTCCGAATTTGAGCAGGTCCTCCGGCTGCACCGTGGCGAGGATTTCGCCCATCTTCTTTTTGTTCTCACTGACGATCTCAGCGGTCATGCCGATCGATTTTTTGCCGGTTCGCCGCTTGATAACGTTGTCGAGGCCGACGAAGGCACCGCCGACGATAAACAGGATATTGGTCGTGTCGATCTTGATCAATTCCTGCTGCGGATGCTTCCGGCCACCCTTGGGGGGAATCGACGCGACGGTACCTTCGATGATCTTCAACAACGCCTGCTGCACCCCTTCGCCGGAGACGTCGCGGGTCAGTGACGGGCTGTCCGACTTGCGGGCGATCTTGTCGATCTCATCGATATAGATGATGCCCCGTTCGGCCTTTTCAATGTCATAATCGGCGGCCTGCAGCAGGCTGACGAGAATATTCTCGACATCTTCGCCGACATATCCGGCCTCGGTGAGCGTCGTTGCGTCGGCAATGCAGAACGGTACCTGCAATACCTTGGCCAGGGTCTGCGCCACCAGGGTCTTGCCGGAGCCGGTCGGCCCGATCAGAATGATATTTGACTTCTGCAGATCGATTTCGTCCTCGTCGATCGGTGCGTCGATCCGCTTGTAGTGATTATGCACCGCCACCGACAGAACCTTTTTGGCCCGCTCCTGCCCGATGACATACTGCTCGAGATAATCGTTGATGTCCTTGGGCTTCAGCGAAGCCGGCAGAAAGGCCTGCCGGGCCGTGCGTTCGTTGCTCTTCTCGTCTTCTTCGAGCACGATTTCGTTGCACAGATCGATGCATTCATCACAGATGTAGACGTCGGGACCGGCGATCAGTTTTTCGACCTCGTCCTGGCTCTTGCCGCAGAACGAGCATTTGCAATCGGGTTCCCGCGTGTTGAAGCTACTCATGTTGCCTGTTCCTCTCCGGGTATCGTTCGTTTGGTCAATACCTTGTCAATTATACCATACTTCCTCGCCTCGTCGGCACTCATAAAGCGATCCCGTTCGGTGTCGGCGGCGATCTTCTTGATCGTCTGGCCGGTATGGTGGGCCAGAATTTTATTGAGATCCTCCCGGATGCGCAAAATCTCCCGGGCGTGGATATCGATATCGGTTGCCTGGCCCTGATACCCGCCCGCCGGCTGATGGATCATGATCCGCGAATTGGGCAGCGCGTAGCGCTTGCCGGCAGCGCCCGCAGCGAGCAGCAGCGCCCCCATCGATGCGGCCTGGCCCATGCAGAGCGTGGCGATATCGCATTTGACGAACTGCATGGTGTCATAGATGGCCATGCCGGCGGTCACGACGCCGCCCGGCGAATTGATATAGAAGGTAACGTCCTTGTCCGGATCCTCCGCCTCGAGAAACAGCAACTGGGCGATAATCAGGTTGGCCACGTCGTCGTTGACCGTCGTGCCGAGAAAGATGATCCGCTCCTTGAGCAGTCGGGAATAGATATCATACGCCCGCTCTCCGCGCGGACTCTGTTCGACCACCATCGGTACCAGATTCATAAACACTCCCTATAATGAAGTTCGCGAACACAGTGCATCGGTCCGTCCGGTTTCACGTCACCCCGTTACTGATCGCAGATTACCGAGGTGCTGAAACACGTCGACTGCATCAGGCCGCGCCCCATGCAGTCGAACGGTGCCGACACAGACATAGTAAAGCCGATGCTGAAATAATCAACGGCCCGGTGCTGTCTGTTCGATTTCTGAGTCAGACGCTATTCGCCGGCTGATTCCGGTGCCGCAGCCGGCTGTTCTGCTTTTTCGGCTGCATCCGGAGTTGCAATCGGGTCGGTGAGCTTTGCTTCCTGTTTGAGGAAGGCGAGAATTTTCTCGTTGAGCACTTCATTCATCAACGGCAGCAGGTCGTCGCGATTCTGAAAGAATTCTTTGACCCGGGCCACCGGCATATTGTACTGATCGCCGATTCGCTTGAACGCCCGATCGAGATCCTCATCGTTGACCTTGATCGACTCGACCTCGGCGATCTTCTTCAGCACGAAGTCTCCGGTCACCCGCTGCACCGCCACCGGCCGATTAGTCGTGGTCAACTGCTCGCGGCTGATGCCGGCCGCCTCCAGGCTCAGACCGCTCTTTTCCAGGCGCTGCTGGGTGTTCTTGATCATTTCCTCGATTTCAAACCGTACCAACCGCTCGGGTACGTCAAACTGATGGCTCTCCAGCAGTTTTTTCATGACCCGGTCGTTGAGTTCGCCATCGGCGGTAGCGGCCTTATCCTTCTCCAACTGCTCCCGAATCGCTTTTTTCAGATCATCAAGGGTCGCAAATGATTCATTGACATCTTTGGCAAATTCATCGTCAAGCGGCGCGAGCACCCGCTCTTTGACGTCCTTGATCAGCACCTTGAACTCCACCTTTTTCCCGGCAAGCAGCGGGTTCGGATGGGTGGCGGGAAAGTCGACCTCGTGCGTCGCCTCTTCACCCTGCCTCATGCCGACCAGTTTCTTCTCGAACTCAACATCCATCTGTCCCGATCCGACATCGATCGACATATCCTCACTTTTCACATGCTTCATCGGCCGGCCCTTGAGATAGCCCTGGTAATCAACAACGACGACATCGTCATTGGCCACCGGCCGGTCCTCGACACTTTTCAGGACGGCCATCCGTCGACGCATGGCGTTTAATTCAAAATCGATCGCCGCATCACCCACCGTCGTATCGGGGCGCTCCACCTCGAGTCCCTTATAGGTCCCCAATTCGAACACCGGCCGAATATCCACCTGGGCAACGTAGGTGAACGTACCGTCATCATTGAAATTTGCATCGGTAATCTCGGGATGGACCACCGGGTCGATATCCTGCTTTTCGATGATGTCGAAGTAGGTATCCTGAACCAGTTTCTCGCCGATTTCCGCCTGCACCTGGCCCTGGTAGCTCTTGACAATAACCGAGCGCGGCACCTTGCCCTTGCGGAACCCTTTCATCTTCGATTCCTTCTGCAGTTTCGCATAGGCTTCGTCAAGCCTGGCCTGCACGGTCTCGGCAGGAATCGTGATGGTTACTTTTCTCGTCAGCGCACTGATTTCTTCAACCTTGACATCCATGTGACATTATCCTCTGTTTATTTAATCGGTTACCGTGTATTACCAAATCCATTCGTGGCCGTTTCAGAGCACAGCGGTACGTCCGTATGCTGCCTGGTGCGAGAGGAGGGACTCGAACCCACACATCGAAGATACTGGTTCCTAAGACCAGCGCGTCTACCAATTCCGCCACTCTCGCACTCTCGTACGGCAGACCACCTCCGGACAAGCGAAGGTGCCGAAGCCTCTGGATCAGCAGGAACCATCGCGCGGAGACACCAGAGGGCCGCCGGTTGCAAAAGGGCAGAATATTACCATCTATTCACTTGTCAATCCATTCTTTTTGTGAAAATAGTTTGCTTTTTCTGAGCTTGTCAAAGAAACGGATAATGGCTATGGTGCGTGAGAATCGTCAGTCGCGCAGCCTGCCCGACTCCGCATCAACCCTACCAGAGACCAAGAGGCTACCCATGTCATATTCGCTGTTTTCCCGCACCGCACTTGTCGGCTGCCTGTTGATTTTTCTGAGCATGCCGCTACCGGCAACCGGCCAGGGGACCACCGACCTGGTCTACGAGCAGGTTGCCCAATGGCAACTGCCGCACAAACCGGTCGACCTCGTGCAGTCGGTGGACGGAAAATACATCTTTATTCTGACGGCGCGCAACAGCGTGCTCATTTACGAGACGGATGGCCAGTTCAAGGGCAGTGTGCCGGTAGCGCCGGGAGTAACCGCCATCGACACCGATGCCCGGGGAGAGCATCTGCTGCTTATCAACGGGGATGACAACACCTTTTCGGTGATCACCATCGATTTTGTCGCCGCCATCGACAGCGCCGGCTCACCAAGCAAAGGACGCGCCGATGCGCCGGTGACCATGGTCGTTTTCACCGATTTTGAATGCCCGTATTGCAAGCAACTGGCACCGATGCTCGACGAAGTGTTTGCCAGAAACAGCGAGACCACGAGGCTGGTATTCAAGAACATGCCGCTGCGCTTCCACCAGTTCGCCGATCCCGCCGCCCGGGCCGCGCTGGCCGCCGGCAACCAGGGCAAGTTCTGGGAGATGCACGACATTCTCTTTCAAGCGCCGGAGCTCAACGACCAGGTAATCATCTCCGCCGCGGTCAATCTCGGCCTTGATATGGCGTCATTCAAACAGGATATGGAATCGCCCGCGATCAGCCAGAAAATCAACAAGGACCTGCAGGACGCCCAGGCTGCCGGCGTGACCGGTACACCCACCGTATTCATCAACGGCAAACGCCTGAAGAACCGGTCGCTGGAAGGCTTCCAGCAGCTGATTGACCAGGAATTGCAGGCGGGAGGGAACTGAACCGACCCATGCAGGTTCCACAAGAACGCCGGACCATCGAATTTCCCAGCAACGAGTTGGCCGGCACCCTTTACGGCGATCTCAACAAGAACCTTGCCGTGCTTGAAAACGGCGCCGCGGTAAAAATCCACAATCGCGGCGCCACGCTGACCATCACCGGCTCCCGGCACGACGTCGCGCTGGCCGCCAACCTGCTCGAGCAGCTCTACGAGCTGATCCGCACCGGTTACCCGGTATTTTCCTCCGACGTGGCGTTCGGCCTGAAAATCCTGCAGGCCAACGCCAAAGCCCAACTCGATCGGATCTTTCTTGACAAGGTCTACGTGACCACCAGAAACCGGGTGATTTCGCCGAAGACGCCGAACCAGAAAATCTATATCGATGCCATCCGCGAAAACGACATCGTTTTCGGTATCGGCCCGGCGGGAACCGGCAAGACCTACCTGGCGGTGGCCATGGCCGCCTCGGCGCTTGCCGAGGAACGCGTCCGCAGCATCATCCTTACCCGGCCGGCGGTGGAGGCCGGTGAAAAGCTCGGGTTTCTGCCCGGCGACCTGGCCCAGAAAGTCGATCCGTACCTGCGCCCCCTCAACGACGCACTGATGGACATGCTCGGCCCGGACAAAGCAGCCGATCTCGTGGAACGCGGGGTCATCGAGATCGCCCCGCTCGCCTTCATGCGCGGTCGCACGTTGAGCAACGCCTTTATCATCCTCGATGAGGCCCAGAACACGACGCGCGAGCAGATGAAAATGTTTCTGACCAGGATCGGGTTCGACTCGCGGGCGGTCATCACCGGCGACACGACCCAGGTTGATCTGCCGATCCAGCAACGTTCCGGCCTGATCCAGGCTGAAGCGCTGCTGCAAGGCATCAACGGCATCGGTTTCTGTCGTTTCACCAAGGCAGACGTGGTCCGCCACCCGCTGGTGCAGAAAATCATCCAAGCCTACGAGACCCTCGAAACAGCAAACGGCACCGCCGCCTGACCGGACCAACCGGCATGCGCCAGCGCCGGCAACGGGAGAGACGCCCCATGCCGATTACCATCATCAACCGCCATCCGCGCATCTTCCCGGCGCTGGCCGAGGCCCTGCGCCGGGACGGCACCGCCCTGCTCTATCTCTGCCGGGTCGAAAGGGCCACGGTCAACCTCGTGCTCACCGACGACGCCGAAGTGCGTGAGCTCAACCGGCGTTACCGAAAAAAAGACAAACCGACCAACGTGCTGAGTTTTCCGTTCGCCGAGGGCGCCGATCCGGCTGTGCAGTCCCTTGGGCTGTCCGAACTCGGCGACATCGTTATCTCGGTGGACCGGGCCGAAGCAGAAGCACGGCAGGCCGGCGTCGCCTTTTATCAGCGGTTGCTCTGGCTGGCCACCCACGGGTTGTTGCACCTGCTTGGCTACGACCACGAAACATCGGCTCAAGACGCCGAACTGATGCAGAACACCGAAACCGAGCTGCTGGACTCACTCAACGAATCAAGGAGGTTCGGGATGATCAAACTTGCCATTAATGTCGACCATGTGGCCACCATTCGCCAGGCACGCGGCATCAATGAACCGGATCCGGTTGCCGCCGCCGCCATCTGCGAACTCGCCGGCGCCGAGGGAATCGTCGTCCATCTGCGCGAAGACCGGCGCCACATCCAGGACCGCGACGTCCGGTTGCTGCGCGAAACGGTGAAGACCAAGCTGAACCTGGAGATGGGCGCCACTCCGGAGATTATCAAAATTGCGCTGGAGATCGCCCCGGACATGGTCACCCTGGTGCCGGAAAAACGCAAGGAGTTGACCACCGAAGGCGGCCTCGACGTGGTCGCCCAGCAGAAGAAACTGGCCAAGGCCATTGCCCGGATGAATCGCGCCGGCATCCCGGTCTCGCTGTTCGTCGATCCCGATCCCGAGCAGCTCAGGGCCGCCTCGGAAGTCGGGGCGACCTTTGTCGAATTGCACACCGGCACCTATGCGGAGGCCCGCAATGAGGCGAGCCGGGACAGCGAACTGGAACTGCTGGCCACCGCCGCCGAGCAGGCTCACCAACTCGGGCTGCGGGTCAATGCCGGCCATGGCCTCAACTATACGAACACCGCGCCCATCGCGGCTCTCGACTATATCGAAGAGCTCTCCATCGGCCACGCGATCATCAGCCGCTCCGTGTTCTCCGGACTCGAGCAGGCCGTCCGGGACATGCGGGCGATTATTGACGGGGCCGGCTGGTAAGCTCCCGGCGACACTGCTCAGCGCTGCGTTCGACAGGAGGCTCGCAACGCAATTGACAAGGCTTCAAGGCCTGTGGTAAAGACGATCATTTCCGTGCCTCGGTGGTGGAATCGGTAGACACCAGGGACTTAAAATCCCTTGACCTTTATGGTCGTGCGAGTTCAAATCTCGCCCGGGGCACCACATCATAATCCAGCGTCTGCGGCCGTTGCAGGCGTTTTTGCCGTATCTTGGCACCGACAATCGATCCGGTCTCTCTGCAGCCGGATCCCTTCAACTGCACCACGGCGAGACGCGGTACCCGGCTGTCCACTGCACCACGGTACCTCTGTTCACGAAGCAATCGACACCACGCACGGCTTCATTGCCCACCCGTTTTGGAGAACGAAACGGTTCGCGCGACATTTGCCAGCAGTAACTCGGGCCACTATAATGGAACAATACCATCACTCATCATTATCCAGCGTCTATCCTTTATGGCGCCGCCCACCATCAGGAGTCCATCATGCATGTATCGTTTGAAGCGTATGCAACCCGCTACCCGGAAACGATCTACGATCTGTTCGACCATTACCGTGCCACCGAAAAGATGCTGTTTCTCGGCAGCGAACTCTGGGACGGGTTTCAATCGTTTGCCGCCGACCGCAGCGCCGCCGTCAAGGAATCGCCGCTGGCCGAATTGATACTCAAGAGCCAGGAAGCCGCCCAATCAGATACCGATTTCCTGCTGATGGTTCGGCCACGGGTCGCCCGCTGGCTCTATTACCGCTATACCTTTGCAACCAAAACCATCACCCAGATCGAGGCCGCCGAATTCCTCGCCTTCAAGGAACGGTTGATCGCCGAGTCACCCGACTCACGCATCCTGGAGATCGACTTCGCGCCGTTTGAGCGCGATTTCCCGAAAATGAACCAGTCCCGATCGATCGGCAACGGGGTCGAGTTCCTGAATCGCCATTTTTCCAGCAGGCTGGCCCGCGACCTGACCCGCGGCGAAGAGCTGCTGCTGTCGTTCCTCAACGTCCACGGCCACAACGGCCAGCCGTTCATGATCAACAGCGGCATCACCACGGTCAAGGAGCTGCGCCGGGCGATTGTACGCGCTACCGACTATCTGGAAAAACAGCCGGACAGCCTGCAATGGCCGGATTTTGAAGCCACCCTGCGGGCGATGGGCTTTGAACCGGGCTGGGGGCGAACCCGGGACGGCATCGTCAAGACCATGAACCTGCTCGCCGATCTGCTCGAGGCTCCCGATCACCACATTCTTGAGACGTTTCTGGCGAGAATTCCGATGATCTTTAATATCGCCATTCTCTCTCCGCACGGTTTCTTCGGTCAGGCCGGGGTACTCGGATTGCCGGACACCGGCGGGCAGGTCGTCTACATTCTCGATCAAGTCAAGGCGCTCGAGCAGGAGATGAAAAACCGTCTTTATAAACAAGGGCTTGACATCAGCCCTAAAATCCTGATCATCACCCGGCTTATCCCCGATGCTGCGGGGACCACCTGCAACGAACCGGAAGAGGCGGTCGTCGGTACCGATGGGGTGACGATCGTCAGGATCCCATTTCGCCGCAGCGACGGCTCAGTCATCGATCGCTGGATTTCCCGCTTCGAGGTCTGGCCATATCTGGAGCGGTTCAGCAACGAGGCCGAGCAGGCCATCCTCGAACGCCTCGAGCGTCGCCCTGACCTGGTGATCGGCAACTACTCCGATGGGAACCTGGCCGCCTACCTGATCGCCCAGAGTCTCGGGGTTACCCAGTGTACCATCGCCCATGCCCTCGAAAAAACGAAATATCTCTACTCCGCCCTGTACTGGCGGGACATGGAGGAACAATACCATTTTTCCTGCCAGTTCACCGCGGACCTGATCGCGATGAACTCGTCGGACTTCATCATCGCCTCAACCTATCAGGAAATTGCCGGATCCGATGACGTGGTCGGCCAGTATGAGAGTTATGGTTCATTTACGATGCCCGATCTGCAGCGGGTGATTCAGGGAGTCGATGTCTTTGATCCAAAATTCAACATCGTCTCCCCCGGTGCCGATGCTGATGTCTATTTTCCGTTCACCGACGGCCGGCGACGGTTCGCCGACCGGCATGACGCCATCAACGACCTGTTATTCGGCGATTGCGGCGACAGTTGCCGGGGCGGCTTTGCCGACCCTGAGAAGCCGATCATCTTCTCGATGGCCCGGCTCGACCACATTAAAAACCTCACCGGCCTGGTCAGGTGGTTCGGCGAACACGAGACCCTCCGGAACCAGGCCAATCTGGTAATCATCGGCGGCACGATTCACGAAGCGGAATCAAGCGACAACGAGGAGCGTCGGCAGATCAACGAGATGCACGAACTGTTTGAGGGCCTGCAACTCGACAGTCACGCCCGTTGGCTCGGCGCGCGTCTTGATAAACGGACAGCCGGCGAACTCTACCGCGTCATCGCCGACAACCGCGGTATCTTTGTACAGCCTGCGTTCTTCGAAGCCTTCGGCCTGACGGTCATCGAGGCCATGGTCAGCGGTCTGCCGACCTTCGCCACTCGCTACGGCGGCCCGTTGGAGATCATTAAACACGGGGTTTCCGGGTTCCATATCGACCCGAATCACGGTCACCAGGCAGCCGAACAGATCTCATCGTTTTTCTCCCGGTGCATCGATGATCCCGACCATTGGCAGGCCCTGTCCGACGGCGCTATCGCCCGGGTCGAGGAACGCTACACCTGGCGCCGTTACGCGAAACGGCTGCTCTCCCTCACCTGTATCTACGGGTTCTGGAAATACACGACGAATCTGGAGCGGCAGGAGACTCGGCGTTACATGGAGATGCTCTACCACTTGCAGTTCAAGCAACGCGCGGCCACCATTGCCGAACATTGCTAACGGGTGCCGCTGCGTTTGGGCATAGCAGCGCCGCTGCAGACCTTACGCAGACTAAGCGACCGATCAGATGAACCCATAGTGGCGCAGCCCGTCGATAATGCCGCCGGCATACGACTCGGGACTGAAATAGACATTCGGCCGATCGCGCAGATGTTCGAGTTCTTCACTATGGTTGCCGACCACGAGCCCGCGGGTCCGACCGTCGATCATATCGGCATCGTTTCCGGAATCCCCGGCAACCATGAGCCGGCGCGGGGAGAAGGCGTATTTCTGGATCAGGTATTCAATCGCCTTGCCCTTTGAAGCACGCAGCGGCAGGATGTCGAGAAACTGTCCATGGGAGAAGATCACCTGGCAGCGCAGTTTTCCGCGCTCCAGCGCATCGTACACCCGCTGCAGCCGTCCTTCCTTCTCTTCAAGATAATAACTGATCTTGTGGCTGCGCTGCCCCTCGGCCTCCTGAAACACCAGATAATCAAGATCGGCGAGCGCCTGCTTGATGGCCTCGGCTTGCCATTGCCAGGAGATGTGCTTCTGCCAGCCTTTGTCGATACGAAAATCGGGACCGTAATAGATCTCCGTGCCCACCGAACAGATCATGATATCAGGGGTAGGAAAATTATATTCGGTCATCACCTCGATGGTCAATTCCAGGCTCCTGCCGGTCGCCACCCCCCAGGCAAGGGTCTGCTTGTGTTCTTCGAGCAAGCCGAACAACCGACGCATCGCATCATCGTCGCCGACCAGCGTGTTGTCGATATCGGTGATCAGCATTCTGCCGACATTGGTGAGCCGGCGACCAAATGACGGCCGTCCGTCGGGAGCCTGGGCTGCCGCCGGTTTTTGCAGGGAAGACACTCCCGGCAGCAGTTTGTCGATCGCGGCAAGATATTTGCCGCAGTGGGCGCGCCATGAGTAGTGAGAACGGACGCCGTTGATGCCGTTATTGGAAAACGACGTCCACCGCTCTTTGTCGAGCAGGATGGCCTTCATGGCGGCGGCGATCTGCTCCGGCTCGATAACATCGACCAGGATGCCGTTGCGGCAATTGTCGACGATATCGCGGGGGCCGCCGTCATCGGTGGCGACGATCGGCACCCCGCAGGCCGATGCCTCAATCAGGGTCAGGCCGAACGGCTCAACTAGAGCCGGATTGACGAACACCCCACCGCTTTCGGCACAGAGACGGTAGAGCTCCGGCACCTCCGTGGCAAAGTCATGTTTTTTCGGGATCGCCAGTTTGCCATAGAGATCATATCGGTCCATCGAGAGCAGCATGTCGGTCAACACGGCTTTTTCGTTTTCTTCCATGTCGCTTATATTGCTACGAATACCGGCGAATATGGCCAGGTTAGCCACGGCCTTCAACTCCGGGTCGTTTCCGTACGCGCTGATCAAGCCGGCGATGTTCTTTCGGTGATCCGGGCGGCAGAGGGCGAGGATGAACGGCTTGTCCGGAGCCATCCAGAATCGGTGCAGTTCCCTGAGCAGCGTATGACGGATCTGTTTGATCTCATCGTTCAGCAGATCGGGGTCGAACTGGGTATCGTAATACGGGTAGAAGGCTTCAAGATCGAGGCCGGGCGGGATCACTTCGAACGCGTTGGTCGAACCGTTCTTATACAGGCCGTATTGCTCCTCGATTTCCTGCTGGGTCGAGGTAACGATCAGATCTGCTGCGGCGATGATCCGTTCTTCCCGCTCGATGCGGGTATCCATCTTGTAATGTTGAGCGATCCGCGACTCGCTCAGGCCATCGCCGAGCAGCTTATTGCGTTTATTTCGGCCAAGGCTGTGGCCGGTGAAAACGAACGGGACATCAAATGCCGACGCCAGTTCCATGGCCACGTATCCGGCATCGGCATAATGACCGTGAATCAGATCCGGCGTACGACCCTGTTTGGTGATAAAGGTGATGGTATTGTCGACAAACTCCTCGAGATGGGGCCAGAGCAGCTCCTTGCGGAGATATTTTTTGCCGCCGCACGGCAACCTGATCAGATTGACCTGATCGGTTATCGCAACGTGCGGCACACCATAGTCCGAGGCAACGCGCCGATCCTCGATCAGCCTGGTCAGCAGATCGACCCGCGCAATCCCTTCTGTCTCGCCAAGGGCCTGCGCCAACTCCAGGACATACTTGATCTGGCCGCCGGTATCGGCATCCCTGCCGAGTTCCGGGCGTCCCGGCCGAATCAGGCCGTGGATACTGATGTGCATGATATAGAGGCCGTCTTCGCTCATGGTTGTCCCTCGAATAAACTGTGGACCGCGGCCGATCCTCCGGCACACCGTAGCTGTAAAAGACCCTTAGATAAACAACGATCTCGGCGTTTCCGGGAACCGACGGGGGCCGGTGAGACGGGTTCGTGCATCGGCATGAAGCGGTGTATGCGCCACCGGGTACACCGGGCGCGCTTCGGTGCCGATCTTCCGTCGGGCAGCACTATCATCGCGTTACCTTAGTACATCTTGCCGCCGGATGCCAGTTTCTTATGGCCACGCCGGCCACCTCTTTGCCCCCTCCCCCCGTTAATACTGTTTGCTGTGCACGACAGCTCTTTGGTATACTTTTTCCAAGAATCCTGTTTCTCCCGTATGCTTCAGGGTGTTGCGTCCGACCGAGCCGCGTTCGGATTGATTTCCATGCCTCGTTGTGACGTCCCGTCATGGGGGTACATAGCACAGGAGGGATCGTCATGCACCCACTCCACCCCTTTTTTATCCAATACCATGTCAGGCAACTGCCGCAGCCAACCCCGACCAACTGCCCGCGTGAAGGGATGGCCACCATCGTAGTCTTCGCCGACAGCCGGGAAGTAGCCTGCGCCCGCGCCAGTCGCATGATCGCCGAAAACAAGCTGGAGATTATCGGCCTGGCCCGCATTCACCTGATCGGCCAACAGGCACTGGATGGTCTCAATTCCATTGTCCTCTCTCTCTATCGCCGAGCCGAATTGTACGGCGTCAGCCTGCACTGCGATTATTGGCCGATCCGCTCCGGTTGCTGCACCGGGGACAACCCATCGCAACAACCATAACCCCCACGCCGACCAACCGGAAAATTTCAATTTTTCCGTAAAACAACAAAAAAATATTCGATAAATGAAAAGAAACTAACCAGACGTGATTAATAGGAATTATTCCGATTTTCTGCTCCGTTGTTAGGTAAAACTGCGTATATATACCTATTTACATCGATCAAACCCATGAGTAACAATGAGAGGAGACACCGATTTCGTTTAGTGCAGTGACTATCAGGAGGGGTCCATGGACAGTCATTCCCGAAGCAATAAACGGCTCCCGAAAGCAATCCCTGCAACCAGCAGCAAGCCGGGGAAGGCAAGAAAACGGTTGCTCCGCTCAAGTCTCACGCTGATACCCGACCAGACCAACGTTTATCAGGTGAAGCTCAGATCAGCCGGCATTTTCATGATTGCCCAGGCCTATTACGAAGCGAGCGGCTCAAGCCTGATTGAAGAAATTCTGCTGGCCAGAGAATTCATCATCGATTGATAGTCGTTCCTTCTTCACGGTGCATTTTCCTGGATTCCCGAACCGGTCGACCGGTTTGCCGCCAGGCATCGCTCAGCACCGTCACGGTTCTCCATCAAAACGGCCAGACCAGCGGAATCAGCAGTGCACTGGCCGCCACGACAAACAGGTTCAACGGAATCCCAACCCGCAGATAATCGGTGAAGCGATAGCCTCCGGGCCCAAAGACCATCAGATTGGTCTGGTACCCCAACGGCGAAGCGAAACAGGCGCTGGCGCCGAAGCAGACGCCGACGATAAACGGTTTCGGGTCGACACCGATGCCCACCGCGGTGGAAATGGCGATGGGCAGCAGCAGAACGGCGGCGGCATTATTGCTTAGGATCTGCGTGGTGAGGCTGGTCAAGACGATAACGCCGCACAAAACAGTCAGCGGTGACATCCCGTGAAACAGACCGATGAACGCCCCGGCGTAGAGACTGGAAGCGCCGCTTTTTTCCATGGCTATACCAAGGGCGATCGTGCCGGCGATCAGCAGCAGCACGTCGGCCTGCAGAGCCCGATAGGCATCGCGCATCTGCAGACAGCCGGTAACGATCATCAGAAACGCCGCAGTCAGAGCACAGGTCATGATATCCGCGATACCGAGCGCAGCGGTACCGATCATGCAGACAAAATTGACGATGGCCCACCAGGCCTTCCGTTTATGAACGATTTCTTCGTACACATCCTCGATGATCAAATAGTCACGCTCAGCCCGCAGGTCTTCGAGTTTTGAGGCGCTGCACCAGATCAGCAGGATATCACCGGTCTTCAGCCGGACATCGTGAATCTGTCGCTCGACCATGCGCAGCCCGTGTCGTTTGACGGCGATGATATTGATTCCCGGATCACGGGCCAGCTCCGTGTACTGCAGCCGCTGGCCGCGAACCGATGAACCGGGGGCGATGAGCAGTTCAACAACGATCGGTGCATCTTTCTGGGCACCGAGCGTCAATCCCTGTTCGGACGACGGCAGCTCGATCCCCTCGTCGTGCAGGACCGCCACCAGATCGTTGAGCGAGCCCTTGACCAGCAGAATATCATTCTCAGCAATCGTCTGTCTGTCACGCTGCGGCTGATAGATCCGGTCATGGCTGATCAACTCGATCACCTCCAGGTCGGGGAATCGTTTGCTGAAGGCCTCCTCCGGCAGCTGGCCGATGATTTTGCTGGTTTCGCAAATCCGTAACTCTGCCAGATATTTCCGATGCTCTCCATCCTTGAGCTGACAAATCGGATTGGCTAGCGCCGGCAACAGCTTCGGGGCGATCACGATCAGAAAGAAGATCCCGACGACCCCGATCGGCACGCCGATAATCGCCAGTTCAAACATCGACAACGCACCGTACCCATGCTGGGCGCTCAGGTCACTGACGATGATATTGGTCGAGGTACCGATCAGGGTGCAGGTACCGGCCAGAATCGATGCGTAGGAAACGGGAATCAGAAATTTTGACGGCCGCAGCCCGAGTTCACAGCACATGGCCATGACCACCGGGATGAAGAGCAGGACGACCGGGGTGTTGTTGATGAAAGCAGAGGCAAAGCCGACGGAGAACAGGATCAGGGCCAGAGCAGCCGTCAGGTTCTTGCGGGCAATCCGGGTAACCTGCCGGCCGATAAACTCGACACCACCGGTCCGCAGCAACCCTCTGCTGACAACAAACATTGCCGCCACCGTAATGACCGCCGGGTTGGCCAGGCCGGAAACCGCTTCCCGCGGCGTCAGCAAACCGGTGACAACGAGCACGACCATGATACCGACCGCCGTCAGATCGACCGATATGGTTTCGGTAATCAGCAGATACAAAACGACGACGAGAATGATCGAAACGACCCAGATATCCATGGCTTCTCAGGGATACGCCGGCTGAACCGGCCTGGTTGAGCTCACGGGGGCTTTGAAAAATCCGAAATTTCGTTCAAGATCGAGGCACGCAAGAGCATTTTACCGCAGGCATATATATGATATTCCGAGGATAAAATGTGATTGGCCAACGATAAGATTGAACGGAATAGCAATTTTTCAAGGTTCCCTCAAGATGAAAGGCGAAGCCGGGTTATCCGGCACCGCATCCTGCCGTCGATTTCCTGCGCCGTTTGCTACCCGATGCGATGCGCCGTTACAAAGACGCATGCAGCAAAGATAATGCCGAAGAACACGACCTGTCAAAACCCTCTTTCTGTTTGTTCACGCTTCAAACGAATAATCGGGATATTTTGGTAGCCGATCAGCTCCGCGAAAGGAACAGAGAATGGCTGTGATCTCTGATACATCACAGATTGTCCAGGTTCTAACGATCACTGATACCGCCCGTTATGCTTCTGTGCATCTGCAAATATCACTTGTTCTTGGTGGGCGATAATCGTAAGCTCATCTCAGGCAGGAACCTCGTGGTGCCGCCCAAACGGCCCGGAAAAGACCGCGGCGGCGGCAGTCAACAATCAGCAACAATGAGGATTACCCGGTGTACCAGTATCTATTCGGTCCCGTCCCGTCCCGACGACTCGGCATGTCGCTCGGGGTTGATGTCGTTCCCAAGAAGATCTGTTCCCTTGACTGCGTGTATTGTGAAGTCGGCAAAACGACGCACCTGACCGTCAAAAGAAAGGACTACCAGCCGTTTGCCAGGATTATCGACGAACTGAAACACTATTTCGCAAGCGGCAACGCCGACCCCGATTTCATCACCTTCTCCGGTTCCGGGGAGCCGACACTCAACCTGCACATCGGTGAGATAATCCGGTTTATCAAAACGATCAAGCCGCAGCTTCCCGTGGCCGTGCTCACCAACGGCACGTTACTGCACGACCGTGAGGTGCGGCGCTCCCTGCTGGCCGCCGACCTGGTCTTACCCTCACTCGACGCGGCCACGGAAGACGTTTTTCGCGCCATCAACCGGCCGGAACCATCGCTCACCGCCCAGCGGTGCATCGACGGACTGATTGCCTTCAGGCAGGAATTTACCGGCAAGCTGTGGCTGGAGGTGTTCATCCTGCCCGGCTACAACGATCACCCGGCTGAACTCGCCGCGCTGAAAAAGGCGATCATCGCCATCAACCCCGACTCGGTTCAGCTCAACACGCTGGACCGCCCGGGAACAGAACCGGGGCTGCGACCGCTATCCGCCGACGAGATGGCGCGGATCGTCGAATTTTTCGACCTCCCGCACACCGAGGTCATCGCCGCTTCCAGCCAACGAAAAGCGACCGCGTCCTACCGCAGCGACACCGAACGCGCCATCCTCGAGACCATCTCCCGAAGACCCTGCACCGCCGCCGACCTCGCAGCAATGCTTGGCCTGCACATCAACGAACTCAACAAGTATCTCGATGTATTGGCAGCGGAGAACAAAATCGAGTCGGTCTACGAGCAACGAGGATACTTCTACCAGCTGAAAGACAAATAGTCTCAGGCGATCGTTTTCTGCTTTGCGTCCCCGCTGGTAACACCGCTCAGAAACGCACCGCAGCGACACGCACCTCATACCCGATCAAGGAGACGGCATCATGAAGAAAATCGGCATTATCATCTGCGACCGCTATCGAAACTGCGCCGGCGGCAAGTGCTTCCGCGCCATGCACAACCGTGAAGGCGCCTTTGCCCGTTACCGGGACGAAGAGGTGGAACTGGTCGGCTTTACCAGCTGCGGCGGCTGCCCCGGCGGCAATGTGGAATACACCCCGGCGGAGATGAAGAAGAACGGCGTCGACGTGATCCACCTGGCGACCGGTCTCGTCGTCGGCTATCCGCCCTGCCCGCGCCTGAAATATTTTTCCGAATTCATTCCGGCCAAATACGGCATCGACGTGGTCATCGGCACGCACCCGATCCCGCAAAACTACTTTTCCACCCACCAACAATTAGGAACCTGGAACGCGGAGGCAACTCAGACCCGCATCCAACAGATCCTGCTCACCGAAGACGCCCGCCTGGCTTACGATTGATACCGTACAGCACAATGAGGCAAGCACCTCGGGGAAAAGCGGGCTCACAATCGAGCGCCTCGAGCATTGGTGTCTTGTCGGTATGGTTTGCCGGCCAGGCGTACAAGCGGCCTCCCATGACCTGGCAGGCGCCGTCAGCACATATGCATAAAGAACAGGGGAAGGATTGACGGGAATCAATCCTTCCCGAACGCTTGACAAATCATAGGTTTGTTCATGGCGATCATTGCTCTGTCCAGCCCACGAACACCGGTTCAGTTATCGGCCCGGTTGCCCGATACGAAGACTGACAGAATCAGCCTTGAAGCTTGTCGAGCAAATGATCGAGGACCTTGGTATGCTCATGTTCCGGACTGAAGAGAATGAACTCTGTGTCTTCGTCAGCCTTCACCGTATGCCCCGGAGGCCAGTAAAACAGGTCGCTGGATGCAGCAATCTCGGAGCTGCCGTCGGCAAACCGCACCGTTAACTGCCCTTCAAGAATATAACCCCAGTGAGGCGACTGACAGAGATCGCCCTCCAGCCCGCGCAACAAAGGCGCAATATCAGTGCCTGCCGCCAGGGTAAAGTATTCTCCGCCAAAGGTTGTATAGCCGGTGGCGTCACCAAAATGCTTAACCTGACGGGCAATTGCTCCCGGCACATCTATTCTTACGGGAACATCGTTTTTCGCTATCCGCATGGCTTGTGCCTCTTGAATGGATCGTTGTTTGTTAAGTCCGAAACGAGAAGATGACCTGGCAGTATCCGTTTGTCCCGGGCATGGATGAAGGGGAACCACCCAAAGAGCCAAACGCCCCCCTCACCTAGAGAGTAATACAATGTGGTAGATGAACAACCAAGAACGAGAGAAATAATTACCTGGCTTGCCGACGGTTTTGGGATTTTTTACTCCTATCGGGGCAACGTCGTGTGACCTGGTGCCAGATAGCGGGGTTAGAAGCCTCTTTTCTTTTTTGTTCTGGCCAGCTATGATCCTCTCTTTGTTTAAACGCAGCAACTCTGGTGGGTCCGATGAGGTTCGCCGAGTTTCACCGGAAAAGAAAAAGGGCTTACAACAGACGCTGTAAACCCTTGATTTTCCTGGAGCCACCGAGCGGACTTGAACCGCTGACCTGATGATTACGAATAATCAGAAATTCAGTTTTTTACCCTTCCAAACCCTTCCAACATATTCCACATTAACCCCTGCAGATAAAGGCTTTCAGCGCTTACCCTCTCCCAACCCCTTCCAGAGTTTTACAGTTTATTCTTGCTAAAACCACCGGAATATTTTACAAGTATTTTACAACTCAATTTTGCTCTTTGACCAGATGACAGGAACAATTCCTAACTTTATTTTGCTCCATTCCTGTCTGATATATTGATTGCCACTTTACAAGTATTTTACAACCCAATGCTTATAGCCGACCAGATGATCACAAGACATGAGGTCCGCCAATGCCGAAAATCAACTTTTCTGACCGGGCAGTACAAAACCTGAAACCATCCGAGAAGGTGGTCGAATATTTCGACGCCACCAGGGAGAGCGGCAAGGGATCGCTCGGTATCCGTGTCTCGCCCAAAGGCAAAAAGGTATGGTTCATCATGTACCTGGGGGAAAACGGCAAATTGAAGCGCTACAGCCTTGGTAACTACCCGGAAATGTCCTTGTCTGGCGCACGTGGTGAGGCTCTGGAGGTCATCACGAAGGCATCGAACGGAAACGACCCTCACACCGAAAAGCAACGACGCAAGGAAGCGCCGACCATGATGGATCTGTGGGCGCTATTTCAGGAAAAGAACGAAGCCCGGCAGAAACCGAAATCGGCATCCACTCTCCGGCAGGAAAACGGCTACTGGCGCAACGTGATCGAGCCGAGCATCGGAAACATGAGGGTTGAAGACGTGACCCCACGACACCTGGCCGAGATGAGCCGGAAACTAGCCAAGACAAGCCCGACATCGGCTAACCGGCTTCATGCCCTGCTGTCTTCCCTATTCAAGCCAGCGCTCGCTGAAGGCTGGATAACGATCCATCCCCGGCAATGGTTGGACCGTCCTGGCGGAAGTGAGGCACCGAGAAAACGATTTCTGTCTGATGATGAGATCCGGCAGTTATGGCCGGCGCTTGACACACTCCGCAGAAATCCCCGCGACCAATTAAAAATCGGCCTTCTGACTGCTCAACGGCCGGGCGAGATAGCCACCATGAAATGGGCCGAAATCGACATCGAAAACGCCACCTGGACGCAACCGGAGACAAAGACGGGCAACACCTTCATTTGTCCCCTTTCGCCTCAGGTAGTGGCCATTCTACAACACCGAAAGGATAATCCTGCAAGGCGCTACAAGGGCAATCCGAGCGAATACGTTTTCCCCTCAGCATACAACACCCACAAAGGCGCTGACGGCACCTGTGCCGGTATCCCCATCAAACAGGCGCGGCTGCTGTGCGATAGCCTGAAAATGGAAGAATGGACTCCTCACGACCTGCGGAGAACGGCGCGAACGATAATGTCACGCCTGAACATAAAACCGCATATCCGCGAACGTTGCCTGAACCACAGTCAGGGGAAGATCGAAAAGGTGTACGACCAATTTGATTATTTGGACGAGAAATGGCAAGCCATGAACAAACTGGCCGACGAGATAGACCGGATCATTGGTGTCGAGCGAAAAGGGAAAATTATTCAGATGAAAATAGCGAGGTAAACCGCTTTGCCGGGCTAGGTTGGCCGCCGAAAAGCCGTGACCCTGACGGCCTGCCCGGCAAAATATCAGGGGCTTTCGAGGGTAAAAGCATGGAAGAGATAAGAGAATTTTTGCGGCAGGTAAAGAGTGACAACGAAACATGGAACTCAGTTCGATGGGTACAGGCTAAAGCTGAATTGCTCAAACTCACAATAAATCTCCACCTTAACGAAAGAGTAAAGGCCTGGAACACCACAAAAGAAACAGAGATAGAACGTGGCGATCCACCAGCAATTTCAGTTTACAAAGAGATTTGTTCTGATAATTATACTTATCCAACCGATATTGATATCATAATTCGTCATCTTTATGCTTTGTGGTATGCTTTTTCTCAAGAAAAAATTTGGCTCTCAATAGACATTGGCACGTTGCTAAAACTGGATCTTGTGGCAACTGATTTACTATTGAGGGCCGCTTTTATCTCTGGTGCGATCGTGCCACTGTCCAAGAGAGTGAGTCAAGCCGAAGGCGTAAAAAGAGGAAAGGCAGAGCAGGGGCACAGAACGAAATCGTCCATTCTTGAGAAACTTCGTAGCATCGGCGCAGTTTGGGACCGAGAAAATTCCCGCAAACCAATAGTAATAGGCGGAAAAAACTACTCAATAAACCATGTTGCAGAATCGCTATTGAATGACATTAATTGCAC
>CAZSOA010000022.1:0-32022 GCA_964608305.1 uncultured Desulfofustis sp. | reverse complement strand
TGAATATGCCGAGAATATAAGGCGGTTTGGCGCTATATCAACCGGTCAGGAATGCCGCCGATAATTCTGAACCTCAATGCGCTGGAAGGGGCGCATGTCATTGCGCGCCTAGCGTGCCCGGGGACAGACTTTTCCCTTTGATAGTTATGCGGCATGCGAAAAGTGTTTGGTGTACAGGGTGATGCATGGCAAGAGAGGTGTGTCGTGAGGTATCAAGATGTGGCGATAACAGGATGTGCGCCGTTCTTGCTTGTGGCCTACCGGGCGGGTACGGTTCACCGCCGGCGAGCGGTATACACCATGGCGGCGAGAAGACCTGGACATCCATGGAGGCATGGCAGCGTCAGCAGCATATGGAAACTGGCCCGGATGGTCCGATGTTCGGCAATTGATATGCCGGCGACAGTAAGACTACATCCCTGTCGCCGGTGAATGCCCCCTTTTGAGGATGACGGTTCCTGCTTTGCGCTGGGGTGGGGACCCTTTTAGTTGCCGAGATATTTTTTCAACTCCCGCGGGGTGACATGAGTGCGGTGCACCTCCCAGTCGGCGACCTTTATGGCCAGGTAGCTGTCGTAAATCCGCTGGCCGAGTATCTCCGGCAGGATTTTGCTGCGCTCCGCCTCAACCAACGCTTCGAACATTGACTTCGGGAGGAGGCGTTGGTCCCATACCCGGTGACTGTTGGCCTTGCTATACGCGTTCCCACGGTCGGGTTTCCCGCAGTCAAGGCCTTCTTCGATACCGCGCAAGCCGATGGCGATCAGGGTGGCGATCTGCAGATACGGGTTGCCGGCCGGATCGGGGTTACGCAATTCGATCCGGGTGCTCTGCGGCGTTGCGCAATAAGGAACGCGGACCATCGAACTGCGGTTTTTCAGCCCCCAGCCGCGAATGACCGGCGCTTCCCGCTCCAGCACATATGCCTTGTAGGAGTTAAGCGTTGAGGCCATGACAATCGAGGTTTCCCGGCCATATTTGATGATGCCGCCGATAAACTGTCGAGCCGTGGTGCTCAGGTTGTATTCCTTGCCGGCATCGTAGAACAGGTTGTTGCCATCCCGGTCGGTCATCGACAGATGGATATGGAAGGCGCTACGGTTCTGGTTGTCGAACGGTTTCGGCATGAAGGTGGCAAAATAACCGAATTCACGGGCTACCTGGTGAGTAATATGGTTGAAGATCACGGTGCGGTCGGCGGCGTCCAGCGGCTTCGTCGGCACCAGATTGATCTCGTGCTGTGACGGAGTTACCTCGTGATGGGCTTTTTCGAACTCAATGCCGCACTGGGCGAGAATGCTGATGATCCGGTTGCGCACCTTCTCGCCTTTGTCGTGCGGGGTGGCGACGAAATAACCGGCATCGTCGGAGTGCCTTTTCTCACCGAACTCATCACCGGTGAGCAGAAAGAATTCATGTTCGGGGCCGAGAAGAAAACGAAAACCGTACTTCTTTTCGGCTGTTTCGATGATCCGTTCCAGTACCGCCCGTGGGTCGGCCTGCGCCCGCAGGCCGCGCTCATTGAAGATGCGGCCGATAAAGCAGCCGAGGGTCTCGTCCTTGAATTTGAGGATGCGCAGGCTATCAATGTCCGGAAAGAGCTGGCGGTCGCTGTTGTCCACCCGGGCCATGCCGGCGATCGACGAACCGTCAAAGCCGATGCCGTCGCGCAGGATGGTTGGTAAGTGTGCCGGGTTCACCGGCAGGCTCATCAGGCGGCCGTTGAGATCGGTGAAAAAGATTTTCGTCGCATCAAGCGTGCCTAACCGGTCTTGAATGTCGTCCATCATCATGGGTGTCGCGAGCTCCTTTATTCTGAACAGTGGTGGTTTTGGACGATTCCCGCCATTCTGCCGCCGGTCCCAAGTCGTTAACAAGCAGCCGGTAAGACGCCAGGAGGCAAGCAAATCGAAGCCTTGATGTACCGTTTGACCCCGGCACGTTAGCTTTTTTTGGGCAATTTTCCCATATATTTTCTGAGCATATATCGTAAAGCAGTAAGCGATGGATAGCGCGTCAAATGATGACTGTTGAGACGATGCTGGCAGCATCGTATGTCCCAGCAGCAGGGTGCCGGTTCCTGATTGCCTTAGCGCGCCATGCCGGCTGATACAACGCATCGTAGCCGTTGGTGGTGTGGCCGGTCGTCCCTGTGCCGATAACCAGCAGCCTGTTAGCCGAGTGGTGCCTGCCCGGGGTCAACACATCGGGGTACCGAATTGTTGCGGAAGGCAATTGATGACCACGCTCCCCGGTTTTCCCAAAAGGTGGCTAGCTAACCGCTGGAGTCAACGGCATACTTAATTTCACTCTGAGCCCATTTGTCCGGATGTCCTTGCTGGCTTGTGAGATTCATGTCATGGTAGATGCCATACATCGACAGGATAGAATTTTGCCAAGGAGGAGTGCCGATGAGTAATGGGTTTGGGCCCGATGATTTGCGGAGCCAGCTTCCGAATATCCGACTTGAGGATCTGGATTTCTCCAAGCTGACACGATACATCAAGCTGGGAGTGGTCGCCCTGGCCCTGATGCTCCTCTGGTTTTTGCTGGGCTGGGGACAGTCTTTTTATACCGACTGGTTGTGGTTCAGCAGTGTCGGTCATCAGGAAGTACTCGTCAAGATCGTCAGCACCCGCATTGTTTTGTTTACGGTGGCGATTCTGCTTTTTCTGGTTTTGGCCGTCCCTAACCTTCTTGCAGCCCTCCGTAATACCGGCCGGATCCTGCCGCAGGGTGAGAAGATATCCCCGGATATGTATCACTCCGCGCGTAAACTCCTGGTAATAGGAAGCGGGGGTGCGGTCATTCTCGTGGCCCTGGCTTTGGCTTCTACTCCGGCCGGGCAATGGGAAACCGTGCTGCGCTTTTTTTATCAGTACGCCTTTGGCACCCAAGACCCGATTTTCCAGAAAGATTACTCCTTTTATGTGTTCACGCTTCCGGCCCTTGAGTTCGTGCGTTCCTGGCTGGTGGGAGCGGTGGTCGCGACCATGGCCCTGGTGGCGGCTGTCTATTATGTGAGCAGCATGCTGCGCGAAGAACTGTTCGAGTTCACGGGCAGTGTCAGGTCCCACCTGGCCGTTCTCGGTGCCTTGCTTTTTGTACTCATCGCCGTCGGACACTGGCTTGGCCGCTACGAGTTGCTCTATTCTCAGATCGGCGCCGTATATGGCGTCGGTTACACGGACGAGCTGATCACGCTCCCGGCTCGAACCATTCTGACCCTGGTGGCCTTGGTAACGGCGGGGGTCTTGCTGGCAAGTGCGTACCTGCACCATAATCGGTATGCGATCTGGTCGCTGGTTGGCTGGCTGGTTTTGAGCGTTCTGGCTATCAATATCCTCCCCGGCCTGGTTCAGCGCCTGGTTGTGGAGCCGAGCGAGTTGGCCCGTGAAGAGGTCTACCTGGCTAACAATATCGCTTCAACTCGAACGGCTTTTGGGCTTGATAGGCTCCAGTCCAAGAGTCACCCCGCCCTTGGGGCGGTGACCCATGAGACGATTGATGCCAATCAGGGGACCATCAAGAACATCAGGCTCTGGGACGAGGGACCTCTACTCCAGAGCTATAATCAGATCCAGTTTTTCCGGCTCTACTACGATTTTCTGACGGTGCATACCGATCGCTACCAGGTTGATGATGAGCTTCGTCAGGTTATGCTGGCTACCCGCGAGCTTTCCTCGGAAAAGCTGCCGACCGAGGCGCAGCGCTGGGTTAACAAATTTCTGCAGTTTACTCATGGTTATGGTGTGGCGATGAGTCCGGTTACCGAAGTGCAGCCCGGCGGCCGCCCTGACTTTTTTGTTCGCGATTTGCCCCCCAAGGGAGAGATTCCCCTGGAACGTCCCGACATTTATTACGGATTGAAGAGTCTGGAATACGCCATCGTCAACAGCCGGATGCAGGAATTCAACTATCCCGGTCAGGATGGCCCGGTCTATACCCATTACCAGGGGAACGGCGGCGTGCGGCTGAGCTCATTTTTCCGCCGTCTGCTCTACGCCTGGGAGTTCAAGGATCTGAATATTCTTATCTCCGGGGAGATCAGTTCGGAGAGCCTGATCCAGTATCGACGTACCATTAACGAGCGCTTCTCCACCATCAGTCCCTTTCTTCAGCGAGACCGCGAGGCCTACTCGGTGGTTGCCGACGGTCGTCTGTTCTGGATTCAGGACGCGTACACCACAACCAACCGCTACCCCTACGCTACTCCCTGGGAAAACAGTTTCAACTATATCAGAAACAGCGTCAAGACGGTGGTGGACGCCTACGATGGCACTATCGACTACTACATCTACGACGAGGAAGACCCGCTGATCCGCACCTATCAGGCTATCTTCCCACGTCTTTTTAAATCCAGGGACGAGATGCCGGACTATCTCCAGGCCCATGTCCGTTTCCCCCAGGATTTATTCACCGTGCAGACCCAGATGCTGCTCCAGTACCACATGGAAGATCCGGTTGTCTTCTACAACAAGGAAGACCAGTGGTCCGTACCCATGCAGACCTCCTTTGGCAAGACCGACGTGCTGCGACCTTACTATATTGTCGCCCGGTTGCCTGGCGAGCAAAAAGAGGAATTTCTGCTTATCCAACCCTTTACCCCGATCAACCGACATAACCTGGTAGGCTGGATGGCCGCCCGCAGCGACGGTGAGAACTATGGTGACTTGGTCCTGTTCCGGTTCCCCACCGGCCGCCATGTGGATGGTCCCAGTCAAGTGGAGGCAAGGATCGATAATGACGCGGTCATTTCCGAGCAGTTCACGTTGTGGGGACAAGTGGGTTCCGAGGTGTTGCGCGGTATTCTCCTGGTGATCCCCTTGGGTGATTCCATTCTCTACGCCGAGCCGGTTTTCTTGAAGCCCGAGAGTATTGAATTCCCGGAGTTGCGGCGAATCATATTGGCTGATTCTCGGCAGGTGGTCATGCACCAGACCCTGGACGACTCCATCGATGCCCTGGTTGGTAAGTTGCCGGCCGTGGCTCCGGTGGTGACGGTCGAAGAGGACCCAGTCGATACGACGCAGCAGGCGCCGCCAGATTTCCAGCAAAAGCTGCGCAATGCGATCGACACGCTGCAGGATGCGGTTGATCAGCTGCGGGAACTGACGCGGTAGCTTCAGCGTGCCTGGTGTTGCCAAAGAGAGATCGGATGGGAGAAACCACCGAAACCACCGCTGGGATGACGGCGCTTCGGTGATCGCCCGTACCGTCTGCCGCCGGCTTGCGTCGGCAGGACGGAGCAAGATATTGTCAGCCAAGAAAACCGGAGTCAGAAATGTAATTTCAAGAGACTGGTTTTCTCCCCCGAAATTCTTGGTTTGTTGACGGGCCGATTTGAAAGAACCCTGGAGTTGGCCCGTACTGTTTATATGAGTTGTTCGCTTTGTCGTAATAGGTCCGACTTAATTTTATTCTGATCCCTTTTGATCGCACCTGCCGGGAGCGTATCATGCCGACTATCGATTTCTGGTTGACCTCGCTGATTGTTGTGCTCATTCCGGGGACCGGGGTGATCTATACCGTCTCCACCGGTCTCTTCCGGGGCCGACGGGCCAGCATCGCCGCCGCTGCCGGCTGTACCGCCGGGATTATCCCGCATCTGTCTGCCAGTATTATTGGTCTTGTGGCACTTCTCCATATGAGTGCGGTGGCGTTTCAGACGATCAAATACGCCGGCGTTGCCTACCTGCTCTACCTGGCCTGGGGGATGTGGCGCGACACCGGGGCCATCGCCTTGACCAGCCCGGTATCGGGAAAGAAATTGCGGCAGATTGCCTGGCGGGGGTTTCTGATCAATATCCTCAACCCCAAGTTGTCGATTTTCTTTCTTGCTTTTCTGCCGCTGTTCATCGTTCCGAGCGGCGTGTCGCCGACGCTGCAATTGCTGCTGCTCAGCCTGGCTTTCATGACGATGACCTTCGTTATCTTCGTGCTGTATGGCAGTGTCGCTCATGCATTGAGCAGACGGCTGACCGGCTCCGCGGCGCGGGTTATCGGGGTGCGCCGGTCGTTTGCCGCCCTGTTTGCCGCTTTTGGTATAAAACTGGCGTTGACCGACCGTTAACTGATGGTGCAGCCGGTTCAACAAGATGCCCTGCGCCTGAGCCATCGCCCGGTGGCGCCGGCAGATATCGAGACGGTCTGCCGGTTTGTGCAGGACGCCCACGAGTTGTTCTTCCTCTTTCCCAAGGCCACCTTTCCGTTGACCCCGGATCAACTGCAAGGCGCTATTGCGCAGCGCACTGATTCAACGGTGGTTGAGGCGGACGGTGCGGTGGCGGCATTTGCCAATTTTTACCGTTGGCAGACAGACGGCCAATGCGCAATCGGCAACGTCATCGTCGCTCCGGCATACCGCGGGCGCGGTGTCGGCCGCTACCTCATTGAACAGATGGTTGCCCGGGCGTTCGCCGCCTACAATGCCGCTGAAATCAGAATCTCCTGTTTTCATGAAAATGTCGCCGGGTTGCTTCTCTACACGAAATTGGGATTCCGTCCGGTGGCGATCGAAGAACGGCCCGGCCCGTCGGGCCGGCGGTTGGCGCTCATTCATCTCAGCCTGCCTCGCCGGGCACTGTAGCGGCCGGCACCTCCCTCCAATTTACCGATGGCTGGGCAGACCCTGAAGGTGATTGGCTATAAGCGCAGCGATGGATGATGACTGGCCATCGCCGGTTGCAATGCCTACTCTATAACAGAGCAGTTCGGGGCCGGTTAGCGATCCGGTTATGCTCGTTTTACCGCCCGAGCGATCAATGACCCGTGCATGGAGGACGGACTATGACAGCGTACCGCGATATCGACGATCTGCTTCTGACCACGAACAAGGGGGGAACCTTTGCCTACGGCGGCGGATCTGAACAGGGGGCGACGCTGCCCCGGCCGGGAGACGGGGTGGTGGTATCGTTTGTCGACAAGGGACTGCGTGATATTCTCGTGCACACCGTCGATGCGGATCTGGCCCTCTGCCGGGGTGAAACACGAGATGGTGTTTCCGATCGGGACGGCAACAGACTGGTCGAACAAGGGGAATCCGTGCAGTTTTCTTTGCAGAAGATTGCCGGCATCAATCGCCGGTAACCCGATCTTGGCCGCGCGGCATCAACGCGATATCTGTCTTGCCGGCAGATGTTCCCGGTAGCAGCGGGCAAGCCGGCGATATTTTATGGCTATCGAACAAACAATCATCAATCTTGCCCGCGCTGAAGGGGCATCAATCGCCGGTATTGCCGGCCTTGCCGCATTGCGCACCACCTCTTCCCACCTGGTGCAACCGGGCCTCACCCGGCACGACGGCATCGAAGATGGTGTGGACGGGTCGGTGGCACCGGATCAGCCGTCGCTGTTTGCGCGGGAATCTGTCGGTGCGGTACTGGTGATCGGGCTTGCTCACCCCGCCGACCGGCCGGAGCTTGATTGGTGGGACGGGCGGGGCACGGCCGGGAATCGTCTGCTGATCGAGATCGTCGAACGGATTCGGCGATCGTTGGCAAGCACACTGCAGGTCGGCAGTCGGGGACTCCATTACTACGTGGAAAAGGGCGGGGTTTTTCTCAAGGATGCGGCGGTTTTGGCCGGCCTGGGCTGCGTTGGTCGCAACAATCTATTGATCACGCCGACCTATGGTCCGCGCATTCGCCTCAGGGGAATGTTTCTTGATCGGGACCTGCGCTCCACCGGCCCCGTCGCGTTTGACCCCTGTGCTCCCTGTCCCGCTTTATGCCGGTCGGCGTGCCCGCAACAGGCTTTGGCTTTGCCGGGGTTGCCCGGGCCGGCTTTTGCCGGTATTCCCGAACTGCCGGCCCGAGACGGCGCCTACCGGCGCGCTCCATGCGCACAACAGATGAAACAAGACGAAACACGCGGCCGGATTGGCGGTCGGGGGCAACAGGAGCCGGTACGCTATTGCCGGCGCTGTGAACTGGCCTGCCCTGTTGGTCTGTCGCCTGATTTGGTGAAGATTGATGATTAAAATCTATGCAGCCGAACACCCGACTGAGGCGCATTACCTGAGCGGTTTGCTGGAAGGTGCCGGCATTCGCTGCCTGGTGCAGGGTGAGGCGTTGGCCGGCGTTCAGGGCGGCGTCCCGATTACCGTTGAGACGGCGCCTTCGGTTTGGGTTATCGATGCTGCGCAGGCTGCCGAGGCTCGGGCGGTGATTGCCGAGTACGAACGGCAGCGCGCCGGTACAAAGCCCGAGGCGCCCGGCTGGACCTGCCGGTCGTGCGGGGAGGAGTGTGAACCGCAGTTCACGTCCTGCTGGCATTGCCTTGCTCCGCGCGACGAACCATGACGGCGTCTGCCGGAACCGGGTATGGGAAATGATTCTTGGGAACCTTGAAAAATTGCTATTTCGTCCAATCTCATCGTTGCGCAATCACATTTTATCCTCGGAATATCATGTATATGACTGCGGTAAAATGCTCTTGCGCGCCTCGATCTTGAACGAAATTCCGGATTATTCAAGGCTCCCTCTTGTCATGCAGAGCAGCAGGCGATGATGCATATCCGTGATCAGTTGATAGTCGTTCTCCTGCTGCTCTGTTTTTCGCCGCCTGGGGCATTCGCCGGTTCAGGAGGGGGGTCGGCGCTGGCGGCTTGGGCGCGGGGCGAAGCGGTGGTGCTGCTTCGCCATGCACTTGCTCCGGGAGCCGGCGACCCGTCCGGGTTTGTACTCGATGATTGTGCAACGCAGCGCAACCTGTCCGAACGAGGACGGGAGCAGGCTCGCCGGATCGGTGCTTTCCTGCGACGGTACAGCGGCGAGGCGGCGGTTTTTTCCAGCCAGTGGTGCCGCGCCTTGGAGACGGGACGTTTGCTCGGTCTCGGGACGGTAACCGAGCTGCCGGTGCTGAATTCTTTTTTCTCGGAGCCGGCGCGTCGTGAAGCGCAGACCGAGGAGCTGCGGGACTTCATGCGCCTGGAGGCGCGAGGGCGTCCGGTCGTTCTCGTGACTCATCAGCTCAATATTACTGCGCTGACCGGGGTCTTCCCCGCCTCCGGGGAACTTCTTGTCGTCGCTGCAGGTGACCCGGAAACAATCTTGCACCGGCAGGTTCCCTGATCCGCGGAATTGAGCAGGATAAGAGGCAAAAATGCTGTTTGAAAAGGAGCGTCAATCATGAAATTGCAGCCGATCGGCATCATCCACACACCGTTTGCCACGCCTGAAGGGATGCCGATTCAGCCGACGGGTGGCGCCGAAATCACCGGGCGCGTCGAGGTATTTGCCGAGTTTGCCGCCGGTCTGAAGGATCTGAATGGTTTTTCCCACTTGATCCTTCTCTACCTGTTTGATCGGAGCAAGGGGTTTTCGCTGGAGGTAACGCCGTTTATGGACACCGAACCGCGCGGCCTCTTTGCGACGCGGGCCCCGCGGCGACCAAATCCAATCGGGTTGTCGGTGGTTCGCCTGACCCGGGTTGACAAGAACATATTGTCCATCAGCAATGTCGACATCCTCGATCAAACGCCGCTCTTGGATATCAAGCCGTATGTGCCCGATTTCGATGGCGCCGATACGGTCCGCACCGGATGGCTCGAGGAGGCCCGCAAAACGGTGGAAGAGCAAACGTCGGATAACCGGTTTTCGGTGCAGACCGACGACGCACGAAACGTAAAAAAATAATGACCATAGAGGAGGAAACCGTAATGTCTGAAAAAACAATCGGCCATGGCGCCTGTCTGTGCAAAGCGGTTACGGTCACTGCCCGGACGATGAGCAGCCAGGTCGGGGCCTGCCACTGCAGCATGTGCCGGACCTGGACCGGCGGGCCGCTGCTGGCCGTGGATTGTGGCACCGACGTGAGTTTTGCAGGAACCGAACATATCAGCGTCTATGAGTCGTCGGAATGGGCCGAGCGAGGGTTTTGCAATGTCTGCGGCAGCCATCTGTTCTACCGACTCAAGGATAGCCGACAATATATCATGCCGGTCGGCCTGTTTGCCGATGGAACCGGACTGGTCTTTGATCATCAGATCTTTATCGATGAGAAACCGGGCTATTATGATTTTGCCAACGAAACGAAGAAGATGACCGGTGCCGAGGTGTTTGCAGCGTTCGCACCGAAATAGCCGATGAACGATTCCGCTGAAGTCATCAATAGCCGGCCGGTGTGCGGCGGTCCGTCGGCGGAGCCGGTCGTTCGTCGTGCCGTGCCTGGCGATCTGCCGGCGATCAAGTCCTGTGTCGACGCCGCTTTTTCCCGCTACATCGAGCGCATCGGCAAAGAACCGGAGCCGATGCTGATCGATTATGCGCCATACCTGGCCCATGATGCGATCTATGTGATTGACGGCGGGCCGGGCTTGATTGCCGGCATCATCGTCCTGCTGCCGATGGTCGATCATCTCCTGCTGGATACCGTCGCGGTCGCTCCGGAGGTGCAGGGACGCGGTTTCGGGCAACGGTTACTATCGTTTGCCGGAAGCTATGCGCAGGCGAAGCGGCTTCCTTCGCTCCGGGTCTGGACCAATGTCCGGATGCGTGAAAGTCAGGCGTTTTACGAGAAACAAGGTTTTGTCGAGATGGAGCGCAAGACGGTCCACGGCTACCACCGGATCTGTTACAACAAAGCACTGTCGATGGATTGATCAACGTCGCTTCCCAGGAGCCAAGCAGTGAAGATTGTTTCGAGGATGCAGGAATACTATCGCCGGCGAGCCGGAATCTATGACGCTTCGATGGGCTATGACGATCCGCAGGTGGTCGCCCGGTTGGCACCGGTCATTGATTACCTCCGGCGGCGGCTCCATGGACGCACGGTGCTCGAACTGGCCTGCGGGCCCTGTTTCTGGACCGAGGCAATAGAAGAAACAGTCCAATCGATCGTCGCGATGGATTATAACGAGACAACGCTGGCAATGGCTTGGCGAAAACAACTCAATTGGCAAAAGATTCGGCTCTGCCGGGCGGACGCCTATTGGTTGCCGTTCCGGGCCGCCGCCTTTGACGCCTGTCTGGCCGTCGACTGGTTCGCCCATGTCCCTCTGAGCCGGATGCGAGCATTTCTTGACGGGCTTCGGCGCTGCCTGATGCAGGGCGCGACTGTAATCTTCTGCGACCGGATGCTGTGCGACGACGAAGAGCTGAGCCGCTTCGACGAGGATGGCAATCATCTGCAGGAACGGGTACTGCCCGACGGTTCGCGCTATCTGATCATCAAGCACTTCTTCACCGATGACCAGTATCGATCACTACTTGCTGATCACGTGACACAACTTGCCATTGATCGTTACCCCGATTCCCGGCGAGTGCTGGTCAGCTGCAGGATAGGGGCAGCGCCTGGCGGCGGGTCCCCCTGAGCCGTTCGCTTAGATCTGGGCGAGATACTCGGCAAGATACTGATCAAACGGCAGGTCGTCGGCCGCTTCCAACGCTTGTTGTCTGGCCAGCGAGTCACGCGCCAGTTCCTGAAACAGGTAACTGCGCTCGGAGCTCAGGGGAGTTGAGCGGAAATAACGCTCATGCTGTTTCGTCAGTTGCAGGCCAAGTGAGGCGGACGATTGGTGCAGGTTGCCCATCGAGCGCAGGATGGTCGCCGACGGGGTCAGTTCAGGATCGTGGAGCAGTCGGCGCTGATCTTCCAGCGCCGATTGGTAAGGCCGTTGCGGGTCGTTGTTATCAAGGGCTCGACAAATCGGTTCCATTGCCGTGCACATCTGCTCGCCCCAGTCGCTGAGCGGCACGCTTGTTTCTCCTGCGTGCAGCAACAGGCCCGGTTCCCGGCCGCGGCGGGCGACCGTCAGCTGGTTGGCATTGATCTGCCGACGCTCCATATCCGTGGTCGGCGGGCTTGGCTGAAAAAGGCAGGCCAGCATCAGGGCCTCGATGAACCGGGCCGTTTCGGTCGAGATGCCGATCGGGTTGCACTGGTCCAGGTCGAGGGAGCGCAGTTCGAGGTAGCGGACCCCGCGAAGCCGCAAGGCTCGAGTCGGTTTCTCGCCGGATTGTGCGATCTGTTTCGGACGGATGGTTGAATAGAATTCGTTTTCGATCTGCAGGATGGTGCTGCTCAGTTGCCGGTACTCGCCGTCCACCTTGACGCCGATCCGCTCATATGCGGGATATGGCGTGGTGATGGCCCGAGTCAGGCTGTCGATGTAGCCGGCCAAGGAGTTATGGTCGATACGCAGCAGTGCCTGGTTTTCGTTTTTATAACCGATATCGCTCATCCGCAGCGAGGTGGCATAGGGCAGGTACAGTGTTTGGCTGTCGAACGCGGCAAAACCTTCCATCAGGTGCGGCCGGCTTATGAAAAACCCCTTGCAGACGGCCGGTGACGCCCCAAACAGATAGAGAATGAGCCAGCCGCACCGCTGCATGTTTCTGATCATCCCGAAATAGTTGTCGGCAATAAATGCCTCGCGGTTAAGCGGACTCTTTTCCTGTTCGTGTAATGCGGTCCAGACCGATTCCGGAACCGAGTAGTTGAAATGAATACCGGCAATGGTCTGCATGGCGCGCCCGTATCGGTGCCACAAACCGCGCCGATAGACATGCTTCAGCAAACCGGCATTGGATGTGCCGTAATAGGCGATCGGGATATTCTCATCGCCGCCGATTCCGCACGGGATGCTTGCCGCCAGCAGCAATTCGTCGGGCAATTGCTCGTAGACGAAACGATGAATATCTTCGAGGAAGAGCAGGGCGTCGGTGGTTTCGGCAAACGGGGGTGTGATAAACTCCAGGAGGGCTTCGGAAAAGTCGGTGGTGATATGGGGATGCGTCAAGGCGGATCCGAGTGCCGGCGGATGTGCGGTGTGCGCGATCCGGCCGTCGCGGGTTACGCGCAGGCTTTCCTTCTCGATGCCTTTCAGACCGCCGCGCAGGATTTCGGGGGTGGTGTGATCGAGCAACTGCAACAACTGTCGGGGCTGCGGCTGGATCGGTGAATCGGCGGTTGCTGGCAGCACCTGGTTTCCTCCATTGTGGTCTTTGATCCGGTTCGTGACGAGAGTATCGGTCCCGGGACGGTATTCAGTTCAACTGATAGGTACGGGGGGTAGTAAGATCAAGGCTGAAGAATGATTCCGGTGCGACGGAGTGCTTCGGTGGTGCTCCTGCTCGAAGCAGTGTTGCCGGGGTCGACGCCGGCGGTTGGTGAGCCGGAACGGGGTATCTGCAATGCCCGAGGAGGGGGTACAATCATGAAGATTGCAATCATGGGAACGGGTGGGGTCGGCGGCTATTTCGGGGCGAAGCTGGCGCTGAGCGGCTGTGAGGTGACGTTTATTGCCCGCGGCGCACATCGTGCGGCAATTCGCCGCAATGGTCTGCGGGTGGTCAGCGAATCAGGCGATATGTTGATCGCTGAGCCGAGGGTTGTCGAAGACCCCCGGGATGCCGGTTCGGTCGATCTGATCCTGTTTGGCGTGAAACTCTGGGATACCGCGGCGGCAGCCGAAGCCATCAAGCCCCTGGTGCGGCCGGGAACGGGTGTCATTTCGTTTCAGAACGGCGTTGTCAAAGATGATATGCTCACCGATATAGTCGGTCCCGAAGCGGTGATCGGGGGGGTTTGTTACATCGCTGCCACCATTGCTGAGCCGGGGGTAATCGCCCATACCGGCGCAATGCAGCGACTTGTTTTCGGCGAGTATGACGGAAAGCGTTCGGCGCGGGTCGAGCGGTTTTATGAGGCCTGCCGGAGAGCTGGCATCGATGCCACGATCAGCGCCGACATCCGGCGGTCGATCTGGGAAAAGTTCGTCTTTCTCGTCGGCTTCTCGGCCACTACCACGGCGACTCGCTGCCCGATCGGCTTGGTGCGGAGCAACCCGCACTCCCGCGAGTTGCTCGCGGCCGTGATGCGCGAGGTGGTCATGGTCGGTCGGGCCGAAGGTGTGGCGTTGCCGACCGGCTTTGCCGACGATCGACTGGCTTTTTGCGATCAGTTGCCGGCGCCGATGACGTCGTCAATGCATCACGACCTGGAACGCGGCAGCCGACTGGAGGTAGAATGGCTCAGCGGCGATGTCAGCCGGCGTGGCGAGCGGCTCGGTGTACCGGCGCCGTTTAATACGGCGATCTACGACATTTTGGCGCTGCATGCCGACGGGACGACCGAGCGTTGAGTTGTGGCACCAAAGGTCTCACGAGAAACCTTGCCTTGTCAGCCTGTTATCGGGTACAAAAGGCGAATGAAAATCGTCATGATAGAACCGGCACCGGAGCTGTCCACGCTGCCGGCTGCCTGCGTCTTGCAGGATTTGCTTGCCGTTACTGCCCTCGCCTATTTGCGAAATGCGGCTCTATGAACATCCCCCGTGACCAGGCATCGGTATCGATTAAGGGTATTGCTCAATACACCGTTGTCTGCCCGACAACGGCAACGGTGATGCGCACGTGTCTTGGCATGGGGCTGCGACGATGACAACAACGGAAGGATCGGCCATGGCTTGGGGCCTGCTGTTTCTCGCGGGACTGTTTGAGGTCGGCTGGGCCATCGGTCTGAAATATTCCGACGGCCTCAGCCGATTGTGGCCGACAATCTGGACGGCGGGAGCGATGGCAGTCAGTGTCTGGCTGCTTGGCCTGGCGATGAAAAACCTGCCGATCGGCACCGCCTATGGTGTGTGGGTCGGCGTCGGCGCCGTCGGCACGGCCATCTTGGGTATCATCTTGTTTGGCGAGTCGGCCGGCGTGGTTCGCCTGGCCAGTATTGCGCTCATTGTTGCCGGCATCATCGGCTTGAAGCTGACATCGTCCTGAACTCGTGCGTCGGTCGCGCTGCGCCTTGGCCGCTGACGTATGTCGCACAGAAATGGTAATCAGGTGGGAGGAGCACTGTCATGGCCGAGGAAAACAAGATCGCCCTGCTGATCGATTGTGATAATGTCAGTCACCGTTCGGTGGAAGGGGTTATCGATGAATTATCCAAATACGGCAAAGTCAATATCCGCCACGCCTACGGGAACTGGAAGAGCGAAAACATGAAAGGTTGGGAAGAAAAGCTCCATCCTCACGCCATCAAGCCGATCCAGCAGTTTGCGTACACCACCGGCAAGAATGCCACCGATGCGGCGATGATCATCGACGCGATGGATCTGCTCTATACCCAGAAGCTCGACGCCTTCGCCCTGATGACCAGCGACAGCGATTTTACGCCGCTGGTCATGCGGATTCTGGCAAACGGTATCACCGTCTACGGCTTCGGTGAGAAGAAAACGCCGTCAGCCTTTGTCCGGGCCTGTTCGCAATTTATCTATACGGAAAATCTTGAGCCGGTCGAAGACGAAGAGGAAAAGCCGCAGGAAAAGGGGAGCACGAAGAAATCGCGCGCCGAATTGAAACAGGACGCGGCCCTTGTCAAGCTCTTGCGCACCGCGGTTGAACAGGCGGCCGAAGAGGACGGCTGGTCGGATCTCGGCCGGGTCGGTCAGTATATTTCCAACAAGACGTCGTTTTCCCCGGTAAACTATGGCTACAAAAAACTCGGCGACCTGATCCGGGCGATCGATTTGTTTGAGATCAAGATGAAACTCGACAACTCGGTGATGTGCATCAGAGACCCGCGTAAATAGAAGCGTGCCGCCGGCTGAGAGGAATTCATGAAACCACGAATCAGTATGATCACCCTCGGGGTCAGGGACCTGGGGACCTCGATCCGCTTCTACGAGCAGGGCCTCGGGTTGCCCCGGATGGAGTCGCCGCCCGAGGTCGCTTTTTTTTCGTTGAACGGCAGTTGGCTCGGCCTTTATGGCCGGGAGGCGCTGGCCGAAGATGCCGGTGTTGATCCGGCAGGCTCCGGTTTTTCCGGGGTCGCCCTTGCCCATAACGTGGTCAGCGAAGAGGAGGTGGACATCGTGCTCGCCCAGGCGGTTGCGGCCGGTGCGACGCTCGTTAAACCGGCACAGAAGGTGTTTTGGGGTGGCTACTCCGGCTATTTTGCCGATCCTGACGGGTACCTCTGGGAAGTTGCCCACAACCCGCTTTGCTGGATCGGGCCGAAAGATAGAGACACCGACTGAATCCATTATGCCTGAACATTGTCACGGACGTAGGCGGTTTCTGGGTTGCAGCCCTTCGTACTTTTGCGTCTCTGGCTGGAAACCGTTTGGGAATTCTCTTTCTGATGTGGTAGCATGGTCAGATGAGAATAGGTCTCACCGTATCGGCGAAAACCGGTATGGTGAGGGACGGTTTGTGTCGATTGGTATCGGCAGTCATTGATGATACAAGAAATGTGCCTCGGCCTAACGGCCGGCAACAGGTGCATCAGGACCCAAGGAGGAGTACGTGGAAGATATTCATGAAATTCGCAAGCGCAGAAGAACGCTGCAGGAGACGATGAATTTCATGGCGGCGTTGTCGGCCGGGATCGAACCGATTCTTGGTCGAGGCGCAAACAGTATGACCATGTCGGCCGGGCGCAATCTCGGGAGGAAATTTTCTGAGAACGCTGCGAAAACCGATGATCTGCTGACCGCCATCAATGAAGTTCGTCGGGTTCTTGCGGAAAATCATTGCCTGTGGGGTTTTGAGCCTTTCCAGCCCAAGGGGCAGCAGGATCTGATTACCGTCAATGAGAACGGTGAACGGCAGATGCTGCTTGTTTTCCGGGATTGTATGATCCGCCAGGCATTGTTTCGGTTCGGCCACCCGCAACAAGGATCGTTGTGCAATATGATGTACGGTTTTTTTGCCGGGGCGCTGGAGACGATCATGGGTAAGAAGACCCGGCTGGAAATCAAGCATGCCGGTGAAAACGCCTGTCTGAAGGTGTTGACGGTAACCGCCTGAACCGAACCACAGCCAATGAGGAAAGCAAAATGAGTGGTGAGAAAATTCGACTGAACACGGAATGGCTCTGCGACTGCGGCGGCTGTCACGTGGCGCTGGTCGATCTGCATGAAAAGATATTGAACGTCCTCGAATCGGTAACCATCCAGCACTGCCCGGTGCTTACCGATATCAAGGACTACCCGGAAGCCGATATCGGCATTCTGACCGGCTCGATTCGTACCGAGCACGATCGTCACGCGGCCGAGGAAATGCGGAAAAAATGCAAGACCATCATCGCGTTTGGGACCTGTGCGGTTTACGGCGGCCTGCATGGCGCCGGACTGGCGCATTCCCGTGAAGAGATCGTCGACCATGTCTACCGGAAAAGCCCGACGACGAAAACCGACACCGTCCCCGATGCCGAAATAACCGAGTTGGCCAAGCTGGTGACGCCCATTGACGAGGTGATCGATGTCGATCTCTATCTGCCGGGCTGCCCGCCGCACCCGCATTTTATTTTCGAGAGCCTGGCATCCCTGATCGAGAAGCGTGAACCGCGGGTCACCCAGGATGCTGTTTGTGCGCGCTGCAACCGGCTGATGATCAAAGGCGATGCGAAAGAGATTAGAAACAGCATGGATGGCGTGCCGGACGATTCGCTCTGTTTTCTCAGCCAGGGTTATATCTGTCTTGGTTCGGTAACGCTTGACAGGTGTCTGGCGCCGTGCCCGAACCACGGTGTGGCCTGTACCGGCTGTGCCGGGCCGACGATGCAGATTCTGACTGAGCCGAATCGCGATATCCGTACCGAGGTCAGCGACCGGATGTCGCGGCTGACGGACATCGATGCCGAGATTATCAAAGCCCATATGGAGCGGACGGCAAAGACCCAGTATGCCTATGCGATGGCGACCAAAATGATCGGCAACAAGCCGACCTTTCTGATTAAAAAATGGATTGCGGATGTGGAGGCAGGGGCTCATGGCTAGAACAATCAATATCGATCCCGTTACCCGAATTGAGGGGCATGCCCGCATTCTGCTCGAGTGCAACGACGCAGGAACCGTTGATGAGGCCTTCTTCATCGTCAACGAACTGCGCGGTTTTGAGCGCATTCTCGTCGGCATGGAGGCGCACACCCTGCCGCAGGTGACCGCTCGGATCTGCGGTGTCTGCCCGACAGCACATCACCTGGCGGCCGCCAAGGCATTGGACAACGCCGCCGGTGTCACGCCGCCCCCGGCGGGCCGGATGCTGCGGGAGTTGATGTATATGGGACACATGATCCACTCCCATAGTCTGTCTCTCTATGTGCTTGCCGGCCCGGACCTGGTATTCGGTCTTGGCGGGGCGGTCGAGACCCAGAATATCGTCGGCATGGTGGAAAAAGAGCCGGAACTGAGTAAAAAAGGGCTGCGGTTGCGATCGCTTGGGCAGAAAATCAATGAAGTCGTGGGCGGGCGGGGCATCCATCCGGTAACCGCAGTCGCCGGCGGCATTGCATTTCGGCTCAGTGACGCGCAGCATACCCGGCTCAAGGAATTGACCACCGAAGCGGTAGGGCTCGCCGGCGAACTGATACCGGTGACCAAGGATCTGCTTTTGCGATTGCTCGACGACAACCCGGTCCTGCTCGATAAGCTCAATGTGCCGAGCTGGTATCTGGGAACGGTCAACGGCGGCAAACTCAACGTCTACGACGGTACCCTGCGGGCCATGGACGAAACCGGTCGCATCCGCGCCGAGTTCGATACCGTCGACTACGCCGGTTACCTGGTTGAACGGACCGTGAAACGTTCGTATGCCAAAGAGGTCTTTCTCAATGTCGACGGCGCTGAACACCTGTATCGGGTCAGTACCTTGGCGCGGATGAATGTGGCCGACGGCATGGAGACACCGATCGCCCAGAAGGAGTTTGAGGAGTTTCGCAACCGGTTTGGCCGGCCGTGCCATAATGCAATTCTACAGATGTATTGCAAACTGGTTGAATTGATCTACTCCTGTGAAAAGGCACATGAAATCGTCAACCATCCCGAGCTCCTCGGGCCGTCGCGGGTGGCGGCGAGCGTTGCCGGGAAACATGGCATCGGCCATGTTGAAGCACCTCGGGGTGTGCTTATCCACGATTATAAAATCGGTGAGGATAATATCGTCCAGGCGGCCAATATGATTGTTGCCACCCAGCAGAACACGGCGGCAATCAACCTGTCGCTCAAGGAGGGTGCAATCAATCTGTTAAACGAGAGCGACGACAAAAAAATGCTCAATGCCCTGGAATTTGTTGTCCGCTGCTATGACCCGTGTCTCGCCTGTTCGACCCATGCCATCGGCAGCATGGAACTCGAGGTGGAAATTACGCGTGGCGGCAAAACGCTCCGCAGAGTCAGGAGGGCGTAACCATGTTGCAGATGGAAATTCGCGAAAAGGCGTGTCGCGGTTGCAGGTTCTGTGTCGACGTCTGTCCGACCGATGCGCTCGTCTATAATACCGAATCGCTGAAGGCCGAGGTCAAAACCGTGGAAGACTGTATCGGCTGTCTCAGCTGTGCTTTTATCTGCCCATCCGGAGCAATCTCCCATTCCGGCCATCATGTGGTGAAGAATTTTTACCGCAATCTTTACTTCAGCCGACGCATGGAGAAATTTCTATGATAGACACGATCGAATTGCGACAAACCATGGAGGACCACGACAAGGCCTTTGTCGAGGTATCGTTTCTGCTTGATATGTTCGTCGAGACCATTGAGGCGTTCGTCGGCAAATCGACCCCGTCCTTGGCGGTGGCGGCGGGTCGGAAGATGGCCAAGAACATGCCCATTTATCTTGACGAGCCCAACGCCCAACTGGCCTTGAGCGAGATGGTCCGGGTATTTTCCGAAGGATTTGATATCAAGGGTTCGTTTACCGGCAAGGAAGCGTCCCTTACCATCGATCACTGCCCGATCAATTCCGTCTGCAAGGAACGCGGTCTGCAACTCGACGGCCCGGCCTGCCAGATGTTCCACTACTACATCGCCGGCATTATGGCAGAACTGACCGGAAGCCCGGCACGGCCAACCACGGTTTCCGCCGGGGATCAATGCGTGTTCAAGCTCGCCTTCAGCGGTTTGAAAGGGTGAGCAGCCGGACACTGGTCATCTGTATCGGTAACGAGCTGGTGGCCGATGACGGTGTCGGTTATGAGCTTTTCCGGGTCCTGAAACAACGTGCACTTCCACACGGAGTGCGCGTTGTTTTGCTGGGCGTCGGGGGTATTGATCTGATAGATGAGCTGGAAGGCGAAGAGATGCTGATCGTCGTTGATGCCGTCCAGTTTGGCAAGCAACCCGGAACAGTTCATGTCATGTCCTGGGACGACATTCCCGGCAATGAGATGCGGCCGGTCAGCGGCCACGGTATCGGTGTCAAAGAGGCGATTCAGGTCTGCCGCCGACTCTATCCGGACCGGGCGCCGCGCCACGTCTATCTGGTCGGTGTCGAGGGCGCGTGTTTTAATCAGGTTGGTGCCGGTTTGACAGAGGCCGTGCGCCGGGCGTTGTCGATGGCCACCGAGCGGATTTTCAGCCTGCTTGCATCTGATCCTGCCGGCGACCCGGTTGACTCCGCTCCGGTCGATAGCGGGGAATGACGTACGGCCCTTCCGGGATAACCGCTATCTCGTAGTCTTTCTGGCGTGCCACACTGGCCAGGATCGCCTGGTGCAGATCATTAACGTGCTCAATGCCGGTCTGGGCGAGATCTGCTGCAGACAGATTGGTGGTATAGAGCTGAATTGAGCCCTGGCGAAGCGGCTTGATGAGCATTTCCGTCTGCCATTCGTCCACCAATGCCTTGCGGCGACTGTTGAGCATGGCCATGAAACCGTCGATGCCAAGCCTGCAGAATTCCTTTTGTGCAGCGACAAATTCCTCACTGCCCATCCCTTCCGAACACTCGCTGGCAATGATGATGGTGCCGCCCGGTTCGAGAATGTCAAGCGGGCTGACCATGCCTTTGACCGTCTGGTAATAGGTCTTGTCAAGAGGATAACCGCCGGCCGAGGTGACGATGGTCCGAAACCGGCGTGCCACATCCACTTCGGCATAGCGCCGCATAAAAGCCACTGCCTCACGATGGCTGGCCTCGATCTCGCCGAAGGTGACGGTGCCGATCCGGCGTTTATCATCGATAGCGACATTGACCGCATAGATGTCGCCAATGGCCCGGATAATCTCGATCTGTGCTTCGTGCAGCGGATTTCCATCCATAACACAGTTGACGGCGCGTGGATGTTCGAGCACATGGGCGGTGTGAAACTGCAGGATGGTGTCCTGATAGGCGACGCCGGGAGCTACCACCTTGCGTCCTCCCGAGTAACCGGCCATGAAATGCGGTTCAACCAGACCGGTCACCAGCTTGAGATCCGCTTCGAAAAAGCGCCTGTCGATGCCGATGGGGATGCCGGAACTGGTGACGCCGAGATCGATATGGGCGGCCCGGTCGCGGGCAAAGTGGTTTTCAATGCGGATCGTGGTGTAGATCTCGTCAGAGGCGATCAGTTCGCGAAAATCCTCGCCTTCGTTCGGCCGATGCAGGCCGGTGGCGACAAGGATCAGAATTTGTTCCCGGCCAATGCCGGCAGCGATCAGCGTGTCCACCAGCGGCGGCAGGATGCGGCCGTTGGGGACCGGCCGGGTGATGTCGCAGATCAGGATACAGGCGTTTTTTCGACCACGGGCCAGCTCGGATAGCGGGGCGCAGCCGATCGGTTCGGCAAAGGATTGCCTGATGGCGGCATCACCTTCCGGCAGGATGGGCATCGGATATTTGACGATTTCCTGGACAGCGATAGGGGCAGGTAATGAAACGGTCAATTCCGATCTGCCATAGAGAATCGAGGAGTCCATGTTTGTCCTTTTTAAGCGGGATTGTCGTGTTGCGGTGGCGGTGTGTCGCTCAGCATGGCTGTTACCAATCGCTCCGAACTCGTCTGCAGATGCGCCTTGAGCGCCTGCTCGGCGTCGAGGCTGTTACCGGTTTCGATGGCCTTGATGATCGCTTCATGCTGCTCGACAACGTTGTCGTAGCCCCATTGATGGCGGGCCTTTTGTTCCATCCAGGAACGGATAGGTTGCCGCATCTCTTTGAGAAAGCGAATTAACACGGTGTTGTGGCAGGCGCCGGCGACGGCCAGGTGGAAGGCGAGATCCGGGTTGATCGGCGATTCTTGATGGGCGAGCGCCGCCTGCAGCTGGTGTTGTTTTTCTCTGATCGAAGCCAAGTCGGCGGCGGTGGCACGCTGTGCGGCCAGACGGACGATGGTGCATTCCAGTTCGAGTCGAGCCTCCACCAGTTCTTTGATCTTGTCGCGACCAATCCCAAGCAGCCCGACCGGCCGGCGGTTACTATCCGCTGAAAGAGAGGCAACATGCGTTCCCTGGCCGGGGCGAACCGTTACGAGACCGATGAGCGACAGAGCGCCGATCGCTTCCCTGATCGAGCTCCGGCCGACCTGAAACTGCTTCATCAGTTCCGGTTCGGCGGGAAGACGGTCACCGGGCTTCAGAGTGCCGTCAGCGATCATTGCCATCACTCGATCAGCGATCTGATCGGCCAGTCGCTTCCGCTCAATCGGCATTGTTTGTTCAGGCAGGGTATCGGTCATGGCCATGCTAGCTGTTCGTGTGGCTTCAGGTGCCTGTCGACCGGCCGCTTGCCTGGCGGGGACCGGTGTTTTCTATTGACAGGGAACGGAAAGTACAATAGGAATGAGCCAAACATCAGATGATATGTTTATCTGATGATGACCATTGTAGGACAATCCATCCCATTATGCAATCGTCAATCGCGTCAAGCGCGACGGTGATGTCGACCGTTGTAATTACCAGGGAGAGATTCGAGTCATGCCGAAATTCAGCGCGAATCTGAGCATGTTGTTTACCGAGGTTGCCTTCCTCGAGCGGTTCGCACAGGCAGCCAAGAGCGGTTTCACTGCCGTGGAGTTCATGTTTCCATATGATTGGCCCGCTGAGCAGGTGGCCGAACGGCTTTTCGAGCAGGGGCTGCAGCAGGTGTTACATAATCTGCCCGCCGGTGATTGGCAGGCCGGTGAACGCGGCATCGCCTGTATTCCCGGGCGAGAACAGGAATTCAAGGATGGCGTGGCACGCGGTATCGAGTATGCCAAGGCCCTTAAATGCCCTTTGCTCAATTGCCTCGTCGGCTTGGCGCCGGCAGACACACCGGCGGATCGGGTTGTCGAGACGCTGGTCGGCAATCTGCGCTTTGCCGCCGATTTTTTGGCCCGGGAAGGAATCGGTCTGTTGGTCGAACCGTTGAACAATAAGGATATTCCCGGTTTTCTGCTGACCACCTCGGGCGATGGCATCCGCTTGCTTGATGAGGTTCATCATGTCAACCTCAGGCTGCAATACGATATCTATCACATGCAGCGAATGGAGGGTGACTTGATCAATACGGTGACTACGCTTATTGAGCGGATCGGCCATATTCAGTTGGCCGATAATCCGGGTCGCCATGAACCGGGCAGCGGTGAGATAAATTTCGACAATCTTATCAAGGCAATCGACGATGCCGGCTATCAGGGCTGGATCGGTTGCGAATACATACCGGCTGCCGGAACCGAGGCGGGACTTGGCTGGTTGGACCGGTACCGATAAACAGGGAGGATCGACGATGAATATAGGTTTTCTCGGAACAGGGATCATGGGCGGGCCGATGGCCGGGCATCTGGTCGACGCCGGTCATCGCGTGTATGTGGACGGCAATCATCGTGTGCCGCCGGACTTAAAGGAGAAGGGCGCGGTGTTGTGCAACTCGGCAAAGGAAGTGGCCGAGGCGGCCGAGTTGGTTATTTTGATGGTCCCGGATACGCCCGATGTCGAGGCGGTGCTGTTCGGTGAACATGGCGTTGCCGACGGTCTGAGCAGCGGCAAGATCGTCGTTGATATGAGCTCTATATCACCGGTCGAGACGAAGGAGTTTGCGGGTCGGATCAATAAACTGGGCTGTGCCTATCTGGATGCGCCGGTTTCCGGGGGGCAGGTTGGTGCCGAACAGGCAACGTTGACCATTATGGTCGGCGGTGATCAGGAAGTGTTTGACAAAGTATTGCCGATCTTCAAACTGATGGGCAAGAATATCACGCTGGTCGGCGGGAACGGTGCCGGTCAGACGTGCAAAGTGGCCAACCAGATTATTGTGGCATTGACCATCGAGGCGGTGGGTGAGGCGTTGTTGTTTGCCTCCAAGGCCGGCGCCGATCCTGCTAAAGTGCGGGAGGCCCTGATGGGCGGCTTTGCCTCATCCAAAATTCTGGAAGTACATGGAGAGCGGATGATCAAACGGACCTTCAACCCGGGTTTTCGGATCAGCCTGCACCAAAAAGACCTGAACCTGGCGCTGGCCAATGCCAGAAAATTGCAGATTGCCCTGCCCAACACGGCAACCGCCCAGGAGCTATTCAATGCCGTCGCCGCTCAGGGCGATAGTGGGCTTGATCATTCAGCCATGGTTCTCGCTCTGGAAAAACTTGCTGCTCACAAGGTCAGCGATTAAGCATGGTCGTTATCCGGGGGAAGAAGTTGTCGCGGTTACGCTTATCCCCCGGATGGTTTTGGGGCGCGAACGGGTGATTCCTGTTCAGTCTCAATATATTCGAATACCAAAGATTTAGTTGCAGTATATCTGTGCTTTACAGATTCAGCGATTCCTGGTTACATAATCGTGGATGTTGTCTTCGGGGCGCCCTGCTGTCGGGAGCTGCCCGGGGACGACCGATCCCTTCTGTCGGTACGGCAGTGGTTCCATCACCATACAAAGGGAGAGGCTATGTCACGGAATCATCATCTGGTGCTTATTCTTGCCGTGTTATCGGAAAACCTCGAAAACCCCAAACCGCGCCTGGTGTCGACAGAGGCCATTGCCGACCGGACGGAAATCACCGTCCGGCAGCTGCAGCCGTTGTTGCGCACCATGGAAGGTATGGGGATAATCCAGTCTGACCCGGATCTCCATTACCACCTGATTACCGCCGCAGGGCTGCGCTGGCTCCACGAACGTGAACCGTCGCGAACCGTCAGAGTTGCCGTTCCGACCGTCGAGCCGTTGTCGGTTCACCGGGCCTGCCCCGTCTAATCAGGTGCCTGTCATTGTCGCACTGCCGTTATGAACCAATCGAATCAGCAGACGTATGATCACTATATTAAAGCGCTGATGGATATCAGTCAGGCGATCACCTCCGATCTGTTCCTGGAGGACATGTTCAAGCTGATCGTCATGGTGACGGCGAAGGTCACCGGGGTCGATATCTGCTCACTCTGGCTGGTTGATGAAAACGTCAGCCCGCCGGTTATCAGGCTCAAAGCCACACAATCATTGGAACCGGCGTATATCAAAGATCGAACGTTGCATCTTGATGAGGGGGTGGTCGGGTTTGTCGTCTCGACCAGGCGGCCGTATGTGATCGACGATGTCTTGCAGAACGAGCGCTTTAAAGAAAAGGAAATGGCCGGGAAGCTCGGCCTCGTCGCCATGGTCGGGGTGCCGCTGCTGGGACGGGAGGATCGCGTCGTCGGTGTATTGAACTGTTTTACCGCCAAGCCGCATCGATTTTCTGAGACGGACATCAATATGCTCACTGCCGTAGCCGGCCAGGCGGCGATCGCCATCCATAACACCGAGCTGATTATCAAGACCCGGGTCATCGAACGGGAACTGCAAACAAGAAAGCAGATCGAGCGTGCCAAGGAAATCCTGATGGGGCGTCGCAAGATAAGCGGTGAGGAAGCCTATCGATGGATCCAGAAGCGGAGCATGGACAGCCGGAAATCGATGCAGGACGTGGCTGAAGCGATCATCCTCTCGGAGGAATGGTAAGCAACGCCCTCTTTCGGGGAACCTTGAAAAATTGCCATTTCGCCCAATCTCATCGTTGCGCAATCACATTTTATCCTCGGAATATCATGTATATGCCTGCGGTAAAATTTTCTTGCGCGCCTCGATCTTGAACGAAATTTCGAATTTTTCAAGGCCCCCATCTGTCCCACTTTTTTATTGACAAGATAGTTCAGTATCGCTAAAAATCTCACCAGTAATGCATGCTCGAGCCATCGTACAACGGCGTACGACAGTTCGAGAAGAAGACAACGGCGTCTGATCTCCTTTCCGGGGACGGATGCTTTTTTTTTGACGGCTCGTCGCCATCGCTGTCCTCGGAAAGCCCCATAAGCACCAAGCTTGAAGGAGGCAGTGATGGTAAGAAGCGAAAAGATTAATGATGTATTGGGTACCGTCAATCGGGGGAACCCCGCGGAGTCGGGGTTGTGTACGCTTTGCCGGGCCGATTGCGCCGGCAAGTGTGAAACCTGGAAATCAAGCCTCGTCGGTCGAAAACTCCTCTATCCGCGGGACTTCGGATTGGTCACCGCCGGAGCGAACAATATCACCCATGTCGGGGTATCCTACAACTCCTTAAGAATCCAGGGCTATGCATATGGTTCGACCGGGCTTTCCGCCGGTCTGACCAATGATCCCGATCATTGCATTTTTCCCAATGTCGATCTGAGCACCTCGTTTGGCAACCGCGTCAAAACCAACGTCAAGCTGCCGCTGATGACCGGCGCCCTCGGCTCGACCTTCATCGCTGCTAAATACTGGGATTCATTTGCGGTCGGCTGTGCTTTGACAGGGATTCCGATTGTCATCGGTGAGAATGTGGTCGGGGTCGATCGCGATTCGCGGTTCAATGGCGGCAAGATCGACAAAGCGCCGGAACTTGATCGGCGAATCGAGATCTACAGCCGTTATCACGACGGTTCCGGGGCGGTGATCGTCCAGCTCAATGTCGAGGACACCCGTAACGGTGTTGCCGAATATGTCGCCGAGCGCTATGGCGACCGCTGCATCATTGAGCTCAAGTGGGGGCAGGGTGCCAAAAACATCGGCGGCGAGATCCAGGTAACCAGCCTCGACTATGCGCTGTTCCTGAAAGACCGCGGCTACGTGGTTGATCCGGACCCGTCTCTTGATGAGGTCCGCCAGGCCTTTGCCAAAGGGGCGATCAAGAGTTTCGCCCGACATAGTCGGCTCGGTGCGACCCACCTCGAAACTGTTGAGCTGGTGCGTGAAGATTTCATGAAAACCGTCGACTACCTGCGCAGCCTCGGATTTTCCAGGATTTCGTTGAAGACGGGTTGTTACGGTATGAAAGGACTGGCCATGGCATTGCGCTTCGCCACCGATGCCGGGCTTGATCTGTTGACCATTGACGGTGCCGGTGGTGGAACCGGGATGAGTCCGTGGAATATGATGCAGAGCTGGGGGGTACCCTCGATCAATCTGCATGCCAAGGCCTATGAATATGCCCGCCTGCTCGCCGATCAGGGGAAGCGGGTGGTCGACCTGGCTTTTGCCGGCGGTTTTGCATTGGAAGACAGCATCTTTAAAGGGCTGGCTCTGGGTGCGCCGTTTGTCAAGCTGATCTGTATGGGACGCAGCTTTATGATTCCCGGTTTTCTTGGAGCCAACATCGAGGGCGCCTTGCATCCGGATCGCCGGGGAAAAGTCAGCGGCAACTGGGATCGCCTGCCGAAATCGGTCAGTGATCTGGGCAGTTCTCCTGAGGAGTTGTTCGCCTCCTATTTCGATGTGGAAAAGCGGGTGGGCAGAGAGGAAATGGCGGCTATCCCATACGGGGCGATTGCGATGTACACGATGGTCGATAAATTGGCCTGCGGCTTGCAACAATTGCTTGCCGGAGCACGCAAATTCAAGGTCTGTCAAATCAACCGGGACGACATCTTTGCTGCCAACCGGGAGACTGCACAGGAAACCGGCATCACCTTTATCACCGATGCCAATAATAGTTGCGCTCGGGAAATTCTCCTTGCCTGAGACGGATGGGCGGCGCCGTTGCAAGGCGCCGCCCGTCAGCGGTGCTTACGTGAAAGTGAGCCAGAGCAGTTCGGCGGCTTCTTTGGTTGGATTGCGCCACCGATCGGGGGTGTCAAGCGGCAGATAGATGGTGTCTCCTGCCGAGAGTGTCTGGGTCCTTCCGCCTGCAGTTAGTTCAAGCCTCCCTTTGAGCAGGAATCCCAATTCCTTGCCTTTGTTTGCAAAAAAATGGCCGGCCAGTTTCTTACCCGGTTGCACGCGAACCAGCACGGCTTCTGCGGGCAGTGAATGTTCCGGGGGCAGGAGGTGCTCAAGTTCCGCGAACTCCATGGAGAACTTCGGTGTCGCTATCGGGGCCCGGCCATTTGCCGGATAGACAAGGGCCCCGCGATCGTTGGATGACTCCTTGAAAAATGCGCCGACATCGACCGACAGGCTATCGGCCAGCCGGAACAGTCCCGGTAATGACGGGTAGATCAGGTTCTTTTCAACCTGAGAAATGGTGCTCGGGGTGACGCCGGTCAACTCGGCCACCTGCTTCTGAGACAACCCCTGTTTCTGTCGAATATTCCTGATACGGGCGCCGAGATCGAATTTGCCGGCAGGTTGCCTTTGGCCAACAAAAACGATATCGGTCTCCTCGCAGCGAAACTCATGATGTTCGTTGAGATGCTTGGAGTGTCGCTTTTCGGCCTTGATGATCTTCAGGGCTGATTTCCCCCGGCGGACCGAGAGATCGATGACGACTTGAGCCACTTTGTTGATGTTGGCTCTGACCTTGCTCGAATGAGCGCCTTTCTCGACGAGCCAGTACGCGATGGTGTCCAGTTCGTAGAGGCGCGGGCAGGTGCGCACGTAGAAATCGAGAACCGATTCCTCGCTCCAGAGGGCCTGCATGCCGGTAAGGCTGTCGAGGATATAATGCACATCGCCGCGCAGGGTGTCGTGCAGCCCGAAGATGGTTTCAGCGACCTGAGCGGCGTCGCCCGGTTCGGTGACCTTGATCACCTTGTACGGCCAGAGGGCGCCGTCCTTTTCGTAAAATTTATTGAAGACCTCGCTCCGGTCTCCTTTACCGTTGGTGAAACAGTCGAGAATCGTCAGGTTCTGGTTTTCGGCGAGCGGACCGAGGTAGGAGACGAGATTTTTCGGCGAGCGGTCGAAGCTGACGTAGATAAGCGGTTTGCCGACGCGCAACGTCTCCGTGATGAAGCTCAGACAGAATGCAGAGGAAAAACTGCCGGCCTCTTCATACCAGAGGACATTGTCCCCGATGAACAGGTCGCCGAGCAGGCGGTCCAAATCGGCGATGCCGGATGAGACCCGCCGTTTCTCGTTGATTGATGCGGATTTCGGTTTTGTCACGTGATTCCTCAAAACATGGTGTGGTCAGACTGAAAACTCGTTGATCATCGTGCGCAACTCTCTGGCCATTTCCCGCAGGCGTGCTGCACTCATATTCATCTGCTCGCTTTTTCCAGCCACATCGGTTGCATTGACACTGACGGTATTGATATCCCTGGCAACTTCATCGGCGACTACGGAACTCTGGCTGACATTTTCCGTTACTTCCTGAATGCCAAGGGTGGCTTGGGCGATATTGTCGGCGATCTCATTGGTGGTTTTGGTCTGCGCCTCAACCGCCTGAACGATGACCGCAACGGTCTCGTTGACCTCATTGATTACATCGGTGATGCGCTGAATCTGGTCAATGGTCTCTGTCGTCGATGCCTGGATTCCCTCGATCTGGCTTTTGATTTCGTCTGTAGCCGCCGAGGTTTGCCGTGCCAGTTCCTTGATCTCGTTGGCGACAACGGCAAATCCTTTGCCTGCCTCACCGGCCCGGGCCGCTTCGATGGTTGCGTTGAGCGCGAGCAGGTTGGTCTGCTCGGATATCTCGGTGATGGTTTCGGTTACCGTGCCGATGGTCGAGGCGGCCAGACCGAGTTCGTTGACTTTGGTTGACGCCGACTCGGCCTCCTTGACGGCGGTTGCAGTAATGGCCTGCGCATTTTCCGTGTTGCGGGCAATGTCGTTGAGGGTTTTGGTCATACCGGTCGTGGCTTCGGAGACCAGGGCGATGTTCGTTGACGCCTCCTCGGTGGCCGCCGCCACCGAGTTCATGTTTGCGCTCATCTCCTCAGCCGCGGTGGCCACGGACAACGAACGTGAATTCATCTCGGTGCTGCCGGCAGCAAGCGTTTGCGCCGACTCGCTCAGCTCGGTGGATTTTTCATCGAGACCGTCGGCAGTCCGGGCAATGCCGCCGATTACCCCGCGAAGCTGGGTCTTCATATCGATGAGATCGCGATTCATTGCGCCGAATTCATCGTTGCCGGTTGCTTGAATATCAGTGGTCAGGTCCTTGGCGGCGATCTTTCTGATCGCATCGGACGAGAGCTGCAACGGTTTGATGATGCTCCGGTCAAGGAGCAGCCAGGTGATCAGCGAAAAGAGCGCAACGATGGCAAGGGCCCAGAGGATGATCGAGACGGTTGTTCGACGAATCTCGCGGTTGGTTTCTTCAAGCGAGCTGATAATCTGAAAAGCACCGTGGATTTCCCCAACTTTCCAGCCTTCCAAGGTGCCGCCGGTGGGATCGGTGGCGCCTTTCGGCTCGCCGTGGCAGAACATGCATTCTTCGGTTAACGTTATTGGTCGGAAATACCTGATTTCATTTTTTGAAACGACAATTTTCTCGGTGAGACCGGCAGCTTTGATTTCGTTTAGAATCTGCAATTCAAATGAAGTCGGTTCGTTTTTCGGGTTTCGCGGGTTGACCTTGGGGACCCGGAACCGGTAATTTGCCTCTTCGGCCTTCATGGCGGCAACCTGCATGGCAGTGACAATCGGTACCGCTTCAATGACCCGGGATGGCTCAATCTGATCAAACGGGCGGATAACCCCCAGGTCCAGCTTTCTCGCCATTTCGTCCCGAGTGGCTTCGGCCATCAGGACGATCGCCTTGCTTTTGTCGATGACCGTTTTCTCCGCGTTGCTGCGAATATCATCGGTACGTTGCCAGGCCATCAGGGCGGCGATAAAGATCGGAGAAGCGAGTGCGAGGATGAGGACTTTCCATTTTATGGAGAGATCGCGCAGGTTCATTGCTATTCCTTATTGTTCAAGATCAAAGCGTTGCAGGTTGGAAAAGCTGGCCTCAGTAAAGCAGAAAAACCTGCGGCAAGTCAAAGAAGAAGTTGCATGACGTCGTCAGGTATTCGTCGGGAAACAAACCGTATTGTCCACGCCTGGAGGTAGCCTGTCGGTGAAAAATCAGCGTACGAATGGTTTGTCGTCACTCAGGTAGTTAATTATTTCTATTTCTATATCCCTTGCCGGGTGGCTCTGACAGGCGAGCCGCATCGTTTCGTCGGCGCCGATCGCAGCAAGGCGTTTTTCTTCGGCGGGGGTTTTCGGACTGATAAACCTGCTTCCGGAGAGCACCCTGACGACGCATTTCCCGCAACCGGCTTGACCGCCGCAGATCGTTTGTATGGGAACATCATGCATCTGCAAGGTGACGAGCATTGAGCGGGACGGGTTCGCTTCAATCCGTCGACCGTCGTTTTTTATTGCAATGATCGCCATAGCGTCCTTGTACAATTGGTGTGCACGTGCTTACGGCCAGCGGTTCAGCGGCAGCCGTCGGTCTGCCTCGATTTCCAGCAGGCGGTTGTATTTTGCCAGTCGCTCCGACTGGGTGATCGAACCGTTTTTAAACTGATCTGCCGACCAGCCGACTGCAAGATCGGCGGCCCAATCGTCTTCTGTTTCGCCGCTGCGCACGCTGATGGTCACCTGCCAGCCGGCGTTTTTGGCAAGGGAGTAAGCGACAGCCGCTTCGCTAAGCGTCCCGATCTGGTTGACCTTGAGCAGCAGGCCGTTGCAGGCGGAGCACTCGACGGCCCGGCGGATCCGGTCCGGGTTGGTGCAGAGCAGATCATCCCCGAGGACCAGCACCGATGTGCCCACCGTTTGCCGGAGGCGCGGCCAGTGGGCCCAGTCGTTTTCGGCAAGGCCGTCTTCAAGGCTGACAATGGGGTATCGTCTGCACCAGTCGCTGAGGGCCTCGATCATTCCTTCCGGTGAAAGCATCGTGTCGTCGAGTTGGTACTGCCCGTCGGTGAAAAAATGGGAGGAAGCGATATCCAGTGCGAGGTGGACATCGACCCCAGCCGCAAAACCGGCGCCGCTGATGGCCGAGACCGCGGCCTGCAGCATCGCTTCGGAACTTTCGAACGGCGGCGCGAGTCCGCCTTCGTCGGCGGTCAGCAACCGCATGCCGTACCGGTGATAGGTCTGCTCGGCGGCGGTATGGTAGATAGTGTTCATCATGACCAGCGATTCGTCGATTGAACGGGCGGCGGACGGAACGATGAGCACATCCTGGA